>JAIRRI010000127.1 GCA_031256055.1 Bacteroidales bacterium
TTAGATCGCCCAAAATTAGAACTGTTGGTTGATAAATACCAAATTGATGGTATTATTCATTTAGCTGCAATCCTTTCGGCTGTAGGCGAAAAAAATCCGCAATTAGCGTGGAATATCAATATTAATGGTACGATGAATGTGCTCGAAGTAGCACGCGAAAAAGGTATCAAACGCATTTTTATTCCGAGTTCGATTGCTGCTTTTGGTCCAACCACACCGTGCGATAAAACCCCACAAGACACGATTTTACAACCCTCAACCATGTACGGCGTAACCAAAGTTGCCGGCGAATTGCTCGGCGATTACTACGTTCAAAAATATGGTATGGACATTCGCGGATTGCGTTATCCTGGCATTATCAGCAACGATACGCTACCCGGTGGAGGAACAACGGATTATGCCGTTGCAATTTTTTACGATGCGGTGAAACACGGCAAGTACGAGTGTTTTCTGAAGGAAGACACGATGTTGCCGATGATGTATATGCCTGATTGTTTGAAAGCCACAACGGATTTATTTTTAGCCGACTTTGGAAAACTCAAACACCATGCGGGTTTCAATGTTGGCGCGTTTAGTGTAACGCCAAAAGAATTGGCAGCATCCATTCGCAAATTCATGCCGAATTTTGAAATCACTTATAAGCCTGATTTTCGTCAAGCCATTGCCGACAGTTGGCCAAATTCAATCGACGACAGTGCTGCTCGCGAAGAATGGGGCTGGAAGCCGCAATATGATTTGGATGCGATGACGGAGGATATGCTTCGCGTGATTGGGGAAAAGCATAAAAAGGGGTTGATATAATCTTTTTTTGCTATCATTTGGCGATTTCAAAACTTATCTTCGTTCTTTTCAGGCAGGTTCCGACCTGCCTGAAAAGATATATTTTGTTTATCAATAGCTTACAAGGATTTAGTTAAAAATTCTTAATTTTAACACTTTTTAACTAAAATTTTTTGGTCGAACTATTTTTTTGTTGTAACTTTGCAGAAAATTTTAACGGTTATGAAAAAAGAAACAGCAAAAGAAGAATCTGATCTAACATTTGAAGAACTTCTTGCGATGGCGAAAGAAAACACGAAATCCATAGAGAAAATTACCCAATCCATAAGGGAACTTCGAGAATCGCATAAAAATATTTCCAAAGATATCGGCGGAATGGCAAACAGTAATGGCGATTTTGCAGAAGAGTATTTTGCCAATACATTCAAACACGAACCGGTTTTTGCAGATATGCATTTCGATAGTTTGCAAACCAATGTTAACATCAAAAAAGATGATGAGAGTGACGAGTTTGATATTGTTTTGCACAACGACAAAAATATTGCTATCATCGAAATCAAATACAAAGCTAGAGTTGCTGATATTGAAAAAGTGATTGCGAAAGCGGATTCGTTTCGTAAGTGGTTTCCGCATTACAAAAATCGAAATATCTATTTAGGTTTAGCAAGTTTGAGTTTTAATGATGCAATTATTCGCAAAGCTAAAGAAAAAGGTATTGCTATCATTCGCCAACGAGGTGGAAAAACCATTGTTAGCGATAAAAATTTAAAAGCGTATTAATGTGATTTAATTATCGCAACGTATCATAAAACATCTGCTGCAATTCCGGACGAAAATTCTCACGCAACAATTTATTATTCGCAGCCGTAGGATGAACACGGTTTGAAAGAAAAATAAATATCAGTTGATTTTCGGGGTCTGCCCATACCAAAGTGCCTGTAAAACCTGAATGTCCGAAACTTTTTTTGGATGCGGATTCAGCTGCCGGACTTTTTGTCGGATCATCCGCAGGTTTGTCGAAACCTGCGCCACGACGATTGTTTGGAAGAATGCGTTGAGTGAATAAATCTATGGTTTGTTCGGAAATATAGCGTTGTCCGTTGTATTCGCCACGATTGAGTAACATTTGCATAATCACCGCCAAATCTTCGGCATTGGAAAATAAACCTGCGGAACCGCCCACTCCGCCAAGCATGGCCACCGTTGGGTCGTGAACAAATCCATGTATCAGTTGTTTGCGAAAAACCGTGTCATCCTCGGTGGGAATAATTTGCGAAAGCGGAAATTGTTGAGTAGGATGAAACGTGGTATGGCTTAATTTTAGTGGTTTGTAGAAATTTTCAGTCACATATTCATCCAAGGTTTGCCCACTTAATTGCTGAATTAATTCAGCAATGAGATAAAACCCTAAATCGCTATATCTATACGGCCTATTAGGAATTAACGGGCTTTCCACGATATGTTTGCGAAGCGTATCCAACGCTGCTTTCGAGGTATAAAATCCTTCTGCAACTTGTATAAAAAACACCGAATCCCGAGTAGTGCTGAACAAAGTGTCGTTTCTGTGAGTGTGAATAGACGGTCGCAAACCCGCTTGGTGACCCAATACCTGACGAATGGTCATATCCGCCTTGTTTGTGTTTTTAAGATAAGGCAAATGAGTAGACAATTTATCGTTCATCTTGAATTTTCCTTCGTCGTAGAGTTTCATCAACGCCAACGTAGTTGCTGCAACCTTTGTTACGGAAGCCACATCGTAGATGTCGGCTAATTTTACGTTTTGAAGCATGTCTTCATACGTATGAGAACCGAACGCTTTATTGTAGACAATTTTCCCATCCTTTGCTACCAACACTTGACAACCCGGAAACACACTATCTACAATCGCTTTCTGCAAACGTGCGTCAATCGCAGAAAACAACGTATCTGAAGTATTTGTAACAGCCGCTAAACGCGCTTGTTTCAACGGAAGCCCTGAAAATATCGGATACCGTTCGGAAGCCGTAACCGGTAGTCGGCCTTTCATAGCACTCGTTCCAAAAATACCGTGAGCAGCCATTTCCAACGCAGTTTGCTGTTCCTGATAAGCGATTACCAAACCGTCTGTTGAGAAGTTTTTCGGAAACGAACTTAATACGTATGGACTTGCAAAAATTGTCAAAACCATTGGTTTTCCAGGGATTTGAAGCCTTCTAATCAATTGAATGGTTTGTGGTGTTACACCGTAATTTCGTCTTGCATTTATGTTCGTATTGGTGACGGAAACAATCAACAAGTCGTTTTTTTCAAACAGTCGAACAATAGAATCTATGCTCTTTTCCGAAAAATCGCGATGAAAATTAAACGTTGTGGAAGAACTATATTCCGATACCGTTTTTTGAAACAGATTCGGCTTTGTATCACCGATATTGATGTTTGCTATACGCCTATATTTTTCAGGATTTATGGGCAAGATAGCGTTTTTGTTTTCCAAAACTGTAATTGCATTAGCATAAATTTTTTGATTCAATTGTGTAACTCTGTCGGTATTCAAATCTTGCAATAAATTCTCGAAACTCACAATTGGCGCTTGATGCAGAATGCCTAAATCGTATTTGGTTTGTAAAACTTTTCTGCATTTTTCATCAATCAAGTCTTCGGAAATTCGTCCCGAACGCACGGCATCTGCAATTGTATTAATTGTTCGTTCCGTATTGATGGGCAACAGCAAAATATCTACGCCTGCCTCCAAAGCACGCAATTCCATTTCGCCGTTTGTTCCGAATTTTGTAAAACCCTCCATCTCCAAACCATCGGTAAAAACCAAACCATTAAAACCCATATTTTGTTTTAAAAGCGTATCCACAATAAACTTGGAAACCGACGACGGATACCGCGATTTGTCCATCGCAGGAATATTCAAGTGCGCAATCATCACACTTTTTACGCCATTTCTAATCAGCATTTTGAATGGAAACAAATCAATAGAATCTATACGTTCAAACGAATGTTTGATAACCGGCAAATCATAGTGAGAATCAACATCGGTATCGCCGTGTCCGGGAAAATGCTTGGCAGATGCAAACACGTTTTTTGATTGCAATCCCTGCATATAGGCGATGCCCTTGTTTGCCACATTTATGCGGTTTTCACCAAACGAACGTGTATTAATCACCGGATTTTTCGGATTGGAATTGACATCAACGCATGGCACAAAATTAACGTGAATGCCAAGTCTGTTGCATTGTTCGGCAACCAATTCGCCCATCTCAAAAACCAAATAATCGTCTTGCAATGCACCCAATGTTTGCTGACGAGGAAATGCCGTAACGCTGTCCAAGCGCATGGCTACGCCCCATTCGCCATCGATACTCACCATCAACGGAATTTTCGACGTGGCTTGATACAAATTATTCGCATAAACCAATCCGTGTGGTGTTCCTTTAAAAAAACAAACACCGCCAATACCATATTGTTTGATACTTTCCGCAATTCTTGCAAAATAAGCCGTATTGCCCTGCGCATCGGAACGAATCACTATCAATTGTGCAATTTTCTCTTCCAACGTCAGATTTTTCAGAACTTCATCAACGGGATTGATCTTTTCAACCTGCGCAAACAGCGGCGCAATCGCGCAACACCAAACTAATATACAAATTTTTCGCTTCATCATAAAATTTTAACTTCGTTGAGCTCGCTCTTCGAGCTTCGGTTATGCAAAGATAGTTGATTTATCACACAAAAAACGGTTTTAAGCAAAAAGTTTTTAACAACATAACATGAAAAAGCAACATTACAAGTCAAATTTGAGCAAAACCGTAACCCCTTCTTGCTCTTTGGATAGAATTTCGTAGTGAATATCGTTTTTCTCCAAAATCCGCAATGCAATGGACAGTCCAATGCCCGAGCCTTGAATTTTATTTGTGTTATCAGCGCGATAAAATGGCTTACTAACGTGTTGAATTTGCTCGGGAGGAATGCCGATACCGTTATCGCGAATTGCTAAACAAAGGGTACTGTCTTTTTTGAATAGTTCAATTTCGACCGAATAATCGCGAGAATATTTTACGGCATTTTCAATCAAGTTGAATAAAGCCATCAGCAATTGAGTCCTGTCTTTGTGAATGTTTAACAGATGGGCTTCGGCGGGTGAAAGGTTTACATTGACTAAAACTTTGGAATTTGGGTAATCGTTTTTCAGTTGGTCAATAATTTCCCAAACCAATTCGTCCAAACGTACAGATGTCGCGGTTCCTGTATCGTTTCTCAAATCAGAAATCACCATGAGTGTGTCTAAAATATTCTCTAATTGATGAACGTGTTGCACTAATTTTTCGGCCAGAATTTTATATTCTTCGGGATTGCGATCTTTAATTAGAAAAACTTCCAAATTCCCAAGCAACGCGGCTAACGGCGTTTTAAATTCATGAGAAACATATTTTACGAAGTTTTTTTGAACAACTACCGTTTCTGAAATTTTCAACAACAATTCATTAAATGTATTGATCAAAGCCTGCAATTCGTCTTCCGTTTGCGATGATTTGATTTGTACATTCAAATTTTGCGTGGAAATATTTTTGACTTGGCGAATAACTTTACTAAACGGTCGGTACGCCATTTTCGCAATCCATTTGCTCGAAAAAATAACTGCTAAAATTCCGAAAACAAACGCCAAAACCAAAATCCAAAGCAGTGCACTAAGTTGTTCCGACAATACGTCCCGATTTTCTTTCGTTACAACAACAAAATCACCTTGATTATCGCGATAAAAAATTCCATGACAGAAAAAATCGTCGGATTGAAACGAAAGGGCTTGTTTTTCGCGGATTTTTTCCAATATCAAATCGCTGACTTTGGACGTTTCTACGCCACGCCAGATATTGTTTTCCATGTCGTAAACTTGATAATTCATGTTGACCGACTCGTGAAATTGTCGGCGTACTTCAGCAAATTCATCACTACTCAATTCGTCTTCCTCAAGATAAAAAAACGCTGTGAGATAGGCGGTTTTTTCAAGTCCTCTGTATATCGCTTGTTCTGCATTACTGCGGAATAATCCATAGATAAAAGCCGAAGCCACCAAAAAAATGATTCCGAAAATAACGGATGTAAACAGACTTAAGCGGGTTTGAATCTTCATAATTTAATCTATTGTTCGAATGCGGTAGCCGACACCTTTGACGGTTTCTATCAATTTCGGTAAATTTTCCATGTCGATTTTTGTTCGAAGATAAGAAATATAAACGTCGATAACATTCGTGTTTGTATCATAATTATAGCCCCAAACTGCGTCTAAAATCTGCGTTCTTGACATAATTCTATTTTTGTTTTCCATCAAATATTTCAACAATTTAAATTCCTGAAGTGTCAGTTTGATCTCTTTTTCACCTCTAACCACGCGGTGTTCGTCAACATAGAGTTTTAAATCATCGCTCTGCAAAACATTCGATTGTTCGCTGTAATTTTTCTTGAATCGTCGAGTTAATGCGTGAATGCGTGCAACCAATTCTTTAAAATGAAACGGTTTTGAAAGATAATCATCTGCGCCATATTCAAGGGCTTTCACTTTGTCATCGGTTTCGTTCAGAGCGCTAAGCACTAAAATAGGCGTGTGATTTTCCTTGAAACGCGTGTATTGTAAAAGTTCGAAGCCATCAATATCGGGCAACATGATATCCAACAAGATCGCATCCCACGTCTTTTCTGCAATCCATCGACGCGCATCTGTGCCTGTTTCCGCCAACACAACGCTAAAGCCGCTTTCTTCAAGGCCTTTGACCAAGAATTCGCTGAGACGTCGGTTGTCTTCTATCAAAAGTAGTTCCATAGATATCGTGCTTCAAAAACTATTGCAAAGATACGAAAAAATAACCTCAGATAAAAAATATTTTTCCGAAAATTGCAATTATTCACTAAATTATTTGTATTTTTGTAGGTTTATTTGCAAAATTTCATGGGATTAATCACGATAACGAGCGATTGGGGTGAAAACGACCATTATTTGGCAGCTGTAAAAGCCAAAATTTACGGATATTTGCCGAATGCCGATATTATTGATATTACGCATTTCGTACCTGTGTTTGATATAGGCAAAGCAGCTTATTTCATCCGAAATGTGTATCCTCATTCGCCCGACGGAACTGTACATATTGTCGGTGTAAATACCATTGCCGACAAGGATTGCGCACATCTGATCGTGTGTTATCGCAATCAGTTTTTTGTGGGTACGGACAACGGTATTTTTTCATTACTTTTTCCTAAAAACGAAATTCCTACTGAGGTCTATGAAATTACCGAAATGCAAGACCACGGATGTTTCACATTTCCGGATCGAGATTTGTTTGCTAAAGTTGCTGCTTTTTTGGCATCGGGAACGCCACCGAACAAACTTGGAATACCAACGCAACTCAGGAATCAAATTACGCCATCTTTTCCCATTATTCGTCAGGAAACGTCTAACGGTCAGGTTTTATACGTCGAAATTGTGGGTGATGTAACCTATATTGACCGTTATGAAAATGTGAATACGAATATTCATCAATCGGCGTTTTCTGAGTTGCAATCGCAATTTAAGCGTTTTGAGATTTTTTTTGGCGGAAACGATGCTGTTCAGAAAATTTCTTCAGCTTATTCGGACGTCGGAATATCGGATATTTTGGCTTTGTTTGCAAGCGACGGGTATTTGCAAATTGCTATGAACAAGTCGAATGCTGCGAGTTTATTGGGAATAAAAAAACATACGAAGATTATTGTTCGGTTTAAAATGTCTGAATAATAGATTTGTTTGATTTTTGTGAAGGTTTTGTATTTTTTTCGTATCTTTGTAACATGAAACACCTATACTTCAAAGAAATTTCAATGTTTTTCTCATCGGTGATGGGATACTTGGTGATTACCGTATTTTTATTGCTAACGGGATTGTTTTTGTTTGTTTTTCCGTCGGGCTATAATATTTTTGATTATGGCTATGCTACGTTAGACGCGTTTTTCAGCATGGCACCGATGGTGTTTTTGTTTTTGATTCCTGCCATCACCATGCGAAGTTTTTCGGAAGAACGCCGAACTGGAACGATTGAAATTTTGATGACCAAACCGTTAAGCGATTTCCAAATCGTTGCTGCAAAATACTGGGCATGTGTTACGCTGTTGGTTTTGGCTCTGATTCCAACGGCAACCTACGTTTATGCCATTCAACAACTCAGTCAAATCAGAGGTAATGTCGATATGGGCGGAATTTGGGGCTCATATTTCGGATTGCTCTTTATCGGCGGAGCATTCACGGCTATTGGAATTTTTCTTTCTGTGATTTCGAAAAATCAAATTGTAGCGTTTATTTTGAGTGTGATCGTTTGCGGATTTATGTTGTTTGGCTTCAACCTCATCGGTGGATTTTTTGGACGCTACGAAACGTTTGTGCAAGATTTGGGCATGAGTGTGCATTACACATCAATGAGCAGAGGAGTGATTGATATTCGAGATGTGGTGTATTTCTTGGGAATTATTGCACTCTTTGTAACCTTGACGTTGAATCGTTTGCAAGCACAAAAAAAGTCATTTGTTAAGCGTTCGATTTTTTTTGGACAAATTTTGTTTTGGGTGATTGTGCTGAACTTCGCAGTATCTTTCGTTTTCTTAAGATTAGATTTAACGTCCGAAAAGCGCTACACCTTACATCGCAACACCAAACATTTGGTCAAAAATTTGGATAAAGTTGTCTATTTTAAAATCTATCTTGACGGCGATTTACCGCCGGGTTTTAAGCGTTTAAGAACGGCTACCAAAGAGATGTTGGAGGAATTTCGCGCCTACAACGATAAGGTGCAATTCGAGTTTGTCAATTTGTACGATATTAAAGATGAAAAAGAGCGTGGCAGAACGTCATTTGAGTTGGCGCAAAAAGGCATTCAACCTACAAATGTTGAGGTGAGAGAGAAAGGCGGTGTATCTCGAAAACTGATCTTTCCTGCAGCAGAAGTGACTTATCAAGGTGAAATGGAAGTCATGGAATTGTTGCAATCTCAAGTCGGACTTTCCTCGGAAGAAGCGCTCAACAATTCTATTCAAACGTTGGAATACCAACTGATGTCTACGATTTACAAACTTACACAAAAAGATAAAAAAAGTGTAGCATTTATCGAAGGGCACGGCGAAGCAGGCGTTTATGAAACTGTGGAAGCCATGTTTGCATTGGACGGATTTTATGATGTCGAACGTGTGCGAATGAACCAAAACCCTGCGACATTACTGGCATTTTCGGAAGACACCGATGAAATTTTGCCCGCTTACGATGCGATTATTATTGTTCAACCCAAACAGCGCGTTCCGGACGTTGATAAATGGGCAATTGATCAATACATTATGCACGGCGGAAAAGTGCTGTGGGCATTAGATGCAAGCAATGCTTCGTTAGATTCTCTGAGAGGTGCTGATGAACAGTTTGCCATGGAGTTTCCGCATAATCTCAACGATATGCTGTTTCGCTACGGCGTGAGAGTGAACTCGAACTTGATTATGGATTTGAATTCGTCTTCAATACCTTTAATCACCGGCTATATCGGCGATCAACCGCAAACCGATTTTTTCAGGTATCCGTTTTTGCCGATCTTGGTATCGCAAAACCGGCATTCGATTGTTAGAAATTTAAATCCTATACGTTCCGAATTTATTTCGTCAATTGATACACTGGAAAATGATATTCATAAAAGCATTCTTTTGACAACTTCGCCTTATACGCGAACAGTGAGCCTTCCGGCGATTATCAACTTCGATCTTCTGAAACAAAATCCCAATCCCAACGATTTTCGAAGAGGCGAGCTTCCTGTGGCGGTGCTATTGGAAGGTTCTTTCGAATCGCATTTTCCTCGTCGCATGGCCTACGGCTTAGAGCGAATTACCATCCCCATGAAACATCAAAGTAATCCCACACAAATGATTGTGATTTCGGATGCAAGCATTATCATGAATCGTTTCAATTTCGAACAAGGTTTTCCTTTTCCGATGGGCTTTGACCCCTATACCAAACAAATTTACGCCAATAAAACATTTTTCGTAAACTGCGTGAATTATCTGTTGGATGGCTCGTTATTGTTAGATTTACGAGCAAAAACAATCAAACTCCGCCTGCTCGACAAACAGCGCATTGAGAAAGAAAAAACCAAATGGTTATTGCTCACACTCGGCTTGCCGACAGGTTTGGTAATCCTTTGTGCCGTGGGGTTTACAGGATTTCGGCGTTGGCGGTATACGCGGAATTAAATCTATCCATTCATCGAAACCAAAAACTCCTCATTGGTTTTTGTAAATTTCATTCGATCACGTAAAAATTCCATCGCTTCGACAGGCGTCATATCCGCCAAGTGATTACGGAGAATTTGAACTCTACTTTGGGTGTCGGGTTTTAACAATAAATCATCGCGACGTGTGCTCGACGAAACAATGTCAATCGCAGGAAATACACGCTTATTAGACAATCTACGATCTAATTGGATTTCCATATTTCCGGTGCCTTTAAATTCCTCAAAGATAACTTCGTCCATTTTAGAACCTGTGTCAATCAGGGCTGTTGCGATAATCGTAAGCGAACCGCCACCTTCGATATTTCGTGCTGCTCCAAAAAATTTCTTCGGTTTTTGCAAAGCGTTGGCCTCCACTCCACCTGACAAAACTTTTCCGGATGCAGGGCTAACCGTATTGTAAGCACGCGCCAAACGTGTGATAGAATCTAATAAAATCACAACATCGTGCCCGCATTCCACCAAGCGTTTGGCTTTTTCCAACACGATATTTGCGATACGCACATGACGCTCGGCAGGCTCGTCAAATGTGGACGAAATCACTTCTGCATTCACGCTACGCTGCATATCCGTGACTTCTTCGGGACGCTCATCAATCAACAACACAAGCATATACACTTCGGGATGTGCATGTGCAATCGCATTGGCGAGATCTTTCAAAATTATAGTTTTTCCGGTTTTCGGTTGTGCAACAATCAAACCACGTTGGCCTTTTCCAATGGGCGAAAACATATCCATAACCCTTGTGGATAGGAAGTTTTGCGGATGCGATGTGATGTTGAACTTTTCTTCGGGAAACAACGGCGTCAAATAATCAAACGGAATGCGGTCGCGTGCAGCCTCAATGGTTTGCCCGTTCACAAATTCAACTTTGGTCAATATGAAATATTTGTCGTGCTCTTTCGGCGGACGAATAAAACCTTGAACAGTGTCGCCCATACGCAAACCGAATGTCTTGATTTGTTGGGACGACACATATACATCGTCGGGTGAGTTCAAGTAATTGTATTCTGCCGAACGCAAAATTCCAAAACCTTCGGACATAACGTCCAAAACACCTTCGTAGGGTACAAAATCATCGAACGAGTAGATCGTTTCCTCTTTTTTAGGAGATTGTTGCGGTTTTTGCTTGTGTTGATGTTGATGTTCGTGTTTGTCTTCGTTCGATTGCTCTACCTTTGGCTCTTTCTTTTGTGGTTCTTTCACGTCCGAAACAATCTTGTTTGGTGCGGTTTGCGGAGCATGTTCACCGTTTGGCTGTTGAACTTTCTTTTGCGGTTTTCCAATCGGTGCTAAAATTTTTCGTGGACGCATTCCTGCGGAAATATCAGCGGGTTTGGGTACTTCAGGCGATTGAACAGGCTCTGCCACGATGGGCAATTCCGGCTGTGACTTTTGCAATTGAAGAGTCGGAACAGGTTTTGGCGATGTTTCCGTTTTTACATTTTCTTTTACATCTTCCGCAGGTTTCACTTTCGCAGGACGTCCTCTACGACGTTTTTCTGCCACAGGCGCAGGAGCCGGCAATTCGCGTTGTGCAATTTTCAAAGCTTGTTGATCCAAAATTTTGTAGATCAATTCGGTTTTTTCCAAGCGTTTTACTTTTTCGAGTCCGAGAGACTGTGCAATTTCCACAAGTGCCTCAAACGATTTTTCGTCTAATTCAGTTTTGTTAAACATAAGAAATTAAGGGGTTTACTAAGAAAAACTTCCCAAAAGGATAAATAATAAATTTGTATGAAATTTCAAATTAGATTACAAAGGTACAATTTTTTTTCGGATATTACAAATTTTTTTGTATTTTTGCAAAAAAAATATTTAGCCATGATACAACGCAAACAAACTATTTTCTTAATTTTAGCCATCCTTTCGTTCGCTCTTCTTTTTAGATTTCCATTTGCAAGTTTCGAGTTGGGAACAGTAGGCACGTGTTATATCGGTATTTTAGGTCTTACAAATTTGGACGGCTTTACCGGATATAACTACATGTTTATTATCATGCAAATTTTGACAACACTTTTCATGAGTTTGACAGGAGTTGCGATTTTCATGTATAAAAACCGTCAGTTGCAAATTCGGCTTTGTGCGCTTTCACTTCTCATCAATGCTTTATTGATTGGCACGATGTTCTTTACAGCAAGTATGGTTACAAAAGCCATATCTTTAGAAGTTGCTCCTGCAATAAGTTATTTATGGATGACGTATATTCCGATGGTTACGCTGTTGTCGGTTAGGTTTGCAATACGTGCTATTCGCAAAGATGAAGCTATGGTTAAATCGCTGAATCGCCTTCGCTAAAAATGACGCGCATTGGTGTGATTTCCGACACACACGCCTCAACACATGAGCGCGTGTTTGAGTTTTTGAAAGATTGTGATCAAATCTGGCATGCAGGTGATATTGGAAATCTCGCAACGTTACAAAAAATCGCTCAATTCAAGCCAACAATCGCAGTTTTTGGGAATTGCGACGATGCGGAAGTGATGCGACATACCAAAAAATACGAATTTTTTAAATGCGAAAACAAAACAGTTTTGATGACGCATATCGGTGGTTATCCCGGGCGTTATCCTGAACATATTCAGCAAATTTTGAGAGAAAAAAAACCGGATATTTTTGTAGCCGGACATTCGCATATTTTGAAAGTGATTTACGATAAAAAATATCAACTTCTTTTCCTAAATCCGGGTGCTGCCGGGCAATTCGGATTTCACAAAAACATCACGTGTTTGAGATTTTGTATCGATAAGGACAACATTTCCGACATGCAAATTTTAGACATCGAACGCTCCAATTCACAATTATGAAAACTTCTCGTTACGCCTATATTTTTCCGCTGACTTTCGCCATAATTTGGGGCATGACTTTTATTTGGTCGGAACAAATTTTAAAGGTGTATACGCCAATCACGATGACTTTTATTCGGCTGACTTTGGCAAGTTTATTTTTGTTTATTTTCGTAAAAGTTACCAAAAAACTACAGAAATTTGAAGGTAAAGATTTTCGATTAATGATACTTGCTGCATTTGTTGAGCCATTTTTGTATCAAATCGGTGAATCTTACGGTATTTTGCATTCGAGTGGAAGTTTTGCGGCGATTATGGTTGCACTTATTCCGCTTGTTGTTCCGATAGCGATGTGGTTTGTGTTTGGTATACGTTCGAGTTGGATGATTATTTTGGGCTTGATGGTGTCGTTTGGTGGAATTTTATATATGGTTTTGGGCGAAAATTTTGAATTAATGGTGGATGTGCGTGGAGTTTTGTTTTTATCGTTGGCGATAGGTTCGGCGGTGGTTTATGTGTTGTGCATTCAGAAATTATCGACAAAATACAATCCTTTTACGATTGTATATTATCAAACTTTTTTGAGTGCATTGATGTTTTTGCCACTTTTTGTAGCCACGGGCTGGCAAGAGTTTCGCTCCGTTTCCTTTGATTTTTCGATTTATGGAAATTTCATTATGTTGGCGATTTTCGGTTCGGGCGTGGCGTTTATCTGTTTTGTTGAATCCATCAGACAAATCGGCGCTGTGAGAACGCAATTGTTTACCAATCTCATCCCCATTATTACTGCTGTTGGTGCGTATTTCTTGTTAGACGAAATTTTTACGTCACAAAAAATTATCGGAATTGCGATTGTGATTTTCGGATTACTGATTTCACAAATTGAGTGGAAAAAATAGTTTATTTTCCAATTTCTTTACTTTCCAAAAAAAAAGAAAAGTGCACTTTTCCGTATTTTCGCAATTCAAAAAAATGCGGAATAGTAGAAAAATCGTATTGTTCCGAATGTTCCAAAATAAAATAACCGTTTGGATTTAGTAAGTTGTATTCGAAAATTAACGATGGCAATAAATTTATGGTCTGCAAATCGTAAGGCGGATCCGCAAAGATAATATCAAATGTTTGGCGAGTTTTGGCGATGTATGCAAATGCATCAGTTCGCATCACGTGAAGGTTTTCGATGTGTAAGTGTTCCGCTGTTTGCTTAATAAAATCGGCACATTTGGGATTATTGTCAACCGCCACTACCGCTTTAGCGCCGCGCGACACAAATTCGTAAGACATACTACCGATTCCGGCAAATAAATCCAAAACATCAAGCTCGTCAAAATCAACACGATTGTTGAGAATATTAAACAGACTTTCTTTAGCAAAATCTGTAGTCGGTCTTGTTGGTAAATTCGCGGGTGCTTGAATTCGTCGTCCTTTCAAGAAACCACTGACTATTCGCATAAGGCGGAATTTATCAACGAGAGTCCCTTTTTGATAGGCACTCGCAAATTCAACGGATTTTCTCTGCCCGAAAGTTTAACCACTGACAGAAAATGTGACTCCAAAACAGTCATCAAATGGTCTGAGTTGACAGTAGAGTCAACCACTTTTAACGTCAAACCTCCCGTGTCGATTTTCAACCGATTAACCACATACAAAAAATAATATAAAAAGTCAGCCGAAGATCGATAAGTAAACGTGTTTACAAAAATCGGTTGTTGTTTTTCAAAAATAAACAAATCAAAGGAATTTAGTGTGATATTGACGAAAATCTGATGTCGATTTCGTTTGTCGGAACGAACTAATTTTTCAAAGGTTTGAAAGAGATGGCGATACATGCTGTAATATTCGCCGGTTGGAAACATCAATATCGCAAAATCATACATTTTTTTGTCAACAACAGACAAAAAAACGATATTGTTATAGGTTTCGGAAAGAACGAGCTGAGAATTTCGATCAAACTGAAAATTCAAATCTGCAATTATCTCACTCCATTCCGAACGAAAAAATTTACTTGGAATAAGTGTAGTTTGTGCAGGTTCGATATTAAACTGCTGCAACATCGTGCTATTCCCAGTTTCCTTCGGTATGAGGATCGTCCAACGAACCGAATTTTCTACCCGGGAATCGATTCATGTCTATAGCACGTTGGGTAGCATTAATAACAAGCTGCCTGTACTTGGGTTCAGACATATAGTCTATCAAAAGAGCACTAACTTCGATAGTGGGAACTTGCACACCGCCACGAGTGGTAAAGCCTGTTTCAATCGTAAACTCTTGGGTACGATTTGTGAAAGGAATATACCTCAAAGATGCCAAATGATTGGCTTTGTCGGGATTATTAGGAAACAACACAGAATAGGCATCAGTAAAAACCGTATCGCGACTGATAATTTTAAGTCTTAAAGCTTGCGCTTCCGTTAAAGAATCAGGGATTTCGCCGGTTTTTTTTACAGTTGGCAGTTGACCGTTTTCCAAAAACATAACCAAACTGTCTAATGTGCTGGCAAATCTGCCATTGAGATTTCTATAGGCTATTTGTGCCGTGCGAATATCTCTGAGACGATTAACGACTTGAGCTTCTCTTCCAGCTCTCTCTGTTTCGAAACGTTGAGGTTTCATAATACTTTCAAAAAGGAAATAAGCCAAAACGATGGCAGCAATGCCTAAGGCGATTCGAATGATGTTTTTTAAGCTCATAATTGGTGATAATAGTTTACTAATTTCAAAAAATGCAACTAAATGCAACTACAAAAATACAAATAATTTTTCAAATAGACGCTATTTTTTGTGAATATTTTTTTAATTTTGTTCTCGATGTTTTATAATAATCTGTATATTAAAATTTTGCAGAATTTTCTTGGAAATTTTTTCGGCACAGTAAACCGAGCGGTGTTGTCCGCCTGTGCAACCGAAATTAATTTGCAAATGTTCAAAATTTCGCGAGATGTAATTTTGAATTGAAGGCGCAACCAAACGATAGGAATTGTCAATAAAATCGGCAACTTCGTCGTGTTGTTCTAAATATTTTTTCACAGCTTCGTCTTTCCCGTTTAAGGTTTTATACTCCTCGTAACGTCCCGGATTTGGTAATCCTCGGCAATCAAAAACAAATCCACCGCCGTTGCCCGAAACATCGTCTAGATAACCTTTTTTGAAGGAAAAACTATTGATGTTTATAACCAAATTTGAAGACAGTAATGTTTGATGACGCAGATTTTTGCTGTTGGTAATTTGCATTAAAACATCTTTCAAAACAGGTGTTTCCGTTGGAAAATCGAAGTTTTTAAACAGATATTCAATATTGTCAATCGCAAATGGAATGCTATTCAAAAAATAATCTTTTCTTTCGTAAAACCCGCGAAATCCGTATGCTCCAAGCGTTTGCATAATGCGAATAAAAACAAATCCGTAGAATTGTTTTTTGAATAAAACTTCATCAACATCTTGGTAATTACGGAGTTCGGCGATATAAAAATCTAAAAGTTGTTCACGAATAGGGTAGGGAATTTCTGCTTTTGCTTGATAAAGCAACGACGCTAAGTCGTACTGCAATGCACCTTTCCGACCGCCTTGATAGTCGATGAAAAACAATTTTCCATCGTGCAACATAATGTTTCGTGATTGAAAATCTCGGTACATGAAATACTCTGAAGGAACTGTCAGCAGGAAGTTTGAGAACGTTTCAAAATCATTTTCCAACGCTTGTTCGTCGAATGAAATTTTGGCTAATTTGAGAAAGTAATACTTGAAATAATTCAAATCCCAAAGTATGGATTGTTTGCCGAATGCCGCTTGTGGGTGAGCATGCGTGTAATCGAAATGTTGGCCTGCTTTGATTTGAAATTCTAATAAATGTTTGATTGCAGATTTGTAAAGTTCAACCAAATGTTCGTCGAAACCCCTGTCAATTCTATATTTGGTGAGATAAGAATACAACGTTTCATCGCCCAGATCCTCAATTAAATATTTATTTTCGTCTAAATTTTCCGCCAATATTTTCGGGACGTTCAAACCTAAAGCTTCGAACTGTCGTGTGTAATCCACGAATGCCAAATTCTCTTTTTTATCAGCATTTTCTACACCCAAACAACGTTTTGTCTTTCCATTGATACGGTAATATCTTCGATAGGAACCTCCCGATACAGGCAACGGTTCGATGTGTTCAATCGGTTCGTTTGCGTAAGCAAAAAATAATTGTTTGAAATTCATAGAAAAAATATGTAAGGGCAGGTTTGAAACCCGCCCCGACGAAGAGAATATTACACCAATTCGTGAATCACCAACCCCGAGCGCAATTTCGGTTCAAACCATGTGGTTTTCGGAGGCATGATATTGTTAGTGTCAGCGATGTCAATAAGTTGTTTCATCGAAACGGGATAAAGGGCAAAAGCAACTTTCATTTCGCCGTTATCCACGCGACGTCTGAGTTCGCCCAAACCGCGAATTCCGCCAACGAAATCAATGCGTTTGTCGGTGCGCAAATCTTTGATGCCAAGGATTTCGTCCAATACTAAATTCGACAAAATTGTCACATCTAACACGCCGATTGGATCGTTGTCGTTGTAAGTGCCTTGTTTGGCAACCATCGAGTACCATTTACCACCCAAATACATGCTGAATTCATGCAATTTGTTTGGTTTGTAAATTTCCGTACCTTGATCTTTCACGTCGAAAGATTTTTGCAATTTTTCGAGCAACTGCGCTTCTGTCAAGCCATTCAGATCTTTCACAACGCGATTATAGTCGATAATTTTGAGTTGATTATCGGGAAAGTTTACCGTCATAAAATAGTTGTATTCCTCTTGTCCGGTGTGGTTCGGATTGTTGGCTTTCTTTTCTTTTCCAACTAAAGCCGCAGCAGCCGTGCGATGGTGGCCATCGGCAACATACAACGCAGGAATTTCTTTTGCAAAAATCTCCTCAATGCGATCATTCGTCGCTTTGTCATTAACTATCCAAAAATGATGTCCAAAACCGTCTAAATCAGCCACGAAATCGTAAATTGGTTTTTCGTTTTTGACAATTTTTTCAACGATGGCGTCAATTTCTGCATGAGCAGGATACGAGAAAAACACAGGCTCAACGTTCGCATTGGTAATACGCACGTGAATCATACGATCTTCCTCTTTGTCTTTACGCGTGAGCTCGTGTTTTTTGATTACATTGTTGAAATAATCGTCGATGTGCGAACAGCCTACAATTCCGTACTGTGTACGTCCATCCATGGTTTGCGCGTAGATGTAGAATTTAGCTTCATCATCTTTTACCAACCAACCGTTGTCGCGGAATTTCTTGAAATTCTCAACAGTTTTGTCGTACACTTCTTGACTATGCTCATCGATACCCGCAGGACAATCGATTTCGGCTTTGGTAACATGAAGTAGCGAGTACTGATTTCCTTTTGCTTCTTCGCGTGCTTCTTCGGAATTGAGAACATCATAAGGACGAGAAGCGAGGTCTTTTACAATGTTTTGCGGAGGGCGAATGCCCTTGAAGGGTTTTAGGATTGCCATAACTTTATTTTGTTTTGAATATTTTTGCAAAGATACGAAAAATTGTTAATAACTTGACAACTTATCAACAATTTTACATTTTTTTAGAAAAAAATATACGAAAATTGAATATTGAGCGTTATAGTAGGATGAAAATCTTAAAAAAAACAAATACATGGAAACACTGTACAACATCGGATTAACGCTTTTGCCCGGCATTGGCGACAAATTGGGAAAAAATCTTGTAGATTATTGCGGAAGCGCAGAAGCCGTTTTTAAAGAAAAAAGGCAGAATTTGGAAAAAATTCCCGAGATCGGGCGTATCACTGCACAAAAAATTGTATCGCAAAACGTATTGAAACGTGCCGAAGACGAACTTCGCTTTATTGAAAAGCATCAAATTCAAACCTTCTTTTTCAAAGATGAAAATTACCCTCGTCGACTTCTGCATTGTGCAGATAGTCCGCTAATGCTTTATTTCAAAGGACAAGCGGACTTCAATGTGGAAAAAGTTGTGAGTATTGTCGGCACTCGAAAATGCACAGATTATGGGCGAAAGGTGGTTGCAGAATTGCTCTCCGATTTGAAAGACGACCGCGCTTTAGTGATTAGTGGACTGGCTTACGGTATCGACACGTTGACACATCAAGCCGCATTGGATAATCGATTAACAACTGTTGGTGTTTTAGGGCACGGATTAGATCGAATTTACCCTTATCAAAATCGAAATTTAGCAACAAAAATGCTTGAAAACGGTGGATTGCTGACTGATTTTTTGTCGAAAACCAATCCTGATGCTGTAAACTTTCCTTCTCGAAACCGCATTGTTGCAGGACTTTCAGACGCTACTATCGTGATTGAGGCTGCTCGAAATGGTGGCGCACTCATCACTGCGGAAATTGCCAACTCCTACAACCGCGATGTATTTGCTGTTCCGGGACGTTTAAATGACGAGCGTTCGGAAGGCTGTAATTTTCTCATCAAAACGAACAAGGCTGCGCTGATTGAAAATGCACAAGACATTCGCTATTTACTGAATTGGGACGTTGAACAAAAACCTAAAAGCGCTGTTCAAGCGAAATTATTCATCGAACTTCCCGACGATCAACAAGCCGTTTTTGAACTCCTTCAAAATAATCCCGATGCGATTGTGGACGAACTTTGTGATTTGCTGAAATTGCCGTTATCTAAACTTTCTGCTATCTTGTTGCAATTGGAAATTGCGGGTATTGTGGAGGTTTTGCCTGGGAAACGGTGGCGAATATTGTAGAGGGATTTAAGCCGTTTTCTATTGTTATTATGCACTATTTTTGTTTGTTACTTTCTAATTGCACCGAATTCGGTACAATTAAATTTCTCACTCATCTATATAGTGCTCGAATTTCGATTTTCGTATATTTTTTTCTAAAAAATGCAAAAATGTTAATAGGTTGTTAAGTTATTAACATTTTTTCGTATCTTTGCAGAGAAAAGTTGCGTATATTTAAGAGTTGCACGCAAGTGAGCGGCGTAGCAGACAATGAAATGAAAACGAAAAAAGATAGATATATGAAAGAACGTACAGGTTTGATTTTAAGAGTAATTATTGCAATAGCAAGCGTTGTTATCTGTGTTTTAATCTGGATGAAGATAATTCCACTTCCAGACGGGTGGAAAGAAATACCGATAGCATTGGTAAATTTATTTGCAGCACCTGCTTTTCACTTCATTGATTTATTCATGAGGAAAAAGAAAGAGGACTCAGGGAGAAGCGGTGGTGGTGTTCAAAATGGAGGACAATCCGTAATAATTGGAGAGGGTATGAAAGGTGGTAAAATTCATGTTGGAAAAATAGTAAACAATCCTGACCCGAAACTATTCTTAGATAGGATAGATGAACTTCATAAAGTCATAGCACAAGCAGAGGCAGAGGCAGCGTTGGCAAAGAACGAGTTAGCCTTACAAAAAGCAATAAATACCAAACTAAATGCTGAAAACGCAATTAGGAGTGAACAGCCCGACTACAAACAGCGTGCTTTAGACCTTCGTGCCGAAGGTAAGATAAAGGAAGCTATCGAATTCATAAAAACTGATGAAGTTGTTGACGAAGCCGCCAATCGACATATATTCACGGCGGAGTTACTGATTGACAACTTCCAATTTGACGAAGCTGCGGATCACTATAAACGAGCTGCAGATATACTCCCCTCTCTTGAAAACTACATCAAAATAGCATCCTTTTACAAGGTTCTAAATCGACTTCCCGATGCCATAGAATATTATAAGCGCGGCCTGCCTTTAGCAAACTCACTGGAAGAAAAAGCCAAGATACTTGATAGAATGGGGCGCGCTCAGGAGGAAAATAATGATTTTTCAGGAGCGCAAACATCCTATACGGAAGCATTGGAAATATATAGAAGTCTTGCCGATAAAAATAAGGACGAGTATTTACCAAAGGTGGCAACGGTATTGCACGGTTTGGGGATTTTATATGATCGCACCCAAAAATATGAAAAGGCATTTGATGCACTCTATGATGCAATAGATATATATACAGATATTGCCGAAAAAAATCCGGATGCGCATTTACTCTCAAGGGCAACGATTTTGTGCAGTATAGGACATTTACACCATCTTACCGAGGAATATACAACATCGTTAGCGAGGTATAGAAATTCAAAGGAAATTTATGGGAAACTGAGTAACCAATATCCAAATGGTGAGGCGTTGTTAGATAATAATATGGGAAATTTATATAAGGATATGGGAAAAAACTTCGATGTCAGATATTATAAAGAGGCGTTGGACGCATACGGAAGCGCGTTGAACACCTACACCAAACTTGCCGAAATAGCCCCAACGATCTTTTTACCGCAGGTAGCGCAGGTTAATCACAATTTATCCGTATTCTATCTATTTAATATTCCAAACAAAGAATCATCTCTTTACTATGCAAGCAAAGCGATGAAAACTCTCGACAAGTGCAACAACACGCCGTTCGTCATAGAAATCCGTGAAAAATCCAAAATGGTCATTGAGCAATGGAATAATAGATAGCGATTTTGTAATGTATGTATAATAAAGAGTAAAAAACACCCAACTGCCAGCGTGCAACTGGCGGTTTGGCGCAAGCGGGGGTGTGGCTCGTGCGACAGTTTGTGCGTAATGGCAACTTTCGGTTCTCGTCCGAACCTTTGTGCCCCCCCGCCTTCGCCAAGCCGCTCGGGCGTTAGGCGTCAACGGACAACAGTGCTACGGACAGCGAAGTGGAAAATTGAACATTAAACGAAATATTAACCGTCTGAAAGAACACAAAAACAATAAAATATGGAACAAATTGTCAAACTAACTTTTAGGAGGAAAAATAATGAGTAATACATTTTCAAACAAGTTCGTCGCTGACGAAAAGAGTTTTGCACTATTACAAGACACAATGTGGGGGCCGAATGGAATACGACAAGCCGAGGAATTGGCTTCGCATTTCACAATCACAAAGGATATGAAAATCCTTGATTTGGGTTGCGGAATGGGCTTGTCGTCGTTGTACTTGGTGCAGGCATATGATGCAGACGTTTTTGCCACTGATTTATTTGCTGATCCGACCGAAAATTATGAGAGATTTAGGTCGCTTGGTGTTGCGGATAAAATCGTCCCGATGATACTCGACGCGACACAGCCGCTGCCATTTGCAAAGCATTATTTCGATGTGATTTTTTCGGTAGGCGCATACAATATGTTTGGCGACAACGAGGAAATGCTGCCAAAGCTTATTTCCTACGTGAAAAAAGGCGGCTACATTGCAGTTGCATTTCCCGGACTGAAGTACGAATTTGGTGACAATGTTCCATCGGAAATGCAACCGTTCTGGGAAGCTCCTGATGTTGCAAGATGCGTCCGAGGCATTGAATGGTGGAAGAACTTGTTTAGCAAAGCAGAGGGTATAGAAATTATAACCATCGGCGAAATGGCTTGCCACGATATAGCATGGGAAGAATACCTTGCAAGCATTGACCCAAGTGGTGAGGGCAAATGGGATTTGGATATGATGGCAGCAGAAGATGGGAAGTATTTTAATACAATCCAGCTGATTGCCAAAGTCATCTGAGTATATCCTGTTATGACATTTAAAACCGCTGATGAGGTTAAATGTTTTGGCTGACGGAGCAACGATAATAAGTCCAATGAGCAGTATAACATATAGTGCCTGCGTTGTTTCCTTTGTTGACAAATTCGGCTTTGATGGCTGAGCAAACGAAACGATGCCGAACGCCTAACTGGCGGTTTGGTGCAAGCGATGAGAGCGCGGTAGACAATGACGAAGAAATGTTAAGAATAGGTAGTAAAACAAATACATAAAAGTTTGAAGAAATGGAGGAAAATTCAATAAATATTCAACATGAAATTATAGAAATTACAGCGGATACACTGAAAAGTTCAAGAGTTCTGCAATTAGTATGGAATGTATTTGAAGAGTTTGAAGCCTATCAATGCAGTGCAAAAGGAGTGAGAGAATTTCAGAATTTTATTGAAGGCTCTTCGATTGAGAAATTATTGGGTAATTCAGAAATGATAATGTGGGGGAGTTTTTATAACGGCGAGATTATTGGAGCCATTGCTGCCAAATCGCCTAATCACATTTCATTGCTCTTTGTTGACAAGAAATATCATAGACGAGGTATTGCCCGTGCTCTTTATCAAAAATTCATTGAATATTCAAAAAAAGATAATTGTTCGGAAATATCTGTAAACTCTTCATTGTACGCAGTAGAAGCGTATAAAAGATTGGGATTTGTGGCGACTGACACAGAGCAGGAACATGAAAATGGCATTCGTTTTGTACCTATGAAACATAAACTTCACTGCCAAGAAATGATCTGAAAAAAAAGGCAAAATACCGGCACCTAACCGGCTATACAAAAACTAAAACTCATCATCAAACTGATGCCCTGAGGATTGTCTATCACAATCAAATTCATCAGTAATCCCGCGAGGACGATCGAAATCGCCTTGATAAAGGTTGATAGTTTTGTCCTCAAACACTTTTTTCATATAAATCGCCCAAATCGGCAAAGCCATGTTGGCACCTTGTCCCTGCAATATATTTTGAAAGTGAATGGAACGCACTTCGCCACCAACCCACACACCACTTACCAACTGCGGTGTTAGGCCCATAAACCAGCCGTCGGAATGGTTTTGTGAGGTTCCGGTCTTTCCGGCGATTGGAAAGGTGATGCCGTATCTGGATCGCAAACGACTGGCGGTTCCGCCATCTACTGCACCTTGCATGAGTCTTGTCATTAGATAAGCCGTTCGTTCGTTCATGGCTTCGTGTTTTTCGGGAACGAAACGCTGTAAAACAACGCCGTTTCGGTCTTCAATAGTGGTGATAAACATCGGCTTTATAAAAATTCCTTTATTAGCATACGTTGCCATTGCCCCAACCATTTCGCTTACCGACAAATCGCAACTTCCCAAAGCAATCGAAGGCACTGCCTCTGAATCCTTCAAATTAAGACCCATTTTGCGAACTAAATTTACCACCGATTGCGGGGAAAATCGCTTAATCAAATATGCCGACACATAATTCACCGAATTTGCCAAAGCCCATTTCAGTGTAACCATCTCGCCTTCCCTTGCTGTAGTGGAATTTTTCGGACACCAATCCTCCTGTCCGGCTTGTTCCACGCATACTCTTACATTTGGAACTTCGTCGCAAGGCGAAAAGCCTTCTGCCAAAGCCATTGTATACACAAAGGGTTTGAACGTTGAACCCACTTGGCGACGACCACCCGTTACATTATCAAACTGAAAATAATCGTAATTAATTCCACCAACGTAAGCCCTTACATGCCCTGTCTGTGGCTCGATTGACATCATTCCTGTATGCAAAAACCACTTGTAATAGATCAGCGAATCCCACGGACTCATCACCGTATCTTTCGAACCTCCCCACGCGAAAACCCGCATTTTTTCAGGTGTTTTGAATGCTTCTTCAATTTCTGAATTGGATGCGCCCTCATTTTTCATTTGACGATAACGATCGGATTGTCTCATCGCTTGCGTCAATATGCGTTGAACATCATCATTGGTCAGATTATTGCTAAATGGCGCATTTCTCAATCCCCTTTGTGACGCATAAAATGCAGGTTGCAAATTTTTTCCCATGTGCTCGGCAACGGCTTCCTCCGCATAGCGCTGCATACGAGAATCTATGGTCACATAAATCCTCAATCCGTCTTTGTAAAGATTGTATTTTGTGCCGTCGGGTTTGACATGATTATTGCACCATTCCACCATATATGCACGTAAAAACTCACGGAAATAAGTTGCTAAACCTGCTCTGTGGTCTTGTTGTCTAAACCTTGACATATCCAACGGAAGTTGGCGAATGCTGTCATATTCCTCTGCTGTAATAAAGCTTGCTTTTCGCATTTGATTTAGCACCACTTCACGGCGATGTGTTGCACGTTCGGGGTTTCGCACTGGACTAAAAAACGACGGTGCTTTGAGCATACCTACCAACATCGCTGCTTCTTCGATTCTTAATGAGTCTTGCGATACTCCGAAATACGTGTTAGCGGCGGTTTTAACACCAAACGAGTTGTTGCCGAAATCCACCGTATTAAAGTACATCGCGATAATTTCTTCTTTCGTATAATTGCGTTCGAGTTTCGCGGCAATGACCCATTCTTTCAATTTCCGAAATGCCACGGCAACCTTGCTTTGACGTTCTCTCGGAAATAAGTTTTTTGCCAACTGCTGTGTAATTGTACTTCCTCCACCTGCTCCACTTTTCTGGCCAATCACTGTTTTTCCCATAACACGCCCCAGCGCACGAACATCAACACCGGAATGGTTGTGAAATCGCAAGTCTTCCGTTGCAATCAACGCATTAACCAAGTATGGTGAAAGTTGCGAATAACTAACGTTGGTACGGTTTTCAATAAAGTATGTACCCAATAATTTTCCATCGCTGGAAATAATTTCAGATGCCAAATTGCTTTTCGGATTTTCCAATTCTTCGAACGAGGGCATAAAGCCGAATAATCCGAATGAAATACCGACAAATACTAGGATTATTATGCCCCAGAATCCGGCGAAAATTAGCCACAGCTTTTTAGTTAAAGTCATAATAGTTGGTTAGATATTGTTATTCGGTTGTTACTTTTTCAATTCGTAATTAATCTCTTGAAGGTACAATTCTCACGCCTAAATCCATGATGTTTTTGACGCTTTCTGTGCGCATGCCTTGAACAAATTCAAACGTATAATACCCTTCTTGTGGGAATTTCACACCTCTTTTAAATAACATCACATGATCTTTTATCGAAGAACCTTTGCCGAACCAACGTCCGGTTTCATCAGACAAAAAACACTCTAATGTGTCGCGAGAATACTCTTGGTCGGGATAATAGGTTTTCAAAAACAAAAATAAATTCATCCACTCGTAATCCGTGTTGTGGCGCAATGTGATGTAAATATCGTAGGGTTGTGCCGTATCTGTCACATCCATTTCAAAACGAACGGGATTATCAATGCTCCAACCGTTTTCCGAAATCGCTACGGAATCGTTCAGTATAGCGCTATCCGACGACAAACAAGAAGTCAAATACATACAAATCAACAGGAGAATTAATTTACGCATCGGGATTGGTTTTAGGTTTTAAAATCGGTTTTTGAATTTCTCTAACGGGGCGTTGGGAAGGCTTTTCAGGATATTTTCGAGGTGTATGATTCGAACGGTTAGGGTCATTCGAGCGATGATCAGTATTGGAGCGGTTATGATCATTTTGGCGATGGTCATTATTCGAACGTTGGTGAGTAGGATTCGGACGATGATGATGATTGGATTGCATTTTCTTTTTCTTGTCGAAACGTGTCAAATCATCCTGCCCCACAACATTATCAAACATTCCGGCTTCATCATTCGGAACCACCTTACCTTTCGCAGCAAATTGCTCCAAATTTTCGGGAAAATCTTTTT
>JAIRRI010000080.1 GCA_031256055.1 Bacteroidales bacterium
TATGATATTTCGAAATATCGTCCACAAAAACAACGTGCGTGTCATCTTTTGCAAAATAATCGTCAGTCTTCAGCGAATGCTCGACAGTTTCAAGGTTTGCACCATCTTCCAATTCGACATAAACCATTCTGCGATGTACGCTTTCACCAAGTGGAATAGTCATTGAAAGCGCGTCTTTCACACCTTTCACAGCTTTTGCCGCAACGCTGTGTCCCATGC
This sequence comes from Bacteroidales bacterium, assembly GCA_031256055.1. Classification (GTDB taxonomy): domain Bacteria; phylum Bacteroidota; class Bacteroidia; order Bacteroidales; family P3; genus WRKV01. The sequence continues at coordinate 220 of JAIRRI010000080.1, forward strand.
TCATGCCAGGACCGAAATTGGTATGCGTCAAGCCTTTTTGAGCCATGGCTTCCATCAGGGTGCGAATCACAGAATCTGTTCCCGGATCCCAACCTGCAGCGATAATAGAAACAGCCTTGTTTGCTATGGCAATAGGGGAGAGTTGTTGTTTTAAATTCCAAATATTGCTGTGAATATCGTAACTGTCTACGGTATTGATACCCATTTTTAAAATTTCGGTAGCATGTGGTTCCACGTTGCGTGTGGGTGTGCAGAGGATTGCGACATCTACGTTTTCGAGTTTGGAAATATGGTCAACAACCTTGTAATTTTTCAACTCCTCAGGAATATCCGATGGATTGCGACGAATAACTCCTGCAATTTCAAAATCCGACGACGCCAAAAGCGCTTCCATCACATATTTTCCGATATTTCCATAGCCGATAATTGCTGCGTTTTTTTTCATAATAAATTTGTTCGTTTGGTTTGCAAAGATACGAAAAAAAAAGAAAACACAAAAGCCGTCATGTTGAGCGGAGCAAAGCGAAGTCGAAACATCCCCCTGCTTTAAGGGGATGCCTCGACTTCGCTCGGCATGACGAGTCATTTTGTTTCAGATGACAACACCTGCCAAAGATTTTCCTTCGGAGCAGGTGCAACAATTTTCAACGGTTCGTTTTTGATGGGATGAATAAACTCCAGTGCGCGTGCGTGCAGGGAAATTGAGCCATCACGATTGGAACGTTCAAAACCATATTTCAAATCCCCGCGAATCGGACAACCGATTTCGGCAAGCTGCACACGGATTTGGTGATGTCTGCCTGTAAATAATTTTATTTCGAGCAGATGATAATTTTCGCTTGAAGCGATGATTGTATACTCTAATTCAGCCTTCTGCCAACCGTTTTTTTCGACGTTTGAAGCAAATGATTTATTTTGTTTTTCGTTTTTTTGAAGCCAATGTACCAAACGGTCTGAATTTTTTGGCGGTTTATTGCGAACAATCGCCCAATAGGTTTTATGAAATTCGCGGTCGTGAATGAGTCTGTTGATTCGTGCCAAAGCCTTGTCAGTCTTAGTAAGTAACAAAACGCCCGAAGTCGGACGATCCAAACGGTGAGGCAAGCCAACAAAGACATTTCCGGGTTTGTTATCGCGCTTTTTTAGAAAAGCCTTTACCTCGTCAACTACACACACGTCGCCGGTTTTATCGCCTTGAACGATTTCGCCAGCGGATTTATTGATAGCGATTAGATGGTTGTCTTCGTAAAGGATATTCATGAATTGCAATTTTTATGCAAAATTACACATTTTTTGTTAATAACTAGACAAATTATTAACATTTTTCACTTTTTTTAGAAAAAAATATACGAAAATCGAAATTCGAGCGTTATATAGGGTAGGAATCTAAAAAACGTCAAAAATTATGAAAAAGAAATTAAAAGTCGGTGAATTCGGAGCTATTTATACCCAATTCAAGAACAAACCCAAAGAAGCCATCCTTTTTCTTAAAAAGAAAAAAGATGGAGAATGTGTCAAAGCATTATATCGGAAGGATTTTGGCTATGTCGATATCGTCTGGGGAGAAAACGACCCAAAAACTAATCGAGGATATGGACTGAAGCATATCATCGAAAAGCACGGAAAAGAGTTTCATTCTGTTGGTTCTTCGGTTGAAGAATTTATTCCTCTCGCATTTCAATTAGGCAGTATCAGAGAATTAAAAGAAGAGCGCAAAATTATCATTGAAAATCCTCTTTACAGAGTTGTGATTTTAACTGCATGGAAAAAAAGGTTGAACAAAAACCTTTTGCTAACAGCTTACATCGTAATAAAAAAGCCAAAGAAATAATCTTTGGCTTTAAAACAGAAACATTCAGAACTGTTCTCTGTGAATGTTTTACTTGCAAGCCCACTGCCTTGCAAAACTTCTGCAAAGTTACAACATTTTTTTGAAATTACCAAATTTTATTGCTTCACAATTTTCGCCACCCGATTGCCAATTCGCAGAATGTAATTGCCTTGTTGGAATGGCGACATGTCAATTACGAATGTACATTGTAGAGACGCAATGCATTGCGTCTCTATGCGCGCCGAATGCACGCGCCTGCCCATCATATCAAACAATTCTACAATTTTGACTTTGACCTTGCAAAGCAGAAATATTGCCGATCAATTTTGCAATTCTGCTGTTTAGTTTTGAAATACTATCGTATAACGACCCAGCGGCGGTGTTCTTGCGGAGTGCTTTTCATCTCTTTCCGATAGTTAATTGCCAATTGCTCTGATACAACTAAAATCTTTCCAACCGTCAGCGATTTTGTAAACGTGAATCCAATCAGCAGGCGCATATAAACAACACGCTTTGTTTATTTTGTAAAACACATCCCTGCCAATGCTAAACGGTATGGAATGCTGAACGATTACTTTAGCTAATTTGCTGCAATTGGCAAACGCTCTGGGTCCGATACTTGTTACACCTGTACCAATGGTTACAGTAGTGAGATTTGTACAATCTTCAAATGCCATATTTGCAATATGTGTTACGCTGTTTGGAATGGTTACAGATGTGAGATTGGTGTGATTTCTAAACATTTGAATTCCGATAGACGTTACACCATCATTAATGATTACCGTTTGGAAGGCAGCACGGATATTATTCCATGGGATATCGTTGCTACTACGATAGTTTACCATTTTCCCCGTTCCAGTAATGGTGAGAGTAGTGCCACTTAGTGTGGCTTTTACGGCAGCGGTAGGTGTGCATTCTCCCCATTGAGGTGGTTCACAATACCCGATGTCCCAAGTTGGTGCATTAGCATTAAGATTCGCAGAGAAAATCATTCCGCAGAATAAAAGTAAAGTAAATTTTTTCATGATATTTATTGATTTTATTGGTTTTTGTTCATTTCCGGGTATAAAAAAGCGTGAAACTTAACATTTCCGCTACTGTGGTATTTCGCTAACCAAATCCGCAAGAATAAGTCAAGTTCACGCTTGTACGTGAACAAAAAACTCATTCTTTTGCGGATTGTCAATTTGCGAAATTTTCAGTAGCAAAGAATAAAGCCAAATTGCTTTTATATGTGATGTTTTGCGTAATTATCTACGCGGTTTTTTCATAGGCAATTGTACTTGATAAAAATTCTGTTTGCAAAGATACAAAAAAAAATTGATATTTGAAGTTTTTTTGCAAATTACAAAAAAAATCCCTATTTTTGCAAATCAAATTCAAAAACTAAAACCAATCACTATGGAAAACCAATTAAAAATTGTAGCCTTATGCGGCAGTTTGCGCAAGGATTCTTACAACAAAAAACTCATCCAACTCGCGCAAACGCTTTCGCCAGAGCAGATGACGATAACGCTTGTACCGTATGACGATGTTCCTTATTACAACCAATACCTTGATACACCTGATGCAATGCCAAAATCTGTATCTGTTTTTAAACAAGTCTTGGAAGAAGCAGATGGTTTTTTGATTGTTTCGCCCGAATTCAATTATTCTATTCCGGGTGCTCTAAAAAATGCACTGGATTGGGCTTCGCGCGGAAATCCAAGTCCGTTATTCGGGAAACCGGTTTCGTTGATGGGCGCGACTATGGGCACGTTGGGAACAATTCAGATGCAAAATGTATTTCTAAGTTTCTTCCGTTTGATGAACATGCCATTGGTGCTACAACCTCAAATCTTAATTAGCCAAGCGCAAACCAAATTTGATGAAGTTGGAAACTTTACCGACGAAAAAGGCAAACAATTTATTCAGCAAAGTCTGGAAAATCTGAAACTATTAATTTTGAAACGCTGATAAAAAATCATTGTAAAACGGAAATAATTTCGTATCTTTGCAATATAAAAAAAACGAAAAAATAATTTTATGGCAACTAAAAAAACGATAACGAAAAAAAACTCAACTTCAAAAACTACCGCACTAAAACCAAAATCGGGATACCGTATCGAATCGGATTTATTAGGCGAAAAATACATTCCCGGCAATGCTTTGTATGGTGTGCAAACCCTTAGAGGTATGGAAAATTTTGATGTGAGCAAAAGATATCATTATAATTTCCCTCATTTTATCAGCGGTTTGGCTTACACTAAATGGGGTGCTGCGGAGGCAAACTATAAAATGAAGTTGATCTCGAAAGCGCAACGCGACGGCATTGTTTATGCTTGTAAAGAACTTCTGAAAGGCAACTATCACGAGTATTTTCCTGTAGATATGATACAAGGCGGAGCCGGCACTTCGGCAAACATGAATGCCAACGAAGTGATTGCAAATTTGGCTTTGAAACACATGGGCAAAAAGCCCGGACAATACGAATTTTGTTCGCCAAACGATGTGGTGAATTGCTCGCAATCCACGAACGACGCTTATCCTACGGCGCTTCATTTTGCTTTGTATCTCTATCATCAAGATTTGAGAGTAGCTATGGATTATTTGATCGAAGCCTTCGAACATAAAGCGAAAGAATTCAAACATATCATCAAAATGGGACGCACACAGTTGCAAGATGCTGTGCCGATGACCTTAGGACAAACCTTTCAAGGTTTTGCCGATTTGTTGAAAAGTGAATTACGTAAACAAGAGTTTGTTTCCAAAGATTTTTTGGAATGCAACATGGGTGCAACAGCCATCGGGACGGGCATTTGCTCGGAACCCGGTTACGGCGAATTGTGTATCAAAGAACTTCGCAAAATCACAGGTTGGGATATTCATTTGGCAAAAAATTTGGTGGAAGTAACGTCCGATACGTCTTGTATGGTAGGTTATTCGGGAATTTTGAAACGCTTGGCTATCAAACTCGGGAAAATTTGCAATGACTTACGATTGATGTCATCAGGACCACGATGTGGATTGGGCGAAATCAATCTTCCGCCGATGCAGCCAGGGTCTTCGATTATGCCTGGAAAAGTAAATCCGGTGATTCCCGAAATGGTGAATCAAATTTGCTTTAAAGTGATTGGAAACGATGTAACCGTTACAATGGCTGCCAACGCTGCTCAACTAGAATTGAACGTGATGGAACCGGTGATTGTATACTCACTTTTCGAATCGTTTGAATGGACTATGAGTGGTTTGGTTACGCTGCGAGATCTTTGTATCGACGGTATTACGGCGAACGAAGAGCACTGCAAAAAAATGGTGTTGAACAGCATTGGTATTGTAACGGCATTAAATCCTCATATCGGCTATAAAAATTCTACGAAAATCGCGAAAGAAGCCTTAGAAACAGGTGCTTCGGTGTATGATTTGGTGATTTCCAAAAAAATCCTGACCAAAGCACA
>JAIRRI010000083.1 GCA_031256055.1 Bacteroidales bacterium
CGACGCTCTTCCGATCTGCCCGTTGTTTCTTCGCAATATTGGAATATGGTTTACGGCAATAATGCTGAAGAAGTGAAAAAAGACCTTGAAGGTATGCAAATCATGCGCACATTAGGCAGAAACATGGCTTGGCTACTGAAATCCATTGAAGCCGGAAAACAAGCAGGACTTGAATTACCCGAACGAGAACAACGCGTTTCGACTAATTTTATTCGATAAACATGGAAACACATCCTACGTTGCATATCCTCATTGTTGATAATGACGAAAGCGAATTACACAAAATAAAATCATCTATTGTAAAAAATTCGTCATTAAAAGAAACTAATCTTTCAACAGCAAAAAGTTCGGAAGAAGCCCGACAGCAGTACGAAAACAATCTTGATATAAACGCTGTTTTTTTGGATTGGGAACTCCATAATTCTTCAGAGTTATTGAAATGGATGAAGCAGTTTCGACCGCATATTCCGGTGTATATTCTAACAGGTTCCGAAGATGGAACAGACATCGCCAATGAAGTCGGAGATTTGTATGATGATTATTTCACAAAAAATGAATTAAAAGTAGAACCTAAAGATATTTTAGGTCGAATTATACATGATTTTGACATCCGAAGAGCAACTCCTTTTTGGAGTGCTTTTGAAAATTATGTTGATGATTTTTCCGATAGTTGGCATACGCCGGGACACTCTCGTGGTGCAAGTTTTCGAAATTCCCAATACCTTAAAGAATTTTATGATTATTGGGGAGAAAAAACATTTGCGTCGGATTTATCGGTTTCCGTTGAATATCTCGGATCGTTATTGGATACATCAGGATTTGTTAAAGACGCAGAAAAAAAAGCAGCAAAAACATTTGGCACCAAACATACGTTTTTTTCTACAAACGGCTCTTCGACGTCCAATAAAATCATGCTTCAAAGCATTATTAAGCCCGGAGATAAACTTATTGTGGATCGAAATTGTCATAAATCCATACATTACGGTTGCATTCAAGCCGGCGCCAATGTAGCCTATTTGAAAAGTGAATACAGTTCGGAGTTGGGCATATTTGCACCTCCGGCTTTGCAGGAAATCGAAAAAAGATTGCAGGAAAATCAAGATGCAAAAGTCATTGTAATTACAGGATGTACTTATGATGGATTGCTTATTGATGTTAAAGCTGTTATCGCTTTGGCAAAAAAATACAGCAAACCGGAACACCGAATAAAAGTGTTTATTGATGAAGCGTGGTTTGCTTATTCCGGTTTTCATCCGGCTTATGAAAATCATTCAGCAATTCGTTGCAAAGCGGATTATGCTACACATAGCGCGCACAAAGTGCTTTCGGCATTCAGCCAATCCTCTTATTTACACATTAACGATCCGGATTTTGACGAGGATTTTTTTAGAGAAATATTTAATATTTATACCAGCACTTCGCCGCAATATCAAATGCTTGCTTCGCTTGATGTAGCGAGCATGCAAATGGAAATGGAGGGCTATAAATTGGTACAAATTGCACGACAAAAAGCACAAAAATTTATCGACGATGTCAACACCAATTTGAAGACCATAAAAGCACTAAGTCATGATGATTTTGCAAACGTTTTTCCATCTCTAAAAACTGACCGTGTTGACCATGATATTTTGAAAGTTACCTTAGATATCAGAGGATTAAACAAACCCATACGTGAAATACATGAATTCTTGAGAGAAGAAGGTAAATTGGAAGTTGAAAAATATACACATTCAACTATTACCGTGCTGTTCACTATTGGCGTGGAACAGGACAAAATCAATCGCTTGTACAGTGCTTTAATTAAATTGGAAAAGCGCAATGAAGATAGCAATCGTAAAAATGAGCAAAAATCAGATGTGCCAAGTGTTCCGGGAGAGGTCGAATTAGACTCCGAATTTTCGCCGTACAGCGCATTCTATTGTAAAGATTCCAAAAGTTGTAGCTTAGATGAATTAAAACAAGGCTTAACAAACAAAAAATATTTGGCATCGAGACTTGTAACCCCCTACCCTCCCGGAATTCCGGTATTGATGCCCAGTCAAATCATAACAAAAGCGCATATCGACTATTTGGAAGATTTGATCAAGCAAGGCGTGGAGATACACGGGTGTCACGATAATAAAATTTATGTCATAGAACGAAGAAAACCGTAATTTCGCAATATTAACATTTTAATCTTAAACCATCATGAAACACTTAATCATCGGCGGCGTGGCAGGAGGTGCCAGCGCAGCAGCAAGAATTCGCCGTATGGACGATTTTGCGGACATCATTCTGCTTGAAAAAGGCAAATATATTTCGTATGCCAACTGCGGATTGCCTTATTATATCGGCGGAACGATTGAAAATCGCGACCGACTTTTTGTACATACACCTGCTTCATTTGCCAAACGAAGCAAAATTGATGTGAGAGTTGAAAACACAGCCATTGCCATTGATACGGCAAAAAAAATCGTAACCATTCGTCGTGCAGATGGCAGTGAATACACTGAAACGTATGACAAACTTTTGCTTTCGCCTGGCGCAATGCCTGTGAAACCGCCATTGGAAGGTATTGATACGGAAGGTATTTTTACATTGCGAAATGTGGATGATACCGATAAAATCAAAACGTATCTTTCTACAAAAAACGTTAAACAAGCCGTAGTGATTGGCGCAGGATTTATCGGCATGGAAATGGTGGAAAATCTGCACAATGTCGGTGCGGAAATTTCCATTGTGGAAGCGTCTAAGCAAGTGATGAATGTTGTGGATTTCTCGATTGCCGCGCAAGTTCATCAGTATCTATCGCAAAAAGGCGTGAATTTGTATTTGGAACAAACCGTTGAACGTTTTGAACAAAAAGATGGAAAAATTAATGTTTATCTGAAAAGCGGACAGATTATTTCCACAGATATTGTGATTTTATCGGTCGGCGTTCGTCCTGAAATTTCACTGGCTCAAAATGCAGGGTTGAAAATCGGCGAAACGGGCGGTATTTGGGTAGATGAGTATCTGCAAACTTCGGCGAAAGATGTGTATGCAGTTGGCGATGCAATTGAATTTCCACATCCGATAATAGGAAAACCTTGGATGAATTTTTTGGCTGGTCCTGCCAATCGTCAAGGGCGTTTGGTGGCTGATAACATGGTCAAAAATAATGTGCAAAAATACGAAGGTTCAATTGGAACAGCGATTGCCAAAGTGTTTGATTTAACTGTGGCAACAACAGGTTTGAGTGCGAAAAAATTGGAACAATTGAACATGCCTAACGTGTGTTCGACCACGCATTCGGCTTCTCACGCAGGCTACTATCCGGGAAGCACGCAAATGACCATCAAATTATCATTCGACCCAAAAAACGGAAAACTTTACGGCGCGCAAGCCATTGGATACGACGGCGTGGATAAGCGTATCGACCAAATCGCACTAATCATTAAGTCAGGTGGAACCGTATTTGATTTGACGAAAATCGAACATTGTTACGCACCACCGTTTTCTTCGGCAAAAGACCCTATTGCAATTGCTGGTTATGCGGCAAGTAATATAGTAAACGGCGAAATGCCAATTGTTCAATGGCGCGAAGTGAAGGCTGCAAACCCCGATGAAATCACGATTTTAGACGTTCGCACTCCCGAGGAGAGAATGGGTGGAAATTTCATTCAAGGATCGTTGAATATTCCGTTGGACGACTTGCGCGATCGTGTCGATGAAATCCCTAAAGACAAGCCAATTTACGTGCATTGCCACGCAGGACTTCGAGGTTATTTGGCTTTGCTGATTTTACAACAACGCGGATTCAACGCCAAAAATCTTTCGGGTGGTTATAAAACCTATTCCTCCTGTACAATGCCTGTAAAATCAGCACAAATAAAGCATTCAGACAGCAATGTTGCTCCACAAAAAATCACAGAAACCATGAAAACAACAAAGATAGACGCCACCGGCTTGCAATGCCCCGGACCCATTCTCAAATTGAAAGACACGATGGATCAAACTGCCGTTGGCGACCGAGTTGAAATCACGGCAAGCGATGCAGGTTTCGTTAGCGATGTTGTAGGATGGTGCGAAAGTACAGGAAACACGTTGATATCAAACACATCCGAACAGGGAAAATTTGTTGCTATTGTCGAAAAAGGTGCAGCACAAACTCATGCTGATACGACAAATCATGGTGGTGAAGGAAAAACGCTCATCATGTTCAGCGATGATTTAGACCGAGCATTAGCCACATTTGTATTGGCAAACGGCGCAGCAGCAACAGGAAAAAAAGTAACGATTTTCTTTACATTTTGGGGCTTAAATGTGATTAAAAAAGTGAAAAAACCGCGAATAAAAAAAGATATTTTCGAAAAAATGTTTTCCATCATGTTGCCTTCACATTCGTTGAAATTGAAACTTTCCAAATGGAATATGTTTGGTATCGGTGCAAAAATGATGCGCTATATCATGAAAGAAAAAGGTATTGAATCGTTGGAATCTTTACGTCAACAAGCCATAGATCAAGGCGTTGAATTTATTGGTTGCCAAATGTCGATGAGTGTGATGGGTGTGAAAAAAGAGGAATTGCTCGACCATGTTATTGTTGGCGGAGTTGCTACCTATATGGCACGTGCAGAGCAAGCCAGTGTGAATTTATTTATTTAAATTTGTAGGGGCGAGGCATGCCTCGCCCCTACAAGAATAAAATTTCTAATCTGTTTCTAATGCCCCCTTAAATCTCAATTAACTTTTGATGTGTAATTTTGCACGTTGAAAAAAGAATGAGATTTATGATGAAGAAATATATTACAGTTTTAGTTTTTGGATTTGTTGTGTCAATAACGTGTTCGGCACAAGTGTCGGACACGTTAAAATTAACTCCGAAACAAGTCGAAGATTTGTTTATCAAGCAAAATTTGGAACTTTTGGCGGAACGATTGAGCATCGACATTGCAGATGCTGCAATTGCTCAAGCCAGACTTTGGGAAAATCCTGAATTGACTATTGGCGATGTGAATTTTTGGGCAAGCGAGGAACGACGTGACGGCGAAGATATTCCACCGTTGTTTGGAAATTTCGGACGAAATACGCAGTTTACAGTCGAACTCAGTCAAATGATCCAAATGGGTGGAAAACGTCGAAAATTAATTCGTTTGGAACAAACTTCGAAAGACATTGCTATTGCAGAATTTGAAGATGTTTTGAGAAATCTTAAATTGGAATTGCAGACTTCCGTGAATGAATTGATTTATGTGCAAGCCTTTATGAATGTGTTAAATCGTGAATTGGAGTTATTGACTCAAGTTGTGGAATCTCACAGAAGGCAAGCAGCACAAGGCAATATTGCGAGAACGGAATTACTGCGTTTCGAGTCCGCATTGCAAGAAGTAGAAAGCGAAATTTATGAAAACTTTATGGAGTTAAACGCATTACAAACGACGTTGAAAGTATTGTTAAACATTCCTCCAACTTATCATTTAACAGTTATTTCCGAAAATCCGAGCGTAAAAAATCCAACTGCAATTTCGATTATGAACTTATCGGAATTAGCACTTTCAAACAGACCCGATTTGAAAGTTTTTAATCTACAAACGCAATTTCACGAAAGAGAGTTGAGTTACGAAAAAGCACATCGCGTTCCCGATTTAACTGTGAGCGCGAATTACGACCGTTACGGCGGTATTTGGGGAAATTATTTTGGCGTTGGAGTAAGTATGCCGTTGCCAGTTTTCGATCGAAATCAAGGCAATATTCGTACAGCAAAAATTAGTATCGACCAAACAAAATATATGAGCCAACAACAACAAAACATTGTTCGTCATGAAGTGACGGAAGCATACAACAATTTTCTAATGGCTCATAGACTTTACGAACGAATAAATAATAGAGAAAATTTATCATCAGAACTTGATGTGATGTTGGATGTTTATCTCAAAAATTTAATGCTTCGAAACATCGGCATTTTGGAGTTTTTAGATTTTCTCGAAACATATAAAACCAATAAGGAAGTTACCCTTTCGGCGAGAAAGAATTTGAATACAGCGTTTCAAACCTTGCAATATGCTGTTGGTACAGAATTTTAATTACTCCGTCATTTCGCGCTTGACGCGGAATCTCCTTGCTATTGGGCCCCCTGCGCGGGAATGACGACAAAAAAAACGATATGAACAAAAAATTATTAAACCTAACAATTGCATTTTTAGTGATGTTCGTCGGTTGCAAATCAAAATCCGAAGAACCTGAAAATAACAATGCTGCATTTTTGGAATCTGTAAAAATCGAAAAAGTCGTTTTGGCTAATCGGAAAGAAGCGTTGATGCTAACGGGAAAAGTAGAAAACAGTCGCGACCAGACCATCAATTTTATTCCGCTTGTATCGGGCACGGTGGGGCAAGTTTTCTTTTCGCTCGGCGATAAAGTTACCAAAGGACAAAACCTGATAAGCCTTCGCAGTGCGGATTTGAACGAACTTTATTCCGAACAAATTTCTGCCGAAGCCGAATTAAGAATTGCGAAACGCGAATACCAATCCGCGAAAGCGCTGTTCGAAGACAAGATGCTTTCCGAACGCGAATTGTTCGAAGCAGAGGCAAATGTTGCCCAAGCCGAAGCCGAAGTGAATCGAATTAAAAACACACTTTCCATTTATGGTGCGGATAATCAAACGGGGCTTTTCATGATAAAATCGCCGATGTCGGGTTATATTTTGGACAAACAAATGTTATCGCCGGGCAGCAATATTTCTGCTGAAAGCGACGAACCGCTTTTCACGATTTCAGATTTGAGTTCGGTGTGGGTGATTGCGAATGTGTATCCGAGTGACCTTCGACATGTGAAAATTGGCATGTCGGCAGAGATAACCACGCTGTCTTACCCGGGCGAAGTTTTTCATGGAAAAATCAATGCGATGTCGCAGATTTTTGACCCTGAGGAAAAAGTTTTGAAAGCACGCATTGTCATGCCCAACAAGGATTTGAAACTCAAACCCGAAATGTTTGTTGAAGTCAAATTGAAAAATGAAGTCGAACAACTTTACATTGCAATTCCTTCGGACGCGTTGATTTTTGACGAAAACAAGCATTTTGTTGTTGTTTGCACATCGTTCGAAACGTTTGAGAACAGAGAGGTTGTTGTTCAAAGTCAGCACAACAATACATCTTACATCAAACTCGGTTTGGAAGAAAATGAAGAAGTTGTTGTGAAAAACCAATTGTTGATTTATTCGGGACTTAAAGGGAAATAATTATGCACAAATTTGTAGAAAAAATAATCGCCTTAGCGTTACGCAACCATGTTTTTGTGTTGTTTCTCACTGCAATTCTCGCGATTGTGGGAACTGTATCGTTCTATAATGCACAAATAGAGGCTTATCCCGATGTTACCAATACGCGAGTTCAGGTTATTGCTCAGTGGCATGGGCGTAGCGCCGAAGAAGTAGAAAAGTTTGTGACGCTGCCTATCATGCAGGCGATGAATACAATTCCGAAAAAGACCGATGTGCGTTCGGTTTCGTTATTCGGATTATCGTCTGTAAACGTAATTTTTGAGGATGATGTAGATGATTTTTTTGCACAACAAA
>JAIRRI010000109.1 GCA_031256055.1 Bacteroidales bacterium
TAGGCGGTGAAACCCTCTTGTCCAATCAGTAGCTCTACCTCTGATACACCTCACCACAGGCTGCACCTAAATGCATTTCGGGGAGTACGAGCTATCTCTCAGTTTGATTAGCCTTTCACTCCGACCCACAACTCATCCGGAAACTTTTCAACGTTTATCGGTTCGGTCCTCCATTGCGGATTAGCGCAACTTCAACCTGGTCATGGGTAGATCACAAAGTTTCGCGTCTGCCTCCTCTGACTGTGGAACGCCCTATTAAGACTCGCTTTCGCTTCGGCTACGTACTTTTAAGTACTTAACCTTGCCAGAGAAGAGCAACTCGTAGGCTCATTATGCAAAAGGCACGCCGTCATCTGTTTACGTATAAATACGTCAGACTCCGACCGCTTGTAAGCGCATGGTTTCAGGTACTATTTCACTCTTCTGTTCGAAGTGCTTTTCACCTTTCCCTCACGGTACTAGTTCACTATCGGTCTCTCAGGAGTATTTAGCCTTACGGGATGGTCCCCGTGGATTCAGACAGGATTCCTCGTGTCCCGCCTTACTCAGGATACTGCTAACATTATATAATCTTACGTGTACAGGACTGTCACCCTCTACGGTCGCCCTTTCCAAGACGTTCTACTTCAATTATATAACATACGTGGCAGTCCTACAACCCCGACAATGCCGAGACATTCTCGGTTTGGGCTTTTTCGCGTTCGCTCGCCACTACTTACGAAATCATTATTATTTTCTTTTCCTCCGGTTACTTAGATGTTTCAGTTCACCGGGTTAACTCCATTATAGGTGCGCGGTCTTCACCCGCGCGGGTTGCCCCATTCGGAAATCTACGAATCAAAGGATATTTGCTCCTAATCGTAGCTTATCGCAGCTTATCACGTCCTTCATCGCCTCTGAGAGCCAAGGCATCCTCCATGCGCCCTTGCTTACTTTCTTCAGTTACTTTTGATATTTTTTTACCCTATTTTTTACTCTTGTGATTTTAAAATTATTAAACTAAATGATATAGTATAATAAGAAAAATCAGTTTGTTTTTGGTTTGAATTTTTGAATTATTTTTTGTTTTCAATGAATCTGATGCTCGCGACATCAAATATTGAAAACGCAGAATAACCCTCGATATTTTCTATCTATTCTCGTATATATGTTTTCACTATGTCAAAGATCGTCTTTTTTAATCAAAAGCGACAAAAATTTCAATTGCATCGCGCAGTTGTTTTTCAAATTTGATTTGTCATTTTTGAGGGTACAAAAGTATAGCTATTTTTTGAACTACCAAACTTTTTTTTTATTTTTTTTCAAAAATCTGCATTTTTTTTTGAAGAGAAAAAATAATATATTGATAATCAAAGAAATATTTTTTGAAAAAAAATGGAAAAAAATTAGAAAAAAAATAAAATTTGAAAAAATGAGATGTAGCAAAAAAACAATAAAATTGCTTAATTTGTTAATAATAAGATTATTATATAGATTTCAGTAGATTTGCTCAAATTATAATTTTGGAAAATTGTTATTGTGTTAATTATAAATAATTTAAATGAAAAACATACTTTTTGAATGAAAATTTTATGCAAATTTTTGGAAAACGAAAAAATAGCAAAATTGTATTTGATTGTATAAAAGATAATTATAAAACAAACAAAAAACATCTTTCATTTTTTTGTAATGAAAGATGTTGATGTAGAGACGGCATTCATGCCGTCTTTGCTAATTTGTTTCGGATAGAATATACATTAAATATATATTGAAAAATGACATAATCAAGATATGGATTTTATTAGCAGGCAAATGCGCAAAATTTTATGAATAATTGTGATAATTAAATATATAGCAAAGTCCTAACGGACTTTCAAATCCGCAAAAACGACAATTTGAAATGCGGACTTTTTTAAATATTTTATTGTTGTGTCGAAAAAAGTTGTACTTTTGCGGGGTCAAAATCATAATCATAATAAAAAATATCAATTGTATGGCACGACCGATAGAAAAAACACCGATTATCACAGGCGAAGATGCACATAGATTCAGACAATCGTTGCGCAAATCGCTAACGTTCTCTTTTCCTGCTGTGGAAATAGAGCGTCAAAAAAAAGAATTGCATGAAATGAAAATATTTTACCAACAATTCGTTGCAATAACTGATGGCACACTCTAAACTAATAGAAGACTTAGAAAGCGGCAGAACAAGGATTGTCAGATTAACTGATACACACTCCATTAAACAGTTTGATTGTGGCATTGACGACTTAAACGATTTCCTTTTCAGCGATGCCAAAATATACTTACAATACTTATATGCCACTACCTATTTGCTTGAGAGTAATGACCGAACGATAGCCTATTATAGTTTGCAAAACGATCTTTTGCAAATTGATCCGCATATCGACAGGGATTTTTACAGCGAAATATCAGAAACAATACCCGACAAAGATTACTCTTTTTTGCTTGGTATGAAAGATATTTCGACATATCCTGCAGTCAAAATAGGACGTTTCGCTGTTGATACAGAATTTCAACGATGCGGATACGGTACCCAAATTCTCAATTTCATCATAATGAGTTTTTTATCAGGTAATAAAACAGGTTGCCAATTTATCACCGTAGATGCTTTAAATAACTTGGACACATTACGTTTTTATGAACGGAATGGATTTTCGTATGTTACTTTATTTGACTGCAATAAACCATCAAGGCAAATGTACAAAAATCTTATAAGCTTGAAACAATTGGAATATTTGTGAACTATGTGGAAATAGTGCAAATGCACAAAATTTTATGAATAATCGTGATAATTAAACATATAGCAAAGTCCGTTAGGACTTTAATATGGATAACCCCGTGCAAGGCACGCAGCACGGGGTATAAAAGTATCACCATGTTATGCAACTCCGTATGGAGTTGAACTGCTCCGCAGTTCTTAGTAGGTGGTACTGTTCTACCCCGTGCTGC
>JAIRRI010000062.1 GCA_031256055.1 Bacteroidales bacterium
GTTACATGGTGAAACAAGAAATATAAACTATTGGGCTTGGGACAAATATAGTTGGTTTCTATATATTGTGGATAAGCAAGATGAAGCGATTGAAGCAAATCACATGGCACAAAAGGCGGCAGAAGAACGTTTGAAAATTATTCCAGACGGAATAACAGTTCAAACTTTGAAAGAAATTAAGCAACATGAACAACAAATACGAGACAAAAATTGGACAATGTACCCATAGATAAACAAATGCCAACAGGTAACAATGAGCGATTTGGCATGAGTAGCGATGTGACCCACAAAAACCTTTGTGCAAGTTTCACTCCCGTCCAAGCTGTAGTGAGCCACTACCCACAAGCCACTGGGACGTTGTATGTAAGCAGGCGACATGTGTGGAAGACAACGACATAAAGAATTGAAAGTAAGTTTAAATTCAGAACTCCTGACTTGACACGAACTAAATTGTCGCACTTTTGAAAAATAATTTCAAATTTGTACCCGGATATATTGTATTTGTCTTGTTAACTGTATCGCAAATTTTGCAGATAGCCTGATTGCTCCTTTGGTTGGACAAGGGGAATACAGAAATCTTTAGCAACTCATTTCTCTGGTCAACTTCCATATTAATGGGCGTATGGATAATCGCCTTTATCAAGGCTCTAATCTCCTGATTGGATCGTTTGTAATGAGGAGCAAGTAAAGCGGCTAAAGCAGTCTCCGCCCTGTAACAAATCATTTTTATCACATTCTGTAAAGCCTTACTTTCTTTGTTTAACTGGTTGTAGCGGGTAGATTCCGGCATTTGCCTAAGCGGTATCTTGTAGGGGATTTGCTTTCGTTGGGTTACCAGATTTTCTACCTGTTGTTCAATTAATTGTATCTCTTGGGAGAGTTCGAGTTTGTTTTTTATCCATTTTTCGTTTTCTTTTTCGCAAAGTTGCAAGGGGTCTTGTTGTTGGTTTTCGTACAATTTGGCTTTTTTTCTGCTCAGTTTTCCTCTCTCTTTTTGGATTTTGGAAGTAATATTATTGTATTCATGGTTAACTATTTTTATGTCATTATTTAATTCATCTACAGAATATTGTATTATTTTATCAAGGGCGTATTCCTGTCTCATATAACGGAAAAAATTCTCCTGTGCCCAGCGGGCGAACATGTAGGAGGCGATAATGACCATGGATAGTATTTTGTTGGTCGTGACAATACTGGTTTGATGTCCTTTATCGCTAAGTTTGCGTACTTCACGCATGGTACATTTTTCATGACAAAACTCCTGTTCATGGAGGTTCATTTTTACCGTTCCTAACGAAGTGTTCACCTCACACTCCTCAAACAGGGATTCTTCCCATTTATCCTTTACATTTTTGCGATAGGTGATTATGGCTATCCGGTAAGTGTCCCACAATTGGGCAAATAAAGCCGGTGAATAGGCTTCACGGTCGAACACGAGCGTAAAAAGCGGTTCGTCAGGGTTCTCCTCCATATGCCTTTTATGTTCTTCCGACACCGGATGTAGCTTCATAAGTTCAGGAACAATCTCATGAACAAGCATTTCTCCCATCTTCTCATTGACTTCTGCCGTGACGAAAAAGTAAGGACTCCCATCACTGGAGTTGACCCAAAATTCCATCACACCCGGAAGACACAACCGCTGACGGCTGACATATTTCTTGCCCAAATGCGCCAAATAACCGTGATACACCTGTACATGACCATCAATATAGTACACCTGGGGCTCTTCTTCTTCAATCCAGCTTTTGGAAAGCGCCGACAGCCACTCTTGGGTATGTTTCTGACTGGTGATTTCTTGAATCAGGCTGCGAAGTTTTTTAACTTCGGGAATACGGTCATAACCAATTAATTTCCCTAATTCGCCCGGCGAATAATAGTGGGTCTGCTCCAGACTCTTAATACGGCAAAGAAAAAGAAACGCGATGAGAATAAACAGATTATCAAAATTGTAATAGCCTGCTGCTCGTTGACTGTAGTGATGGCGATAACTCAACAGTCCACATTCCAACAGAAAAGGCAAAAGCAACAGCACCCCTCCAAATGGTAATGCCTCACAGGATTCAAATTGTACTGGTGCCTCTACTGAAAAACCAAATGCACACATCAGGCGTTCCTCTACGCGCAAGGCGCCCATACCTAAACATCCGCAAGCATGAAGGTCTAACTCACTTCGCTCATAAGGAGTGGATAAACGGTATTCGTTCTTTATTAAGGGATAAACGTTTTTTTTAAATTCCCTTTCTTGATATGATAAGTAATTGCCGCTTCGCTAATCTCTTGATTCAGAGCAATACGATAGATACTTAACCCTTCGTCAAGTTCGGCTTGAACGACTGCTAATTTGCTGGAAGTCATCTTATAACACTGACCTCTACGTTCCGGGCGTGAAAAAAAATAACCCGTCCCATTCTCGCGATACGATTTGGCATAACGTTCTATGTTTTTACGTCTTTCGCCAAGGGAGGAACTTAACTCGCCTATCGTACATAAATTGTTGACTACCAAATTTGCCAATGCAAAACGGTAACCGTTACGGTCTTCTTGACTATGACAATAGATCGGATTGCCGTTATGCAGATAATAAACGGTGCCGTCTTGTTCGCGAAAGCCAACGGTATCATTAATCAGTTTTGTCTCTATGGGAAAAAAGGGTAATTGGGTTTGCATATTTATCCGTTTTTTTGCAAATATACGACTTTTTTGTTTTGCCTATGCCAGTGGTAATTTATTGATTTTCAGAAAAGGGATCAGGAGTTCTGAGGTTACCATTTTTATCAACTAAACAAAGGATATCCGTTCGTCTATCGTCGGTAGTCAAGGTTGCTCCTACTCCTCCAAATGAAACTACTACGATGTAATTTCCATTTGATAATTTAAACTTACGGAAAAACTTGCCTTTTTGAGATACAACTGAAGAAGCAGTAAGTTGCACATTACTGTATAGTTTCTCCGGAATTATCTTATAGTTATTTTCTATCGGGTAAGTATTGGATTCTTTAAGAAATAAATCGGATATCAGGCTTCCATACGATGTAATGAATCCGGCTTGCTTGGTTCCGTCAAAAGGAAGTTTCTCCGTACTCATCTCATTGCTTATGATATATTGCATGGAATAACCGAGTGATTTGAAGTTTAAAATAACAGGACCA
>JAIRRI010000066.1 GCA_031256055.1 Bacteroidales bacterium
GAGTTCTTACCTTTTGTCCCTGTTAAGGAAATGGCATATCGACGCAAGGGTGTTGTGAATAGAATACGTAAACCATTGTTTCCGGGATACATTTTCATTCAGACTGACATAGAGCCGGATTTGGTAGCCGACAAACTGGAAATGGCGTTGAAGAGTATTGGCGGGAGCAAACATATTTATTCGATACTCCATTACGGTAATGATAAAAAAGACGTAGTGCTGCGTGAAGACGAGCGGTTGCATTGGGAACGATTATTTGGCGATGACTTTTGCATAATTGAGGACAAAGAGAATGAGAAAGAACGAGAGAAACAACAATGTTTTAGAAGATCGCTCTGTGCGAATTTTACTTATTGCTTGTGTAATAGCTGTCTTTTTATTGTGCTTGTGGACATACACTTTATGGAGTAAACAAGGCAATCTACCTTGGTATACAGACTTGTTGGGAGGAGGTACATCTTCATTCATCTTCGCTATCATAATTATGTTCTTTCAACATCGATTCCAGCAAATAATGTATGAACGTGACGCATTTTTCAAAAGCCTTAAACGACACGGAATAAAAGACATGCATCATGACAAAAAGGTAGTATTATCCGATTGGATAAGAAATGCAAAAAATGAAGTATGCATAGTTGGCTACCGACTGATCATCACACTCGATTTAATTGATGATTTGATTTGTGCCCTTAACACGAACAAAGGACTAAATGTCAAGATATTGGCATGCCCCCCCTGGACGGACACCTATAAGAAAATTTTTGAGGACGATTGCTCAATGAATTATGCGTTTATATTGAAAAAACTTAAAGACAGTGTGCCAGATTTTGAGCAGAGGATTTCATTTAGGATCACAAGCAAGCCATTATTTAACGACACATATATTGTTGATCACTATATTATAACAAGTCCCTATGTGCATAACAAAAACAAGGTAAATCAAAAAGCAGGCATAATAACAGCAGATAGATTTTTTTCTTTGGAAATTGCTGATGACTCAAATCTGTTTCATTTTTTCAAAGAAGATTTTGTGTCCGTTTGGGAAAGTAACGAAACAAAAGACATAAATCTCTGCTTTGAATTGTTTGGTTCAAAAGAAATTGGTGATAGATTGACAACATGCAAAACAAATACTAAAGAGTGAGATTAAGAATGAGTACCAAGATACAGTCATTCCCTTTCGAGAACATGAAAACTTTCTCACTTGGTCGCCCAGTCGTTTCATGTAAGGAAGCTGCGGATGCCAAAGGTATCCCGCTAAGCAACGAATTAAAAACTCTCATTCTCGATACAAGTGACGGACTATATGCACTCCACATTCGTGGGGATAAAAAAGCAAATCTCCGTTCAATAAAGAAAATACTCAATACAGATGAAGCCTGCTTAGCAAGCGAAGAAACCCTTGAAGAATTGCGAGTCGTAGCGGGAACTGTAACGCCTTATTTGAGGCAGATTTGGAATTTACCCCAGCTGTTATCGTGTGAAGTTTTGTTGTGTGAATTTGTTTCGACTAACGCGGGAGTTCGTGATAAATATATTATTTTTGATCCAAGTCTACTTACGGCACATTCCAACACAAGAATTGGTTGTTTTTATGATTGAATAAATATATGCCATGTAGTACAAATTCGACAACTTTTTGCGAAATCTTTGGTAATTTAATTCGTTATTCACTCTGATGACTTTTCAAGCGATTGAGTGTTATAATCTGTGAGAGGATGGAATCCTGAATCAAGTTTATAGAAATCTAATGCAGCCAAAATCAACTTATGCTGTTCCTCCTCCGAACTAATACAAGTATCATCAGAGATTTTAACTAGTAGAATATTGATTCTTGTTGCCGTCCCAGTATTGAACACATAACCACTCAGCCTATGAGGGTTTCTACGAATCATTGAATATTTTTTTTGTAGAAATTCCAACACGCACAATCCATGTGCTCGTGTTTTCTTATCAATTGATTCTACTTCATACATATAAAGCAAAGAGGATTTTTTAATATCAATAGATACCTCACTTATGGACTGCCATTTGCATCGGAAACCTAAATCTAAGTGGTATGAGTCAGATGAAATGTGTGTATGATCAGTACCTTGCTCTATCTTTTGAACAAATATTACTGGAATGTTTGGTGGTGAGAAATAATAACCAACCCACGTGCCTTCAAGGTATGACGATCCGAACACTATCCTTTTTACTATGACACTTTTTTCAAGTACCTTTATTGTCAAGGTAACAAAAAAATGAAAAAAACCATAGGCACAAATGAAACTAATCAAAAGTTGTGTCGAATATTTCGATAACCCATATAGCGACGCTTCATCCACATTTCCGAGCAGATAACCAATCGTTGTCCAAACGTAGAACACAACTATGGAGGTTACAAATAAGGCTATATTGCAAATTCTTTTATAATACATGATAATGTCTTGGCTGGCACGGAAACCGAGCTGAATTCTATCGTAAAATCTACCCAAAGCAACCCAGGGGACTTTTAGCGGTAATCGAAATCGAACGGCGCTCATTATATCGCGTAAACTAACGTTATTCTTGAGGCGTAAAATGTTTTCAAAATTCGCAATCAATCACAACAATCGCAGCATCCGTCCCGTTGCGTTGTTACAAAACGTGAGCATCAACGGCACAAAGCCATATCACTCTTAAAAACAAGCCTTTTTTGTGTTAAATAAGATTGAGTAGCAATACTCAATTCATTCCACCGCCATAAACAAGCTGTGGTTCTTCACACCTTTGGCGCATTGCATAGTGCGTCATCAACATGGAAAGGTCTCCCAATGACAGCAGTCAGAACCGCATATACCGATGAGGCAGTTAATTTGAAGTTCCTCGAAATGATGCCGGTCATCACCAAATCGGCTCTACTTGCCTTTGCGAATTACACCCCCGACAAGCGAGCTGAAGCCGTGCAAAACATCCTATGCTGGGCTTTTTTGAACTTGAAAAACTTGGCAGCAAGCGGGAAACTTCACGATGCCCGCTCACGCCCAATAGCGAAGTTCGCCATTGGGCGGCATCATGAGGGCAGAGCGTTTGGCACCGTAACATCTTCGACCGATGTGATGAGCAGTTTTTGTCGAAGCCTTGGTCGGGTGCATACGGTCAAACATTACGGACTGGCAGAGAACATC
>JAIRRI010000081.1 GCA_031256055.1 Bacteroidales bacterium
AGGCGAAAATGGCGCAGACCCCCGAACAGCAACCATCACGGTTACGTCCGGAAAAACTTCGGGATCTGTTGAATTGACTCAACGAGCATCAACTTTGATTGATGTGGTTGGCGACGGAAGTTTCCCGGATTTCGGAGCAACACATCCGTTTCAGATTAGAACCGCCCTGTCTTGGACAGCTTCAATTACGGAAGGAAACGCTTATTGTCGGCTTGGTTCGACAACTTCCGGCTCCGGCACCGGAAGCGTCAATGTTACATTCGATGCCAATCCGGGTACAGAATCTCGAAATGCAAACTTGCGAGTAACGGCTTCGGGCGAAGAAATCAATCTAGCATTAACACAAGGACAAAGTTCAGCGTGCCCCGGAGGTCAAAATGTTCCGTTTCGAATTGAACTTCCGGAAGTGAAAAATCCATGTTGGTTTATTGATCATACCTATTGGGCTATGGAATACGATACTGCACAACGACATTCGATTTGGGTTGCTTTTGTGTTTAACAGTTATTTCAATCAGAAAAACGTAAGTCGTACTGATAGATGGAAACATGATCCGATAGTTCCGGTGCAATATCAATGGGCTTTTCCTGTCACTACAAATAGTCAAAGAGATACGACGATACCAACATTCACGATTGCAGGAACTTACGATCGCGGACACATCATGGCTTCCGAAGATCGTGTATTTAACCTTCTTGCAAATTGGGAATCGTTTTATATTACGAATATAAGTCCGCAAGTGTCCTCGTTCAATCAACAAATTTGGGCAAGCCTTGAAGGTTTAGTCAGAAAATGGGCAGGAAATTGTGACACACTTTACGTGGTAAAAGGAGTAGCTATTAATAAAGCCGGAACGACCTACACCGTTAATGGTGTTCAGCAAACTTTTGACGGAATAGACATCATCGGTACCATCCCTCAACGTAACAATGTAACTATTGGAAAATGGTGGTACATGGCACTTGTGAAGCGAACAGGCAATTCGTTCGATGGAATTGCTTGGTGGTTGGAAAATAGACCAAGTCGAGCAGGTCTCCCCCCGGGAACTAATAATGACGACCATCAAACCACAGTTAATAGGAATAATTATAGTCGATATGCTATAACCATTCGCGAATTGGAGCATCGAACCGGTATTAATTTCTTTCCGAATTTGAATGCCGCGTATCCTCCGGACCCTTCAAGAGAAGAAGCGGTTGAAACAACGTTTGATATTAAAAAATGGGAATCCTCATGGTAAAAACTAAGAGTTAAGAGTTAAGAACTAAAAGTTAGGCTGCGCCCATAGCAAAGTGGCGAAGCAACTCTATAGTTTTTAACTCTTAGTTCTTAACTCAAAAGTTATGAAACACCGAAAATACACAATCAACATTATAGTTTTACTACTGTTAACAGTAACGTTTTCATCGTGCAAAAACAAAGATGAAACCAATTTACAGATTTCGCTCAATCGAACAGAAGTTTCCCGACTTGAACAATCTGTGAACTTAACGATTAGAACTTATCCGATAAACAGTGCATGGACTATAACTGTTGAACAAGAAGGAAATTGGTGTGTGGCTCAACCGTTGAGCGGAACCTCGTCTTCTGCACAAATTACGGTCTTTCGAAACGTTAACGATGTTGCCCGAACGGCAAAAATTACGGTTAAATTCGGAAAACATTCGAAAACAGTTAGTCTGACTCAAAAGGGTACAGCTTCTTCTCTATCGGGAATTGAAATTCCGGAAATTAGAGATTCGAACTGGTTTATTCAACACAACTATTATAGTTTGGAATTCGATACTGCACAACGAACTTCGATTTGGTTGGCTTATGTATTTAACAATGAATTTAACCTAACCAACACAAGTCGTCCGCCTCAAGACCCTTGGCAATATGATCCGCAAATTCCGAGACAATATCAGTGGGCTTATCCTTTCGCGCCGACAGATCCTCCGAATTATCGCAATTTTCCAACTCTTCCGGGTTGGGACCGAGGGCATTTGGTTGCGTCTGCCGATCGACTGTTCAGTAGAGAAGCAAACGACGAAACGTTCTACATTTCTAACATCAGTCCGCAAGTAGGCGTGGGTTTCAATCGAGATATTTGGGAAAATTTGGAGTCCAAAGTCAGACGATGGGCCAGAGCCGCCGATTGCGACACACTTTATGTGGTTACAGGTGTTGCCATTAATAAACCGGGAACCATTTATCACGTTAATGGCACTCCACAAGTTTTTGGCGGTGTGGAAATCCTTGGCAGAATGTCCAATCGCAATAATGTAACCATTGCAAAATATTGGTACAAAGCCTTAGTCAAGCGCAAAGGTGATGAATTTACAGGCATCGCTTGGTGGTTCGAAAACAAGCGCCACACCAGTACAACAGTAACGAATTACGATAATGCAATGTCCATTCGTGAACTGGAACACTTAACAGGAATTAATTTCTTTCCAAAATTGAAAACCGCAATTCCCGGAAATCCGCAATTGGAAGAACAAGTTGAAACTACATTTGATATAAATAAATGGCCACTATAAAATAGTTCATAAGGTTTGTAAAGTGCGAAAGTTTATAAAGTAGCTTCGCCAAATAGCAATGAAAGTACCAATATAACAACTTTACAAACTTTATAAACTTTACAAACTTTATAAACTTACAACATGAAACACCTAAAACTATCATTCAGCCTCATAGCACTACTACTACTTACAGTAGTTGGCTATTCGCAGACGCACAGCATCATGTTCTACAACGTCGAAAATCTCTACGACACGCAAAGAGATACCACGGTTTACGACGAAGAATTTACGCCCGACGGTGCAAAAAAATGGAACGATAAACGCTATTGGAGAAAAATCGATCGTTTGACGGAAGTTTTTCAAGAAATAGGAAAAGCAACAGGAGGTTTTCCGATTGTAATCGGCTTGTGTGAAGTTGAAAATCGCGGTGTGCTACAAGATTTGGCACATGGAGAGCGAGTGGCTGCTGCAAGATATCAAATTGTGCATTACGATTCGCCCGATGCGCGCGGTATGGATGTCGCTTTTCTATATCGTGGTGATGTGATTGAATACGTGTCGAGTAAACCGCTAAAAGTTTCCAATCCCGATAATCCGAGATGGCGAACCCGCGATATTTTGTGGTTTACCGGAACGATTGATGGAGAAGTGTTTCATTTTTTTGCTAACCATTGGCCTTCTCGTCGAGGTGGCGAACGTGCATCCGCACCTCTTCGCGAACTTGCGGCTTCCGTTTTGCGACATGTGGTTGACTCCATAAAAAATGTGGACGCTACTGCAAACATTGTAATTATGGGTGATTTCAACGATGATCCGAATAACAACAGCGTTCACAATGTGTTGCGTGCAAAAGGCGACCGAAACAGATTGCTATCGGGCGACTTGTTTAACCCGTTTTTCGCCTTGCACAGAGCCGGACATGGCACGTTGGCTTGGAACGACGGATGGAATTTATTTGACATGATTATTGTAAGTCAAAACATGATTAATAATACCGGTGGATTTCAACTGCATTGCCAACAAGTCAGAAGAACCGAGCAATGCGGATTTATTTTTAACAGACCTTTCCTCCAACAGAAAGAAGGACGTTTCAAAGGGTATCCTTGGCGAACTTATGTTGGGGATACTTATCAGGATGGGTATTCGGATCACTTTCCTGTTTATATTTATATTTCGAAATAATAAATGGTAAAAGGTAAAAAACCCTTAACCTTTGACCTAAAATTATAAACTAAAAAACTAAACGTTATGAAAAAAATAACATTCAAAATCATTGCAATTTTGATGATTTTAGCAGGAGGATTGATTTCCTGCAAAGACAAGCCCCTTTTTGTCCCTTATGAAGGGAGTTGGAAATTAACAGGCATCATATACGACCATGGCTCTGGCTACCAGATTACAGAAGACCTTGAAGATATTCCAGGCCTTATAAAGCTTGAACCAAAGGATTGTGATACATGCTATACGTTCACATTTGTTGAAGTCAGCGATAAAGGTAGCACAATACATGGAATTTCTATTCTGAATGCATTTTATATTAAGTTAAATCCTATCAAACCTGGTACAGCTCCATTCGAAGTTACATTCATAGACGAACAAGACGAACCTTTTGATGGAAATTTATATCGTGAGGCATTAAAATCCATTATAACTATGGCTATTTGGCCGTGTAAAACCAGGTTCGAAATCCTTTTTGAGGGGGAAGGAAAAAATCATTCTGTTTTAATCTACAAACGCATAAATCCATAATGCTCTATGAAACGACTAACTTTAATAAGCCTTGCTTGTATATGTATATATACACTACAAGCACAATCAAGCACAGATATAAGGCCGATTGGTTTAGATCTTAGTTCTAAAGAGGTATCGGTTCAAACATTAGCAAAACCAAACATGGAAATTATTCCGCTGGCGCGGATTTGTAATCCGTGCCAATTAAACAACTTGTAAATTAAACATTTTTTCATATCTTTGCAAAAACTTAACTAACCAAAAATATAAATCGTCATGAAAACAAATATTCTAAAACTCACAGTATTTTTGCTGATTTTAGCGGGAATGTTGACTTCCTGCAAAGACAAAGAAAAACTTGATCTTCACACATTCGAAGGAAGTTGGAAATTAGTAGGCATCATATACAACGATGGCGACAGACCGATTTATGAAGAAGAACTTGAAAACTTTCCCGGGCTTGTAAAACTTGAGCCGAAAGATTGTGATACATGCTATACGTTCACATTTCCTAGGTCGAGTCAAGGGTATTTCACGATGCATGGAACCTCAATCTATAATAAATACATTATTGAGTTAAAACCAGAAGGCACTCCCTACGAAATCACATTCATAGATGAGCAGGACGAACCTTTTGACGGAAACTTTTATTGCGAGGCGTTGAAATCCATTAATGTCGGTGCTATTGCTCCTATGCCATTAGGTATCTACTTCCGAATCCCCTTCAAAGGTAGAGGCAAACTTAGTTCGTCTTTAATATATAAACGAATAAATCCATAATGCTATGAAACGATTAACTTTAATAACCCTTGCTTGTGTGTGCATATATGCACTACAGGCACAATCAAGAGCGGATATAAGACCGATTGGTTTAGATCTTGGTACTAAAGACGTATCAATACGAACATTAACAAAACCAAACATGGAAGTTATTCATGCTGAAGATGCCATTACCGATACACAACTGCTGGCACCTTTACGTTTTGCTTATCCTGTATTGGTAAATTTCACATTGACCAATTCCGGAACGTGGCATACCCTGGATAATGGTGATAAATTGTGGCAACTGAAAGTTCAAATACCCGATGCCTTATCCACACACGCGTATTACGACAAATTCTATTTGCCCGAAGGAGCAATATTCTTTGTATATAGCGAAGAAACTGGGCAATCAAAAGCATTAACATCCGAATTTTTGGGTAGCAGTTTTGAAAATCCCATAAAATTTGCCACAGGATTGATTTATGGAGAAACGGTGGTTTTTGAATATTGGCAACCCGCAGAAGTGCAAGATTCGGCAATTATAGAAATTTCCAGCATTAGCTACGGTTATCGTTATGTTAACAACCCTTACGAATCACAAAATCAAAGTTCAAATTCTTATGCCGACAATTGTTACATTGACATCAATTGTTGGGAAGGACGCAATTGGCAAAAGGAAAAACGTGCTGTAGTAATGATAATTACTCCGACAGGGAATTGTTCCGGAGCGTTGATAAACAATGCGAATAATGACTATATACCATACGTATTAACAGCTCGTCATTGCATTCCGAGCAGCAATGATCTTTCGCAATGGATGTTTTATTGGGACTACGAACGTTCAGGATGCGGTAGTGGAACTATTTCCGAGAAAGAAACTGTCGGAGCAGTGCTTGTGGCAAGGCATACGGATACAGATTTTGCATTGCTTCGTTTAACGATAGACCCTCTAATTGTGCCAAATGATTTTATGCCATATTATCTTGGCTGGGATCGGTCAAGCAGTGCGGCATCAAGTGGAGTGGGAATACATCATCCGAAAAGTGATCCTACAAAAAAAATCAGTATTACAAGCGACATAAGAAGTAGACCTATATTTTGGACTAGCTTTTGGAGAGTTAAATGGGATAAAGGATCAACCGAAAAAAGATCTTCAGGCTCGCCTTTGCTTAATAGTGCAGGTCGTGTTGTTGGTCAGTTAAAAGGAGGATCAGCAGGTTGTGATGGTGGAACACTAGGATTCGATGGCGATAATTATGGTAGATTTGATATCTCTTGGGATATTGGCATAACTAGCGGGTATCAGCTAAGAGCCCATCTTGGAGGCACAACTAATCCTACAATTCTTAACGGTTTAGCTCCCGGTGCAACTCTATCTGCTTCTACTAATAGTCTTTCGTGGGGGGTTGCTACTCCGATTACTTTTACCGTTATTTCAAAATTGCCTACTTCTGCCATTAATGGCTATGAATGGGAGCTTACTGATGGTTTTACAACGTCAGGCACAATAACTACAGGAGTTCCGTCCATTTCTCTGACTCACACAGGAATGGCAACAGCAAAATTACGTGTTAGAGTTGTATTGAGCGGAAATAGGAAAACGGATTGGGTTTCATATACTAACACTCCATTTGGGCATCCTCCAACTATTATCGGACCTGATGAAATTGTAACTGTACCTGGTACGTTTGAGCGTATGCCTCTGATTCAATACGAAGTTTCAAAGTTGACTCCCGGTGCAACGGTGTCGTGGCAATTAAGTAACGGTTTAACGAATTGCTCGCCGCTCAATTCAAATCCGATTTGTATTCAACGTAACGTAGGTGATGGTGAATGTAGAGTAACTTTATTAAGCGCAAAAGTTACATTCGACGACGGAGGTTCAACCACTTTCGAAAAAACAATAATCATTGGTTATACTCCTAATGTCAATCTCATAAGCAGTCGTCGCTCCGTAAATGTAAATGATACTGTGCCCTGGGGGAAGCCTGAATGTCATTTTTTAGATACACTCACTTATAACGGTGGACCTGTAAATCTTGCATTTAATGAAGAAGTGGTAGGTGAATGGAAAAAACTTTCGCCCGCTCACGTTTCTTTTTATAATTCGTCTGCATCTACATATTCCGGAATAACAAGTTGTCCATTGTTTATCAATTCTCTTCCTTCGAGCGGTTGGCCTCGCATCGAAGCTCGCTTGCAAAACCAATGCGGTTGGAGTCTTGCGAAAACGATAGAGTACCCTCGTCTTCGTCACTGTCTCGGTTTCGGAGATCCGAGCCCTTGTCCACCGTGTATCAAAATTACCTATTCGCCTAATCCCACAACCGATGAGATCACTATTGAGTTCGAACAACTCCCCGATACCGACGAACCGGTAGAATACACCGTCAAACTCCTTGATAATCTCGGCAACATTCCAAGGCAAACGCGATTCCGACATCGCCACCGCGATGGCAAACCCCGTCCTGTAAAATTTAACACGTATTCGTTGCCACCTGGCACCTACTTCCTGCATGTGGAAGGCGCAGGAGAATTGGTGAGGGAGCAGATTATTGTAGTACCATAAGAACGTATAAAACAAACTATCATCACACGAAAGTAGAATTATCCTCAATAAATCAACAAACTAAAATATGAACCTCAAAACAATCTTAACAACACTTCTGATTGCTGCAAGCACTTTGCTCTCTGCTCAGACTGAGCAAATCAGTGGTAGAGTAATCAACCGCACCGGAAACAGTCCGATACAGGGTGCAACTGTTCGCGTGAGCAACAACATTGATCAACATTTTGCAACAACCGACGAAAACGGGCAATTCTCAATTTCAAATTTGTATGCAGGAGCATGGCGAATCGTGATTTCTGCCGAGGATTTCGGAAACTATGAAACGCCTGTCACGTTGCAAGCCAACGCTGCCTTAAACTTGGGAACTATCTTTATGTTTCCGATTTCAACAAGTTCTGTAATCGCAGATATTACTTCGCTCGAAAGCGAAAGTTCGGACTATGTGCAAAGCGGACCAACTTTGCTCGGTGCGTCGCAAGACGCCTTCACGAGTATCGCCAATTTCAAATGGAGAGAAACACGTTTCAAAGCCCGCGGCTACGACTGGAATCTCGGACAAACCTACTTGAACGGCTTGCTTATGAACGATGCAAACACCGGAAATGCACCATTTTCGCTTTGGGGCGGATTGAACGATGCGATGCGAAATTCGGAAAGCACCAGCGGAATGCAACCTACAAACTACGCTGCCGGAAATGTGAACGGATTGACCAACATTTCTACACGTGCGTCGTCGATTCGAAGAGGGTACAGCATTAACTATGCAAGTTCGGGAGAAAGTTATGCTCACCGCTTAGGCGTAACATGGTCGGGCGAAATAGCCGATGACCTGTATTTGGCGCTTGCAGGCTCTGTGCGATACAGTTCGGCAGACAATCCGCTCAATTGGACAACGGGTACGTTTTATCAAGGCGCGTCTTACTTCATAGGCTTGGAAAAACGATTTAACTTTCGCGAAAGTTTGGCACTAACCGTTTTGGGAGCGCCTATCAAACGCGGAGTTTCGGCTGCTGCGGTGCAAGAAGTTTACGATATGTTAGACGATCCGTATTACAATCCAAACTGGGGTTTTCAAGATGGAAAAATCCGCAATGCACGTATGAGAAATTCGCACGAACCGGTGATCATGTTGGATTATACGAACCGAATCAGCAATCGTTTGAGACTTCAAACCGCAGCCAGTTATCGTTTTGGTAAAAACGGCTATACCGCTCTCGACTGGTTCGATGCGCCGGATCCGCGTCCGGATTATTATCGCTATTTGCCAAGTTATTTCAGCAACAATCCTTTGAAAGAAATGGAAGTTAGAGAAGGTTGGTTGAGTGATCCGAACGTTCGTCACATCAACTGGGATGGGTTGTACAATGTGAATTACAACAACAATGTCAACTTGTCTAATGTTACAATCAACGGGCAACAAAACCAATCCATTAAAAACGAACGCCGTTCAAAATATGCGGTTCAAAATCGTCGTGCCGATCAACACGATATTAATCTTGGAGTGACGGCTAATTCTATCATTACGGATGTTTTGAAAATCAACGGAGGCTTGTCGTATCGTTGGAATCGTACGGAATATTTCAACGAAATGTACGATCTTTTAGGCGGTCAATTTTGGCTTGATGTCGATCAATTTGCAGAGCGTGATTTTCCAAATAACGACAGTGTTATTCAAAACGATTTGAACAATCCAAATCGTGTGATTAGAAAAGGCGATAAATACGGACACAATTATTATGCTTTTACGCAAACAGGCGGTGCTTGGGCGATTGCGAATGTTATTTTTGGTCAATTTGACGGTTATTTCGGTGGAGATATCGGTTTTACATCGTTTTACAGAGAAGGTTTGATGAAAAAAGGCTTGTTTCCTGATAATTCTTACGGAAAATCCGAAACACTTTCGTTTTTGAGTTATACGGCTCAAGCAGGCGGAAATTATCAAATCACGGGCAATCACATTGTGAGCGCAAACGTGAATTATTCTCAACGTGCGCCGTATTTTCGCGATGCGTTTATTTCGCCGAGAACACGAAATACGGTAGTTGAAGATTTGGAACCTGAAAAGATTTTTGCAGTGGATGCAAGTTACACGGTACGAATGTCCAATGTAAAGGCCCGCTTAAACGGATTTTTCACTCAAATCCACGATCGCAGCAAAGTGATGACGTTTTACGACGACTTCTATCGTGCAATGAGTAATTTCGCATTGAGTGGCGTATCTCAACGCCACATGGGCGTGGAGTTTGGCGCCGATGTGTATGTTTGGAACGGCTTTTCTCTCAAAGGCGCTGTGGCTTATGGCGATTATATTTACAATTCCAATCCTTATCTTACACAAACCATCGACAACAGTAATGAAATTCTTGCGGAAAATCAACGTGTATATTGGAGTGGAATGTATGTAGCAGGAACACCGCAATTGGCAACCAATTTCGGAGTAGAATATCGTGCTCCGAGAAACTGGTGGGCAGGAGTTGACTTGAATTATTACAATTATTCATATATTGATATGAACCCGCTTCGCCGCACACAAGACGTAGAGGATGCCGCTGCCGATTGGTTTCAGATGACCTACCAAGAAAAATTCAACCCCGGATTTGTGCTAAACGCCAATTTCGGCACATGGAAAAGTATCAACCGAAAATACAATCTCGGTATTATGCTTTCGATCAACAATATTTTGAATAATCAAACCATGCAAAGCGGGGGATTTGAACAATCTCGCTTGCAAAGAGAAAGAGACGAGGACGGACGTTTTTGGGAAAACTACTCGCCTTTTCCTTCTAAATATTATTTTATGAATGGAACATCATATTTTCTTAATGTATTTCTCAGATTCTAATTGTAGGGGTCGAAAATTTTTGACCCCTATGGCAACATAAAAAAAACAAACGACTATGAAAACACTAAAAAACATATCAAAATTATTCCTACTCGCGCTGCTTGCAACAACCTTCACCGCGTGTAACGACAAATTCAACAATCCGAACGACTATGTGCCTGAGGAGGATGGTGATAAAAACATCATTACCATTGCCGAATTAAAGAAAAGTTTGTGGGATCGTCCCAATTTTCTGAACGACATTTGTGTAAGCACAGCAGTTTGCGAGGGTTGTGAAATTATAACTGCCTACGAACAAATTGCTCACGCATCTTGGATTAGAGAAGACGTTTATATCAAAGGGCGAGTAATCTCGGACGATCGACAAGGCAATTTTTACAAGCAATTGTTTATTCAAGATTCAACGTCAGGAATCGTTATCAAATTGGGCTTAAACGGTTTGTATAATTTTTACGATGTAGGACAAACCGTTTACGTTAAATGTCAAAATTTAGTGCTCGGTTTTTACCGTGGCATGTATGAAATAGGGTATTATCCCGACAACGAAACCTACTATCCAACGTCGTATATTGACATACCAACGCTGATTGATAACCATATTTTACCTGGGGATCCAAAAGATTTACAACCCATCAAATCGGACACAATTACCATTGCAGAACTCACAAGATTTTTTACGTCTAATGGTCAAATAAACTTGAATGATCTAAAAAACGATATGCGGATGGGAACTTTGATCACAGTCAAAGATCTGCAATTCCAATCTACTGAACCTTTTCTCGGTAATATGTATCCTCGTTTTAATTCGGCTACAAACCTTTGTGGTACAAGAAACCGTCGTACAGGTGTAGAAATTAAACCGGGGCTTGTACCGAGTGAGGTTATCACAACTTGGGCGTTGACGGCTAACGATCTTCAAAAACTCGGCGGTAAAGAAGTTATCGAAAACCGCACAAATAAAGTAGTTTTCTTAAACCATGTAATGCTTGATATAACAGAAATATCGAATACACTTACAGAGGATGGAAAACTTTTATTCATACCGAGAACAACAACTGCAACGGTAAGTCACTATTATAAAGATGGAAGCGGCACTAATACTAATACGGTTATCGTTAGAACGAGCGGTTTTGCAAAATTTGCAGGATTAGATAGAGAAAACAGAGGTGATTTTACCGGAGTTATCGGAATTTACACCAGTAGAACAGGTGGTTTTCCGGACTATCAATTGACTTTGCGGGATTTGAATGATGTGAAATAGGGATTAAAGCAAAACATGAAAATCCTTCTTATCATTCCTGGTTCGGGCGACACGTTTTATTGCGGGAATTGCTTTCGCGATAATCTTTACGCGCAAGCCTTGCGTAATGCAGGGCATGATGTTACGATTATGCCGTTATACCTTCCGTTAATTGATAAATCGTGGCATTCGAACACGCCGTTGTTTTTTCCTGCAACGTCGTATTATGTTGCACAAAAATTTTTCCGAAAAGGAAAAATGCCTCGCTTTTTTGAGAAAATTTTGAATTCGCCTTGCGCTTTGCGAATGGCTTCGCATTTTTCGGGAACAACCTCTGCCAAAGGCATGGAGCAAATGACGCTTTCCATGATCAAAGGCGATGACAAAAATTTCGCCAAGCAAACCGAAAAAATCATCGATTGGATCGAACATCACGACCGACCTGACATTATTCATCTCTCAACCTCAATGTTAATCGGCATTGCGAAAGCGATAAAGAACAGAATCAACATTCCGATTGTTTGTGGATTACAAGACGAGGAAATTTGGTTAGACAGCCTCGAAAAACAGGATGCCCGCGAAGCATGGGACGCCATCGGACAAAATGTAACATACATTGACCGATTTGTGGCGTCAAGCAAATTTTACAAATCCGTTTCGTTTGAAAAAAATCCTGCAATCAAAGACATTGATGTTGTTTTTCCCGGTGTGAATATTGAAACCTACCAATCGTCGGATTATCCGAAAGAACCTACGATTGGCTTTTATTATCGCCTGAATTATGAAAACGGATTGGATATTTTGGCACAAGCCTTTGTCAATTTGAAAAAGGAAAACTCAATTCCAAATTTGAAGTTAAAAATCGGCGGCGGATACACACGAGAAAACAAGAAATTTGTCAATCATATTCGAGCGATTTTACAGCCGTATATGAATGATGTGATTTGGTCGGAACAGTATTCTTTGACAGAACACACCACGTTTTACAAAGATATTTCCCTAATTTGCGCTCCTTTAAGATTTAATGAAGCCTTCGGATTATATTTGAGCGAAGCGTTTGCAGCAGGAAGACCAGCCGTTGTCCCGAATAAAGGCTCATTTAGCGAAATCGTAGGAAATGCGGGTTTGTTATATTCGCCAAACAACAGCGAGCAGTTAACAGAAGCATTAAGACAAATGCTGGCAAATCCTGCTATTTATGAGCAGTGTGAAGAACATGCACTACGCTTATCTCGTGAAAAATACAGCGATAAAATTACAGCAGGAAATTTAGTGAAAATTTACTCCGAATTGTTGCGATAATTTTTATGCAGGATTTTGTGCAGGAATGTGTTCATCTACTGCGGTAACGGGAATCCCTTTACTTTCAAAATAAACATCTCGTATCATAATGCCTATCATACTTCCGTAATAAAAGAGCGAATTACCATTATTGTACGCATACATTTTTATTTTGTCAATACCATGCTCATCAAAAAATTTATCTAACGAAATGCACGCTGTTTCTATGCAGAATTGCTGTATATCGTAAGCATTTTTTGACGCTATATTATTAATATCAAGATAATAGAGTATTTTTTCCCAATTGTTGCCTATCATTTGATTCAGTTCTAAATCTTTTGCGATTCTTTTTCCGAGATCACTTAAAGATAATGGACTGTGTTTTTCAATTGTTGGAACCGGTTGTTTAATCAACGTGCTAAGAATAAAATTGATATTATGATCTATTCTATCCATTGTTTCTTTGTGTGCACCAATTTTATGCTCGTGTTCCGTGCATTTCATACCATCTGTTTTTTCTTTGATGTATTTGAAATCACGTTTCACTTCTCCAAATTTTACTGCTTTGTAGATAATAAACGACAAAACGCCAAGAAAAATGGGTACTCCAATGGCGAGAATTGTCAATAAATTTTCAAGCGATATCATGTTGGTGGTTTTCGAACTACAAAGTTACGCAAAAAAATCCAAACAAAAAACTTAAAAAGTGTTAAAAAGTCTTAAAAATTGTTAAAATAGAAAATTATTCGTATTTTTGCAAAAAGCATCGAAGTGATACGTCTGAAAGTGAATGGTACTGTGGAATGGCAGTAGTGGAATTCGTTTACGATGGGCTTATTTCATATTATGATAAACATTCGTAACATCTTCGTCTTCTTCAATTTTGGCGAGCATTTTTTCGATTTCGGCATGTTGCTCGGGCGTCACTTCTTTCGTGTCGGTCGGAATGCGATCGAAACCTCCTGAAATTAGTTCAAAATGGTGGTCTTCGATGTATTTTTGAATGTTTCCGTAAGCATCGAAAGGTCCGTAGATTAGGATTTCTTTATCATCGTTTTCGAAAATATCTTCAACACCAAAATCAATCAATTCCAATTCCAATTCCTCCAAATTCAGATTGCCCGGGTCTTTCACTTTGAACACACATTTGTGCTCAAACAAAAAATCCAAACTCCCTGTTGTTCCTAACGAGCCGTTGAATTTATTGAAATAACTACGAATATTTGCGACGGTTCGCATGTTGTTGTCGGTAGCCGTTTCTATCACAATAGCAATGCCATGCGGCGCATAACCTTCGTAAACGATTTCTTTGAAATCGGCTTTGTCTTTCTCAACAGCACGCTTGATGGCACGTTCCACGTTGTCTTTCGGCATATTTTCCGATTTTGCCTCTTGAATCAAAGCACGCAAACGCGGATTGGTTTCAGGGTCTGTGCCGTTTTTGGCAGCCATCGTGATGTGTTTGCCGATACGTGTAAACACGCGAGCCATATTGCCCCAGCGTTTGAATTTAGTTGCTTTGCGGTATTCGAATGCTCTTCCCATTTGAACTAAGAGTTAAGAGTTATGAACTAAGAATTATAAATTTATGAACCGAGAGCTAAGGATTAAGAATTGTCGATTTGGCGCAGCAACTCTTAGTTCTTAACTCTT
>JAIRRI010000086.1 GCA_031256055.1 Bacteroidales bacterium
CGCGGGAGATAGTGATGCAAGCGTTCCGAGAAATTTTCCGATGGCAGTACGTTTTGCTGCTACAATGTAAACTTTGCTCATATTTTTAGTGATAAATGATTAATATTTTAGTGATAAATGGTAATAACTTAGTGTTTAATTAACCATTAACCACTAATCATTATTTAATTTTTGATTTGTTTTCCGTTCTTAAACATTTCATTATATTCTAATTCTCCTGACTTGGAGTATCGTTTCCACTCGCCGTCTTTTTGATTTTTTTTGAACCGGGCTTCTTGCCACAATTGGCCGTTTTCGTGGTAAAACAGCCATTTTCCATCCATCATGTCATTGATGAAATCGCCTTTTGCCTTAACTGCTCCGCTTTTATAGTAATAGGTTAAGGTTTTTCCGGTTAGTTCGGAGATTTTTTGGCCGTTTTTGTAGGTTTCGTTGATTTGCATTTTTTGTAATTTTCCATTAGCAAGGGGATTCCTCGACTACGCTCGGAATGACGACCTTATTTTATACCGTCATTTGTTTCAAATCCCCATCAACAATCAATTTCGCCTCAGTGGCGTTTTGCACTTGTTCGATCGTGAATTCCGGATGAATTTCTTTCAGCACAATGCCATCTGGCGTGATTTCCATAACGCCCATTTCGGTGATGATTTTGTTAACTTGTCCGGCTGCGGTGAGCGGAAGTGTGCATTGTTTCAGGATTTTTTTGGTTTCGCCTGCGGTGTGTTCCATCGCTAAAATCACTTTTCGTGCGCCAACAAGCAAATCCATTGCACCGCCCATTCCGGGGGTTTTTTTGCCGGGAATCATCCAATTGGCAAGGTTGCCTTTTTCGTCTACTTGCAACGCTCCGAGAATGGTTACATCCACGTGTCCGCCACGAATAATGGCGAATGAGGTTGCGCTGTCGAACGAACTCGCACCGGGAAGCACGGTAATAAAACCGCCACCGGCATTGATTAATGTTGGGTCTTCTTTGCCTTGTTCGGACGAGCCGCCCATGCCTAACAATCCGTTTTCTGATTGCAGAATAACGTGTACATCTTTTGGAACGTAGTTTGCAACGAGCGTTGGCAAGCCAATGCCTAAGTTTACAACATCGCCGTCTTTTAGTTCCTGGGCGGAACGGCGAGCGATTACCTCTCTTATCTGATTTTTGTCCATAATTTAGTGATTAATGGTTAATGATTAATGATTATTTTTTATGATTAATAGTTAATAATTAGTGATTTATGGTTGTTGTTTTGTGTCTAATCATTAATCACTAACTATTATTATTCTTTCTACGTGCGAGTTCCTCTGCAATATAAGATGCCACATCATCGGCGTAAGTATTCATTCCAAACCCCGCGTCAAACCCGAGTTCCTTCGCCAATTCATGCGAAATGCGCGGACCTCCGCAAACTACGATTAGCTTGCTTCGCAAGCCTTCGGCATCAAGCATTTCGATGAGTTCGGTCATGTTTTTAACATGAACATCTTTTTGAGTAACAGTTTGAGAAACGAGTATAGCATCGGCTTTCACTTCTAAGGCTTTTTTGATTAATTCCTCGTTTGGCACTTGACTGCCCATGTTATAAGCCTCAATCATCTCGTACCGTTCCAAGCCGTAGTGTCCGGCGTAGCCTTTCATGTTCATGATGGCGTCGATGCCTACGGTATGTGCATCATCGCCGGTGCTGGCGCCTACTACAACGATTTTTCGGCCGATGTTTTTCTTGATAAATTCGTCGGTTTCGTCCATTGTCATGGTAGAGCTTTCCACTTTTTGCACGTGAATTTTCGTGAAATCCACCGAATGTGAACAACTTCCGTAGCAGTTGAAAAACGTGTAATCCTCGGTCAGTTCCTTGTAAAAAACCACCTGCGAATTGTCGAATCCCATTTTGTACATCAGTTGTTTGGCGGCCTCAATGGCTTCGTCGCTCATCGGTACGGGCAAGGTGAAACTCAACTGGACTTTGCCGTCGTTGAGGGTGTCGCCGTAAGGTTTTATCTGTGTCAAATCTTTCATATTTCGATTATTTGGCGTTCGTTAATGGGGCGTATGGCATACGCCCCTACATTGTTGGACAAATTAAATTTATCGGTTTCCCATTGTAATGGGTTGTTGATGATATAATTCGATATCGTTTGATATGATTTCGCATTTTTGATGATGTGTTCGTATTGTGAATAATTGTAGCTTTTCAAACGAATGGAATGGCGGTAGTGGATATTGGGGTTGTATTTGGGCACTTGGCTTACTTAATTTTTACAGGCCAATAAATCTTTTTTAGAGGAACCAATGTCTTTGTGTCATTATCAAAACTATCATAATACTGAATAATCAATTCGACCAGAATATCTGAATCCACCAAGGTTATCGGAACATTTGCTCTTTCTGCTTCATATTTTGCGTCTTTAGAAAAGCCTCCTGTTGAAATATATAATCCCCTATCGCTTGCTCTTAATCCTCCAAGAAAACTTCTCACTTCCTGCGAACCCATAGAGCCTTGTCTGTGCTTTACTTCGACTACAATTTTTGGACTTTCTAATCCCAAGCCATCCGGCGAAGCAATAATATCTTTACCTCTATCTGCTCCTTTCCCGCTTATTCTTGTTTTATAGCCCATCGCTCGCAAAATTCCTGCAACAAGTTCTTGCATTTCCTCCCAATCCAATGACAAAACTTTGTCTTTTGTGAATTCGTGGGATTTTGCGATAAAATCATCTCTTACTTCCTCAAGAGCCTCTTCCTCAGAGGCTTCTTCAATCATTTTTGATGGCTTACCAGCTAAAAGAGAAAATAACTCTTCTCTTGCTTGTTTTGGAATTTCAAAAATTGTCAATATTGCACCTATTGTGTTTTTTGTTGATGTTGATAAATCATCTCGATTAACTTTTCCAATCCATTTAACTTTTCTTATATGGAAGTATTCAGATATTTTTTCATCAAATTTATAATCTGATTCAATTTCTCCAATAAAATAAGTTCGCTCTGAATGGTTATAGGTCATTACACAATCGCCTTTTTTAAATTCACTCAGAAATCTATAAATTTGTCCTGCACTACTTATTATTTGACCTTTTTTATAGTCAGGATAATTTTCTCGAATAAGTTCTTTGAGTTCATTAAGATTATTTACTTTTGATAAATCGCCTAATCTGTTCCATCCAATTGAAACAATATTTTTAGTCAGAAAGTCGTCGGCTAAGTATGCACCTTCGCCAGCTCTTACCATCCATAATTTATTTTTATTCATATCATTTTGTTTTTATGTTACTGGAATATTTTTTTGTTTTTGTGATATAGGGGCGTATGCCATACGCCCCTACGGGTTCATCAATTTTACAAATGGATTTATGTAATTTATATTTTTTTCGACAACGCCTGCCAAGCCTTTCCCACCTGTCTTTGCACGTTTGATGTTTCCAAAAAAACCTTTTTCCAACGCAGACTTCAAACCTTCTTTTTCGATTTTCTCTAGGAGGGTTGAAGCTTTTTCCAACACGTCTTGTGCGCGTTTTTGAATGATGCCGTCCTGTTTGAATTCCACTTCGTCGCCGATGTTTTGCATGTTGTTGAAGATGTATTTGGCATTTTCAATCGCTAAAAATCGGTCGCTCATAAATGGCGTATGCACGGCTTCTGTAAGCATTCCCAAAAGTTGAATACCTTGTCCTGTCCAGATGGCGATCTCGTTGAAGAGTGCATTTTGGATTTGTCCTTTGAAGACATTGCCTGTCATAAATTTGGTTGGCGGCATATATTTCAAAGGTGCTTTCGGAAAGATTTCGCGTGTCATTTGGGCTTGTGCTAATTCGTACAAAAATCCGTTTTTGAGTTCGGGATCCATTTCGAAGGCGTGTCCCAAACCCATTTGTTCTTCGGGAATTCCGGCTAATAACGCCAATTGTTCGTTGATTAAATCGGATGCTAAAACGGTGTGTGCTTCCTCAAACGCATCGGCAGTAGTCAAATAATTGTCTTCACCTGTATTGATGATTACGCCTGCAAATCCGTTGATGACACGCGAAAAATATTGATCCACCAACGTGCGTTGCATGTTGATATCTCGAAACAAAATTCCATAAAGGGCATCGTTCAACATCACGTCTAATCCCTCAAGAGCTCCCATTACAGCGATTTCGGGCATACACAATCCCGAACAATAATTACACAAACGAATGTATCGTCCCACTTCCAAACTCACGTCATCTAAGGCTTTCCGCATAATGCGAAAATTTTCCTGCGTAGCATACGTTCCTCCAAAACCTTCTGTTGTTGCGCCATATGGCACATAATCCAGCAAACTTTGTCCTGTGGTGCGAATCACCGCAATGATGTCTGCGCCTTGTCGTGCGGCAGCTTGTGCTTGCACCACGTCTTCGTAAATGTTGCCTGTTGCAACAATCACGTAGAGGTAAGGTTTTGCGCCTTCGCCGATTTTGGCAATTGTGCCTTCTCTGCGTTTACGATTGTTGCGAATACGTTCGATTGCTGTATTTACATAAGGTTGCAACACATTTTGAATATCGGTTTGCGATTGTGTTGGAAATGCTGTGATATCTAAATTTTCGTTTGCGATTTTTTCCGAGATCGCTTGTGGCGAAAGATTTGTCGCAATCATGGCATTGCCGAGCAAAACCAGTGCTCCATCTGACAAACGTTCTGCCTCGTGAATTGCATTCACTACCACATTCGGTAACGGCACTTGATTTTCATCAACACCGTCGATTCCTATCAAACGACACAATGTTCGTTCCACCGCAACAGTGGTATAATTATCTGCGAATTTTTGCACGCTTACAGCGATGTGTTGGGCGGTTTTTTTGGCTTTTGCGACCTTTTGGAAATCTAATCCTAATTTGCGGTTTGTCATTTTTTTGTTTTATTGTTAATGGG
>JAIRRI010000124.1 GCA_031256055.1 Bacteroidales bacterium
AGACGATACAACATTCGAAAATCCTATGGAAATCCACGATTCTGCTTGTTTTTGAATTAATTCTATTTTATAGCGATAATAATTCTCGAGCGTATTAAATCCCGCTCGTTGATCCAAATAAGTCGTGTCATTGCTGTAAAGCGTATCAATGGCCTGATACGCGCCTGCACCAAATAAACGGTGAATGACATAGCGAAAACTGCTTCCATCCGAAGTTATGTCAAAATCCAAGGGTTTGCGCCAAGCTAATTCTATTTTTCCATTATACAAATCAGTTTCAACAACGCTAACTTTCTCTAAAATAGGGGTATTTGACAACACAGTCACACAGATCTCATCCGACATCTGTGTTTCCATAAAATTTTTGTACTCCGCCACAATGCGGTAACAATACTGCATATTTTGCTCTACATTAGTATCCGTATAACTCGAAAGCGTTCGGTCATACAATGTAGCAATGACTTGATACGCATTATCATTAAATCCAAAATCGCAGGAACCTTGCATTATTCCTGTTCTCAACTGTGCTCTATAAATTCGATATGCATAAATATTTGTATCTAAAATCGGTTGCCAATGCAATGAAATGGATTGAAACGTTGAAACTATGGAATCCCATTGCGGAGCACGTCCGATAACGTGAATAAACATGGTTTTCAAGGCATTCAAGTTAGGATTACCGTTATCTTTCACTCTAAAATAAACCGGATATGGATTGTGTTGAACATGGGCATGTTGCGGCATCCATACCAAAGTATCAAACAGCGGCGATCTGCCAACTGCATATATGGTGTTTGCATTGTGTTGAGGGAGAAGAAAAATTCCGCCTGTTGCCGACAAGGTCAGAATATCATTTGTATCCGGGTCTGTAGCCAATATCGGCACTCGTAACGTATCACCTGCAAACACACAGATCTTTTCAGGAACATGCAATTCCGGTGGACGGTTATTACAATTATCCATAATTGTAATCTGCATATCTCGTAAAACCGAACCAACAGGATCAGTTCTGCCACTACGGTATTCCTCAATCAATATCGCCACATTATACTCGCCACTCCTTATTGGCGAATGCCAAATCAGATCTCCTGTTACAGGGTTTATACTGATTGAATCCGACGCTGCAGGTAACGTATAACCTCTAATAGGCAAACCAAGTTCGCCACGACAAGTAACCAATTTGTACGACAAACTGTCGCCATCCGGATCAAAAGCACCCGGATTGTGCATAAACGGAACGCCCACACAGCCTCTATCGATAGGCTTATTCAGAAGTACAGGAGTAGAATTTGGCGGACTAACAAACGGACTGATGACGAGCTTGCTTTCGACATATATCGGCGTATTGATCGAATTCGGTAAATTCACTACTCCGCCATTGCGATTGGGGTCTTCCATCCAAATATAGTAAGTTCCCGTTCCCTGAAAAGTATGGGTTGTTACATAACGATTTTCTTTAGTTTGCTCATCAATTGGAGTGCCATCCCCTTCACGTCGAACTACCGTCTGCCGACCTTGATATCCCCAATTGATTGTTAACTCAGGACGATCAGCCAAACTTCCTCTATAGGTATAGGTTACAATCGTAAATTCATAGGTACGTCCGGTCAAATGCCGATACGTGATTTCAGCCGCTTTTTGATGGGTCGCATGAAGTGCACCAACAGTCAAAATAAACAATCCTATGAACCAAAGTTTTTTCATCGTCGTTTGAATTCCGAACAGAGAATTGCCGTTGCTACTGAAGCGTTCAGTGATTCGGCATGATTTTTCTCGTTGGAAAATGAAGGAATATGAATTTTTTTTGTAATCAAAGGTTCTAAGGGTTTCGAGATGCCGTGTGCTTCGTTTCCAATCACAATACAGGCTTTTGGATTCAATTCGGTTTGATAGATGCTTTCTCCTTCCATGAATGTACCGTAAATGGGAGTATCTGTTTTTTTATCTGACAAAAACTGTGCCAAATCACCATAATACACCGAAACACGCAAAAACGACCCCATGGAAGCCTGAATGCACTTGGGATTGGTGTATTCCACACTTTCGTTAGAACAAACGACGTGCTTGATGCCAAACCAGTCGGCAATTCGCAAAATCGTCCCGAGATTACCCGGG
The DNA here is from genome assembly GCA_031256055.1 of Bacteroidales bacterium. Classification (GTDB taxonomy): domain Bacteria; phylum Bacteroidota; class Bacteroidia; order Bacteroidales; family P3; genus WRKV01. The sequence continues at coordinate 2,116 of JAIRRI010000124.1, forward strand.
TCGCGAATATCGTCCAACATCAAACACATATCTGAAAAAATGGTTCCCAAATCAAGCAAACTATCATTTTTTTTCACTACGGCAAGCACTTGATTAGGCGTTTGCAAGCCGCTGATGCGTTCGAGTTCTTTGGGTGAAACTTCTTCTAAAGTGTGTCGCGCGAAACGCTTCCAATTTGCATCAATCCACGCTTTCAAACCATAAACGGTTTCCACCGAATACGCGCTGCTGTTCAAAATTTCTTCAACAATTTTCGGTGTTTCTGCAACAAAACAATGTTCTTCTTCTCGGAATTTCTTTTGTTGCAGGGATTTTATGCGCTTTATGGTTTGGATTGAAATCATATCTTTAACCTACAAAGATACGAAAAAAAATGGAATGTACAAAAAAAAACGTAGGGGCAGAAAATTTTCCGCCCCTACCAAATCATGTTATTGGTTTTTCAAAAATTATTTCACCAACACCGGAAAACGTCGTTTTGCCAATTCAAATGCACCGAATAAAACACCGCTGTATACCAACGTTCCTAAAACTTCGTTGCGGAAAAATGGGATAGCCATTTCGTAGCACAATATCAAGCCGCCCATCGTCATTGGATAACCGCAAAAACCGCTCAACCACGTAGCGAAATTTGTGATTACAAAAAACAATACAGAAGATGCCAAAGCACCACCAATCACGCGAGATACCGAAACTTTCTTACCAATCCACAAACCAATAACACCAGCCAAAATAAAACTGAAATACACGGCAAACGTTGTAAACAAGTCAGGGAGCCCAAGGAAAAGATTTGTTATCGCGTATATTGCCAAAGGAATTAAAAATGCTATACTTTTTCTCTTAAAATAAGCACATCCAAAGAGCGCAATCGCTGCAATCGGTGTGAAGTTAGGAATTGGCAGAAAGCGGACAACAGCGACTATAATAATCAACGCTGCAATCGCAAAAAAGGTTGGGGTGAAGATTTTTTTCATCTGTTTGTTATGATTTTTTAATTATTTAATCCGCAAAGATACAATTTTTTTTTCAATTATGCAATTTAATAAATTGAAAATGCTATCGCTTGAAAAACAAATGAATTTGTTTTTACTCGCTTAATCGCATTTTCACTCGTCATCTTCTTCATCATCGCCCGCCTCATCTGCTTGGTTGTCAGTGTCATCATCGTCGCTTTCATCGTTATCATCTACTTCTACATCGCCGATGACTTTGCTGTCTACTTCCGAAATATCGCCGAAGTGTTTGTCAAATTCGTCTTCCGTAATCAAGTTGTCAATTTTTACCTCAACTTTGATGAGGTAGTGCATATCTGTTACATCTAAAGGTACAGCAAAAAAGTATTCACCGTTGGGCTTGGGGTAACGAACAATATGATTACCGTAGCCGTCGGGATATTTTTTTATCAACTCCAATTTGAGATCGTTTCCAATCTTGTTATAGCTTACGATAACATTTTTATTGATCTTTGGTTTGGGAGACTCTTTGGTTTTTTCTTTTGCTTTGTCTTTTTTTTCTATTTTTTTTGCCATGATGTATTCAAAATTTTTTGCAAAGTAAATACATAATTTTGAAAAAACAAAATTTTTTTTATTTTTTTTTCATTTTTTTTTTGTTAACAACGTTAATTTTATTGAAAATCAAATTGAATTTACCGCGGAGGACACAAAGAAACACAAAGGATTAAATCGCAATCTTTGTGTTTCTTTGTGTCCTCTGTGTTTTTTTTACTCAGAACTTCTTAAAAAATCACGCTGAGCCTTTAATAATAATGATGTAAACAACAATAAATTTCGACTATTAGTCAAGATTGCAGAATACAACAAACTGTTTTTCGTGCCACAATAACCATTTTTCACGCGTTTCATTTGGTTTTTGTTTATGCTTTCAATATACTGAACAATGTCTTGTTCGTAAGCAAGGCTTTCTTCAACCGTTTGGAAATTTTCGGTAGCAATATGGTGTTTTACCATGCCTAAAAATGTTACAACACGTTGGTTGAGTTCGGCTAATTCGGCCTGTTGCTCGGAAACGAGCGGTTTGTGTTTATTATTCGTATGTGCAAACGACACTTCGATAAAACTTTTCAAAGCAAAAGAAACTTCACGCAGATAATTCACTGCTTGAACGTAGTAATGCATGTTTTCGAGTTGCTTGTCGTTAAAGGCTTGAATGGTTAGATTGAGATTGTTTTTCATCAACTTGGTTTCATCTCTGATATCACTCAAATCACGACGTACGGCTTCTAATTTTCTGATACTTTCTTTACTTAGTGCGTCAATAGTTTCAGAGTACATCGTTTCCATTTTTTGCAATGATGTGCAAAGTGTATCCGATGCAATTTTATGGATATTTTCCGCCTCATCTTTGCTGACGATAAACGATTTTTCGACTTTTGCAGCGCTTTTCTCACGGCGCTTGTGAATTTTGCTGGTGTGCCACATTAGAAAAGCCACAAGAATAAGCATACCGGCTATTCCGAAAGGTCCGCCAAAATACAATATCATACCAACCGAGAAAGCGATCGAAGACGCTGCTATTGCCGTAAAAAACCAGCCTCCGATAACCGAGAACATTCCTGTTACGCGATACACAGCGGAATCTCGTCCCCAAGCACCATCAGATAACGATGAACCCATAGCCACCATAAACGTGATATATGTTGTCGAAAGCGGCAATCTGAGCGATGTTGCAAAAGCAATCAAAGCCGAAGCAACCATTAGGTTAACCGACGCACGAAGCATATCGAAAGCTGCCCCTTGTTGCAGTTCTTCAGCTTTTTTGCTTGGCCTGAATCGACGTGAAATTTTTCGGTTGAGTTTTTTCGGTATAACTTTGGTTAGCCATTCATCCAATCCGGTAAACATTTTAACGATAGAACGAGAAAGCGGCGTTGAGCCGAAACGTTCGATTCCCGTATCTTGACGACTTAAATCCACGGTCATTTTGGTTACATTTCGGGCTTTTTTCGAGAACCACAATGCGAGTATCATCACAAGTCCGGATGCGAACAAAATTATTTTCGGAGCTTCTGCTCTACCACTCATACCGAGCATTTGAAACGTGCCCGGATCAGGTGCTCCTGCTTCTTGATACAACTGAAAACTATTTAAACCCGCCACAGGAACACCGATAAAGTTCACCAAATCATTACCGGCAAAAGCCATCGCCAAGGCAAAGGTTCCCATCAGCACAATAAATTTCAACGCATTGACTCTGAAAAGCCAATAGAGTGATTGCAGTAAAACTGCGATAATAATAAATGAAGCAATCATCAAGAATCCTTGATTTGCGGTTAGATAAGTGAACAATTCCGGATACCCGTCTCTCAAAAAATCTTTCATGCCTTTGAAAACGATGAAATACAGAATCATCGTAACACAAATTCCGCCCCAAATTGCGCCAAAGTATTTTTGGGTTTTGTGAAGTTTGAAGGTGAACGATAGTCGCACGAAATATTGAATAACCGCAGCAGCAATAAAGCCGACAATTACTGAAGCAAAAATACTCGAAACAATCGTTACAATTCTTGATGTATTGAGAAATGTACCCAAATCTGCCATCGTGAGGTCGGCCGTGTTTACAATTTTCATAACCGTGATCGCAACTGCTGCTCCCATCAATTCAAATATCAACGAAATCGTTGTAGATGTTGGAAAACCGTACGTGTTGAATAAGTCCAACAGAATAATGTCCGCAAGCATTGCTGTTAAGAAAATCAGCATAATTTCATTGAAATAAAACATGGTTGGATTGAAAATGCCGCTTCGAGCCACTTCCATCATACCATTTGCGGACATGGCGCCTACCACAACACCCAAAGAAGCAACCGCCAAAATCACTTTGAATGTAGCCGCTTTTGAGCCCACGGCAGAGCCGATAAAATTTGCAGCATCGTTGGCCACACCCACAACTAAGTCGGAAATTGCCAAAAGAAACAAGATTCCGACGATGATAACATAATAAATTTCCATTGTCTATTTTTTGCGTAAATTTTTGGATATACTTTTTTAGTCCAAATTATGCGGAAGCGGCAATGTTTTTCGCATGATCTGCAGTGCGTTCCAAATCGATAATCATATCTGTAAAAATAACACCACTTTTGGGGTCACAACTTTGATTTTTTAATCGTTGAATATGGTTTTCGACAAAATCTACCGATAATTTGTCGATTTCTTTTTCGAAGGATTTTATTTGTTTCAATTCAGAACTATCTTCACGTTCATAGGCATTCAGCGTTCTGAAGACTTGATCTGTCGTTAACTTTCCTAAAAGTTTCAGCTCTTCAATTGCGGCACCGGAAAATTTCAACCCCCGATCTTTAGCCAATAAAGCATATTCGACGATATTTTCCGCATGGTCGCCAATTCGTTCGATATCAGATAAAATCTTAAACATTTTACCAACTTTCTCGGCATCGGAAACCGACAGTCTCATGTTATTAATTTCAACCAATTTAGCTGCGATTTGTTGATTCAAAAAATTAATGGTTTTTTCGAGTTCAAATGTTTTATTAATCTTATCTTCATTTTGTTCAAAAAACGCTTCCAAAGATAAGGTTAAACTTTCATTTGCAATCTTTCCCATACGAGATATTTCGGAATGAGCAGCATAAACTGCAGCCATTGCAGGCATTTTCGTAACATCGGTATCGAGATACACCAGTTTTTTCTCATGAAGTCTGCCGATTTCACCTTGTTTTACCGGAACAATTTTTTGCATTAATATCGCAATGTATTTAATGAAAGGTAAGAGAAGGATAAGCACAGCCACATTATACAATGTGTGAAACATCGCTACTTGACGAGCTTTTTCGGTCCACGTTGTTTCAAACCAACCCAAAATTGCGGGAACAAAGAAAATCAACGTACCAAACACCGCACAGCCGATGATGTCATACATGATGTGAAATGTTGCAGCCCGTTTGCTGTCGCGGTTTGCCGGTATGGATGCAATGACCGTAGTTATACTTGTGCCGATATTTGTACCTAAAATGATGTAGGCCGAAGTTTCGAAAGGAATAGGAACACCACTGAGATGCATGGTTACCAAAAGCCCCATTGTGGTTGATGAGCTATTGACGATAGCCGTAAAAGCAAAACCGACAAGCAGTGCCAAAAACGGATTTTCAAAAGCAGTCAACATGGCATTAAAGCCAGGTTGTTTGCCCAATTCTTTGAGAGGAGAACCCATCACAGAGATACTGAAAAATAAAATTCCGAATCCTAAAATAACATATCCGATATTTCTGACACTTCTTTTTTTGAAAAACAGATACATCACAATCCCAATGAAAATAAACAGCGGAGCAACTGTATCTATCTTGAACGCAATTAATTGCGCGCTAAATGTGGTTCCGACATTGGCACCCATAATTACACCGATGGCTTGTGTTAAATTCAGTAATCCCGAATTCACAAATCCTACGGTGATAATGGTTGTTGCCGTTGAACTATTGATACAAATGGTCGCAATAATTCCGACCAAAACGGCTAAGAAACGGTTAGATGTTGCGTGTTTGAGGATGGTTTGTAAACGGTCGCCTGCCACAATTTCCAATCCTGTCGACATCATTTTCATGCCAAACAAGAGTAAACCTAATCCTCCTGCAATTAAAAATACATCAGTTAATGCTAGTCCCATTGTTAAAATTTTGTTACAAAGTTATAACATTTTTTGAAATTGAACATTAAATAAATGTTAATTTTGTCTTTCAAGCCATTTTTTGTCAAAAAAAAGGGGCGTATGCAATACGCCCCTACGATAGTTCACAATCAATTAAAACAACGACCAAGACACCGTCAATCCCGTCATCACAATCGCAACCATACTCATCAATTTAATCAACGTATTGAGCGATGGGCCAGACGTATCTTTAAACGGATCGCCAACTGTGTCGCCAACAACTGTTGCGTGGTGGCTGTGCGAGCCTTTTCCGCCGTGATTGCCTTCCTCAACGTATTTTTTTGCATTGTCCCAAGCACCGCCTGCGTTTGCCATGAAGATAGCCAACACAAAACCTGTACCCAAACCGCCAACTAAAAGTCCCATCACACCGGCAACACCGAAGAACAAACCTGTTAGTGTTGGTGCAATAATCGCCAATAAGGAAGGAAACATCATTTCGCGTTGCGCACTTCTCGTCGAAATTTCTACACATTTTGCATAGTCTGGTTTACCTTCACCGGTCATAATACCTTTGATTTCGCGGAATTGGCGACGAACTTCCTCTACCATTTTTTCAGCTGCACGTCCAACCGCATTCATCGTCAAACCACAGAACAAAAATACCATCATTGAACCCAAGAAAACACCGATTAATGTTTTTGGGTTCATCAACGTTACTTCATAATAATGTATAATATCATTGAACGAGGCAGTGGCTGTTTCAACTGTGCCGCTTGCTAACTC
>JAIRRI010000037.1 GCA_031256055.1 Bacteroidales bacterium
GGCGCAAGACTGGGAAGGATTTAGAGAATTGGTTGAAAAATCTAATATACAGGATAAGCAATTAATTTTGAGCGTTTTTTCAATGTATAGGGATTCGGAACAAAGGGAAAAAGAAATTAAGAATCTTTCCTCTGTGTTCTCGGTTTTGGCTGATGAAGAAGAAGGTGTATTGGCAAGAGGTGTCGGGAAAATTTTCATCAATAAATAAATCATGTATATTCGAACGCGCGGCATTGTTTTAAACCATTTGAAATATGGCGAAACAAGCCTTATTGTGCGCGTTTTCACGGAATATTCGGGCTTACAGTCGTTCATTGTAAAAGGATTTCGTTCGTCAAAAAACAGAGGAAAGATTTCGCTTTTTCAACCGTTATCCTTAATTGAAATTGACCTTCCCGAACATGCAAAATCCGACCTTTTAATGTTTAAAGATGCACGTGCTTTGCATCATTATTCAAGCATTTCAAGCACGATTGAAAAGCACAGTATATTTGTGTTTCTTTCGGAAATTTTGAACAAAATTTTATGTTTCTCTCAATCCGAAACGGAGCTGTTCGAGTTTGTCTATAATTCGCTCATTTCGCTTGATAACGCTAATGCACCTTACAACAATTTTCATCTGGTTTTTTTGTGCAACTTAACGGATTACTTAGGGATTCGCCCAATCGAGTTACAGTCATTAAACAGTTTACACGCAATTTTGAATTATTACGGGCAGCATATTCCGAATTTTTTGCCGATAAAATCGCATTTGGTTTTGCACGAGGTTTTGCATTGATTTGGTTATTCCAAAAATAATTTGTAACTTTGCGGTGATAAACGGAACTTGTTTAAGTTTGCCTGCGGTGCTACAGACGGCGATTTATCACTGTAGTCATATCAGAGAACGGTCAAAACTTCGAAATTTGGCTTCAAAAGTAAGGACTTTTGCTCTAAACTAGTTCCGTTCATCTTTTTTCCATAATAATTAATAGAGTTTTCTTTCACTTATATAACGCTCGAACTTCGATTTTCGTATATTTTTTGCAAAAAAAATGTCATTTTGTTAATAAATTGTTGGATTATTAACAAAATTTCAAAACTTTTTGTATCTTTGTAAAGATTAAATACAATTAAAACTTACATACAGTTTGACAAAATGAAAAAAATAATTTTCACCATCGTAATCGGCTTGCTTTTTGCGCCGTTTGCATTTTCTCAAACACTAAAAGGTAGAATTACAGACACAGACGGACAGCCGATTCCGGCAGCTTCTGTTTATATTCCGGAAACAAAACAAGGTGTTATCAGCGATGTGGAAGGAAATTTTCAAATCAGATTAGCCCCCGGAGCGTATCGTTTGGAGTGTAGCAGCGTAGGTTACTATATGCAAACGAAGAAAATCAACATTAAGGCGAATGAAACGCTTACAGTTCAGTTCGTGCTTCCCAAAAGAGTATTTTCGTTGCAAGAAGTAACGATAACTGCCAAAGAAGATCCTGCGCTTGCAATTATGCGGAAAGCAATCGAAAAAGCGCCTTATTACCAGAATGTTGTCAAAAAATCCATTTACGAAGCCTATAACAAAGGTACTATGAAAATTTCCGGTTCCTCCGCATTGTTGAACAGAATGAGTGGCGGACAAATGGAATTTCTCACAGACAAATTGTTTCTACAAGAATCCGTGAGCGAATACATCTTTACCGCGCCGGATAAATACGAACAAACGATAAAGGCATTTTCAAGCACATTCCCGAGTGATTTTGACCCGAAAAGTACTTTAGAAATGGGAATAATTTCGTTGTACAATCCAATGATTGGCAATGTTGTATCTCCCTTAAATCCGATTGCGTTTTCTCATTACCAATTCAGGTATGAAGGTTTTGTGGAAGAAAACGGACAAACTATCAATAGAATCCGAGTAACTCCTAGATTGAAAGATCCGAGATTTTTGGAAGGCATTCTTTATATTGCCGAAGACGAATGGAATATTCGTTATGCGGAATACACTATTAGTCCACCAATTTTGTCAGCAACAGCAACTTTTCGCTTAAATTATTCCCGCGTGGCAGACGGAATTTATTTGGTAACCAATTCTCAAACCGATATAGAAATAAATGTTTTTGGATTAACAGCGGAAATGAATTTTCTGACTTCAATTCAATACCACGATATTCAATTAAATGATTCTTTAATCGCCATTGAAAAATCCAAAGCCAAACCGGAGGAAAGACCGAGAAGTGGAAGAAGAGATTTGGAAATAAAAGAAACCGGTCCTCTTTTCTTCAGAACAGTGGATTCGCTTGCTGTTGGGCGTGATTCCATTTTTTGGTTGGAAGCACGAACTGTCGCTCTTACCGAAGAAGAACTACAAAGTTATATCCGCAAAGATTCTGTTCAGGCATATGTTGATTCACTTAGTCAAGAAAAAAGTGACCCAAAATTCAGATTTTCACATCTCGTTTTTGGTGGCAGAGTGGGGAGCGATTCCGCATTTGTTCGCTTTCGTTATGACGGCTTGTTGGGAGGACTTCTGAAAGAATATAATTTTGTTGACGGGCTTTGGATGGGACAATCGTTTTCGCTGAATTTCAAGCAGAGAAAAAATACCGGCTGGATAGTAGAACCTGCTGTTTATTGGACAAGCGCACGTCAATCACTGATTTGGACTACGGACGTTTCATTGGATTATGCTCCTCGAAGGTTAGGACGATTGCAACTATCTGCAGGAAAAACTTCGACCGATTATGCCGGAAACGCAGGTATGAGCCGTTTTCTGAACAGTTCTTTTTCGATGTTTGACGGTCGAAACTACGTCAAATTTTATGAAAAAACATTCGGATTGGTAAGAAATCAAATTGATATTGATAACGGACTGCAATTAAGTCTTGAAGCTGAAATTGCCGACCGACACACGTTAGACAATCATACCGCTTGGAACCTTTCCGGAAGAAAAAACCGTTGGCACCCAAACGTGCCAAACTTCGACCAACCGCTGAATGAAACCTATTCTCGTTTGGCAAAAGGCAGAATTCGTTTGCAGTACACACCGGAACATTTTTATCGAATATTACATGACGGAAGAAAACAGTATGTTCGATCTCGTTTTCCGACGGTCACGGCGGATTATCAGCAAGGCATAAACGAACCTTCCAACAGGGATTATTCAACCTTTTCTCGTTTGGAATTAAGCGTTAATCAAAACATTTCGCTCGGTTTGTTTGATAATTTCGCGTATCGTGTGATTGGCGGTCGCTTTTTCAACAAAAATTCATTCAATTACATTGATTACAAGCATTTCAACACAGGAGGTGACCTTTGGCTAAGTTTTTCCAACTGGAATACATCTTACATCTTACTTCCGTTCTATGCTTATTCCACTAACAAGCACTGGATTCAGGCGTTTGCCACCTATCAAACTGATTATTTACTCGTCAAACGTTTGCCTTTTATGCAAGGGAGACTGTTTACCGAGAGTTTGCATGCGAAATTTTTGCACACACCTGACAAACCCTATTATTCCGAATTTGGCTATTCGATTGATTGGATTAGCGGTATTGCAGCAGCAGGCGTGTTTGTTTCGTTCGATTCTTTTCGGTACAATAGTGTCGGCGTACAAGTATCCATACCGTTGTTTAACAAAAACAGAAATCAATACGAGATAGAAATTGGTTTTTGAAATTTATTTTATCCCAACACCGTTGCCAAGCCTCCTTCGCCGGTTTCCTTATAAAGACTGGGCAAATCGTGTCCGGTTTGTTTCATCACCGCAACCACTTTGTCGAAACTCACCAAATGTTGTCCGTCCGACATCAATGCGTACATATTGCAATCAAATGCACGTGTAGCCGCAAATGCGCAACGTTCGATACATGGAATTTGCACCAATCCACGCATGGGGTCGCACGTAGAGCCCAAGTGATGTTCCAAGCCCATTTCCGCAGCATATTCAATTTGAAAAATACTGCCTCCAAAAATCTGACTTGCTGCGCCTGCTGCCATTGCACAAGCCACGCCGATTTCGCCTTGACAACCGACTTCCGCACCCGAAATAGACGCGTTTTCTTTAACCAAATTACCGATTAATCCTGCGGTTGCCAAGCCTTTCAAAATGGTTTTTTCGGTGTGCCCGTGCGTTTTGTAAGAATGATAAAGTATCGCCGGTAAAACGCCTGCCGAGCCGCAAGTGGGCGCTGTAACTACTTTTCCGCAAGATGCGTTTTCCTCGGCTGTCGCCAATGCGTAGGCAAACGTCAAACTTCGTCCGCGCAACGAATCTTTGTAAGCAAGCGCTTTTGCAAAATATGATGCGGCTTTCCGACGCAAACCCAACCCTCCGGGCAACACGCCATCTTGCTCCAAACCTCGCTCAACAGTGGTTCTCATCACTTGCCAAACTTCCAACAAATAGTCCCAAAGTTCGAGTTTTTCATGCATTTCGACATATTCCCAATAGGAATGTCCGGTTTCGTGGCACCATCTCAAAATATCTTTCATTTTGGTATGTGGGTAGATATCGTCTTTTGCGGAAGGTTGAGTGTTATTATCTACGATTTCGCCGCCGCCAATGCTGTAAACCATCCATGTTCCCAAAATTAAACCATCAGTGTTCAAAGCCTCGAAAAACAAAGCATTCGGATGACGTTCTTTGAATTCCGGATTCCACAAAATTTCCGTTCGGTCTTCACCCAAAACGCCGTAAATCGCCACATCGGTTAAGTGCCCTTTTCCTGTCAGGCAAAGACTTCCGAAAAGTGTAACACGAAATTTGGCAGCTTCGGGATGTTTTGCTTTGAAAAATGTTGCAGCGCGCGAAGGTCCCATCGTATGGCTGCTCGAAGGGCCATTTCCGATTTTGTATAGTTTAGTGATACTTTCCATTTTCAATTTTTTTTGTACCTTTGTACAAAATTACAAAAAAAATGGCAGAACTGCAAATCTTTTCCGACGAATATTTTATGAATGAAGCCTTGAAAGAGGCTCAGAAGGCCGCAGCTATTGACGAAGTGCCTGTTGGTGCAATCATCGTTTGCAAAAATAAAATTATTGCACGAGCGCATAACTTGACCGAACAGCTGAACGATGTTACCGCTCATGCGGAAATGCAAGCATTCACGATGGCTGCGGACTATATCGGTGGAAAATATTTAGATGAATGTGTGTTGTATGTAACCTTAGAACCTTGCATAATGTGTGCAGGCGCTGCATTTTGGACGCAGTTGGGAAAATTGGTTTATGGTGCTTCAGACCAAAGGCGTGGATATTCCAATTTAAACAAATCCGTTTTACATCCTAAAACCGTTGTGGTTTCAGGTATTTTAGAAGAGCCTTGCGGAAAAATTGTTTCCGAGTTTTTTAAAAACAAGCGATAGCTTTTTGAGATTAAACTACATAAAAAAGAGGCTGTCTCGGTTTTGAGACAGCCTCTACATTTGCTTATTTGTCGTATTACTTATTTTGCAACCACAATTTCCGCTCTTCTGTTCATCATTCTATTTTCTTCACTGGTATTTGGCAACAATGGTTCGGTATAGCGTTTAGATGAGATGCTAACAATACGATTTTCGGGAAGGCCTCTCGAAATCATGTATTCTTTAACGCTTTGTGCGCGGCGAAAGCCTACTCTTTCGTTTACTTCAAAGCTTCCCAAGTCGCAGGTGTGACCATAGATGACTATTCGAATATCCGGATGCTGTCTTAACAATGTAACTTTTTCGTCTAAGGTTCGTTTTTGTACGACACTAAGTTCTGTTTCTTCAATAGTGCGGAAAGGTTCTAACGGCCGTTCTATAATTTTCATTACATCTATAACTTCCGGACTTAGTTGTCCGGACTCTTCTCTTTCACGCTGTCTTTCTGCTTCGATGCGCTGTCTAGCTTCTTCGGCACGCTGTCTAGCTTCTTCAGCACGTTGTCTTGCCTCTTCAGCACGCTGTCTAGCTTCTTCGGCACGAGCTGCCTCGTCAAAGAATTCCTGCTGTTCAGCGGCAGCTTGAGCAGCAGCAGCTGATTTTGACCTTCTGTCACCAAATGCCAAGCGTACGGTTACACCAACTGACATTGGTTTCACCTTTTCATTCTTGGTGAATTGCGTCAAGATGCTGTTCGTATGGAAGTGTTGATCACCACCAATAAAGTCTTGCTGTGCAAACGTTTGTCCATCTTCTTTTTTATAAACGTTGTTCAATCCATAGTCAAAATACACACCTGCGTAAAGTTTCAGGTTGTCAGAAAGCCAAAATCTCATACCTGTTTCAAGTGCAAGCATTGCAGCAAATTTGAGGTCTATGTCCCCTTTTGGTTTTTTGTAAAATGTGCCATAGCCTTGGTGTGTTGTATGATCATTCCAATCACCATGGCCAAGATATTCGGCTACATTGTATTTTGTTCCTTCAGCGGAATATCTACCAGTGAGAGGAATGCCCGCCTTGAAACCTGCCTTCGCATAAAATCGCTCCTTAATATCAACTTGTGCCATCAAAGGAATTTGCAGAAACAATGCTGTTTGCTTTTCCGTGTAATGCGTAACGGTTGAGTGCAATATGAAAGCACTGAAAGCATCGTTATGACCATCGTCCAGGGTGCCGGTTTGTACCGTTCCTTTGTCTATCGTTGCTTTGGTTCTGTAGAGTCCTAAGCCTACGCCCGTGTGAATACCCCATCGTAGGTTCCGGTCAATGCGTTTTGGAAACAGGTATGTATAGCCCAACCCAACAAGGTCGCCGCCAAAACCGCCTCTACGTGTAGCGTCGTGATCATTACTTATCCGGTACATAAGCGGGGAATATCCCCCGCCTATGTATACCGAAAATTCGTGAACCGGATCTGTTTTCTCTGTAGCTGATTGTTCTTCAGCCGAATTTGTCGCGGGCGGCTGTTCGCTCGTTTGAGCGAAAGCGTAAACGCTGGTCGCGATCGTAATAAGAATTATGATTATCTTTTTCATTGTTGTTGTTTTTAATGGGTTATTATTTATTAACTATAACGTTCATTGTACCATTCTCCGTGCGCAACAAATACTGACCAGCAGGCAAATTAATGTTGATGGTAGTTTGGGTGCCGGTAGCTTTAGTAGAAATCACGCGTACTCCTCTTTGATTGTATACCTCTATTTGGCTTCCTTCGGTAACTCCCTCAACAGTTAGTCTTTCGCCGGAGAATATCGGGTTTGGATATCCGGTTAAAGGCGTACTTTTTTGAGGTGTATAGCCTTGGAAAATAGTAGAAGGTATTTCTCCCATATTGGTTTGTATCACATAGCGGTATTGACCGTTCGGCTGCAAGGTATTGGCAGCGCTACCAGCCGTGTAACCGTAATTCGGACCGTAAGTCGTAGTCAACAACGTACTTCCGAGATACCATTGGCAAGAATTCACTGTAGTAATACCGACTCCTGTTTTTGCAGTAATATTCAACATAAAGGTTGAACCCCATCTCATCACAACGTAGTCTTCAAATAACATTCCGAAGTTGGCTGTTATTGTTGTTGTTATAGCCGATGTCACGGTGTATATGAATGATTCATCTGTGGATACTACAACACCGTCAATCGTCCAATTGATAAGTACGAATCCGGTTCTTGGCGCTGCTGTGAGAGTAAGTTGAGTGCCTTCAATTACGTCTGTTGCACCACCGGATGCAGTTCCCAAATTGCCATTGTTAGCAACTACTATAACTGTATGTTTATCATCAGCCGTCCATTTCGCATAAAGTGTAAGGTTTGAGGTTACAACATCGGTTGCAAAATTCCATGCATTAACACCGGCTGCTTCTCTATACCAACCATCAAAGATATGACCCATCAAAGTTGGTGTTGCAGGTACTGCTACAGTTCCACCGTAATTGATGGTTTGTGATGTTACCGGGCTTCCGCCTTGCGAGTTGAACGTTACAGTGTAAGTATTGATATTCCAGTGTGCTGTGAATGTCCTGTCACCTGTGCTACCTGTTGGGATAGTGTTGCTTGGCGTCCAGCCTGTGAAGGTGTAACCGGTGCGAGTTGGATCTTGCAGGGTTATCGTTGGAGTAGCAACATTATAGGTAAGCGGATTACTTGCGTGGTTTGTACCACCATTCAATACATAGGTAATATTGTAGTTAATAGCAGCACTCCAGTTTGCTGTAAATGTCAAGTTACCTGTGCTACCTGCCGTAATAGTGCTGCTTGGCGTCCAGTTTACAAAGTTGTAACCTTCGCGGGTTGGAGCTTGCAACGTGATAGTCGGGCTTTCTACAGTATACGTAGCAGGATTACCGGCGTGGTTTGTACCACCGTTTAATACATAGGTAATATTGTAATTAATAGCAGCACTCCAGTTTGCCGTAAATGTTCTATCTCCTGTACTTCCTGCCGGAATGTTGTTGTTCGGTGTCCAACCTGTAAAGGTGTAGCCAGGGCGGGTTGGAGTTGTTAGTGTGATAAGTGAACTTTCTACGGTATAAGTGGTAGGCTGAGTGCCAGTGTAGGTACCGCCGTTCATAACAAAGCTGATGTTGTAGGTAATGGTATTCCATTTCGCATAAAGCGTAGTGGCAGTGGTTACCACATCAACTGCAAAATCCCATACATTAACACAACCGGCTTCTTTGAACCAACCATCAAACGTATAACCCAAGCGTGTAGGATCTGTAGGTCTAACTACTTTCTGGCCGTGAGCAACGTTTTGTGGTGCTACTGCAGTTCCGCCTTGCGATTCGAATGCTACAACGTGGATGTGGACATCCCAGTTTGCCGTAAATGTTCTATCTCCTGTACTTCCTGCCGGAATGTTGTTGCTCGGTGTCCAACCTGTGAAGGTGTGACCTGTGCGAATTGGATCTTGCAGGGTGATAGTTGCACTTTCTACAGTATAATTAGCTGGGTTGCTGGTGTGGTTTGTACCACCATCCAATACATAAGTAATATTGTAGGTAATAGGGGCACTCCAGTTTGCAGTAAATGTTACATGTCCGGTATCTCCTGCCGGAATGGTGCTACTCGGTGTCCAGCTTACAAAGTCATAGCCCGGGCGGGTTGGATCTTGCAGAGTGATAGTTGGGCTTTCTATGGTATAAGTAGCAGGATTGTTAGGATTGTTTGTACCACCATTCAATACATAGGTAATATTGTAGTTAATGATGCTCCAGCTTGCTGTAAACCATTTATCTCCTGTACTTCCTGTCGGAATGCTGTTGCTCGGATACCAGTTAATGAAAGTATAACCTTTGCGAGTTGCAGGTTCCAGTGTGATATTCGGGCATTCTGTGGTATATTTGGCAGGATTGTCGATGTGGTTTGTACCTCCAAGCAAAGTATAGTGAATATCGAAGCTATCGGTTTCCCACTTCGCATAAAGCGTAGTATCTGATGTTATCACATAGGTTGCGAAATCCCAAGCATTAGTGAAATCTTCATCATCTGTATACCAACCGTCAAACGTGTAACCCGTGCGTATTGGATCTGCCGGTTTTGCTACTTTATCACCATTGTTGAGATGTTGCTCAGGAACAAAACTTCCGCCATTCGAATTAAACGTTACTCTGTAATTGTATACCACTATCGTGTCGGTAGCGGCATCAAGAACTCCACCTAATGCGCTGTAAAGGTCATACGCGCTCGGATAAGAACCTGTCATGTTAGATATCACGAAAACTTCTATGTCTTCATCGTGATCAGGTGTAACAGCAAATTCATTTCCGTTTGGAAGCCAGCCTGCTCTCGAAAGGTCATACCAGTTTGTGCCGTCATTCGCCCACAACTGAAGGTTGTAGTGAATACCGTCTGTTTTAATAATTCGAACATCGTTGCGCCCAACAGCGCCATCGTTGTTACCTTTGATGTTTATTATCATCGGTTGTATATCCAGTCTCGCTATCTCAGCATCAACTGCAGAGTTGAGATATGCTTGTCCTGATGGCATTGTAGCTATCAGCGCAGGTGATGCGTGGAATTCGAGGTTTCCGGCAATTGTAATGGTAAACGTTGCCGTATCCACTACAGTAAGGATAACTGAATCCATAGCAAGCACTGTTGCTGTCGAGCTAGGATATCCGCCAGGGGCACCTGTATGGGTTTTCACATCCCATAGCGTATAAACAATCTTATAGTCTCCGGCTAAATCAGCGCTGAACTTTTGGAAAGCTCCGGCTATCATGCCACCAGGCATTGCTGAATTTAACTGACCTGAACCAATTTCGTGTCTGTCGATCATCAAATCTGCTATGAAAGCACCGGTTGAAGAAGAAATCAAGTCAAACGTGATATCTGCTCCTGTAGGACCGGTAACAGCTACAGTAATTGTTGTGTATAGATCGCAAAGGCCTTCATTGTTCGAAAGATCATAACGTACTATGAACTCTTCGTTTTCTGCCAAGTCGCGGTTAGGTACAGGTGTAGTTCTGTCAGCAACATCTCTGAAACTGAAGTTGAACTCAGGAGTACCTCTTAACTCCGCTACATATTCTAAAATAGCATCTTTCAAGTCGGCATAAGCGCCTTGAAGTTCTGTTAAAGCAGCTGTAAGATCAGTTGGATCTATGCAAACGTTTTCAAGTAAGGCGATAGCGTCATTACGTGCGTCATCCATAGCATCAATTACAGGGATGTAATATCCACCATCGTGTAGTGGCATTGCATCTGTAAATGGAAGTGGTGTGGTCAAGCAATTGAAATTGTTAAGATTGATTTCGGCTCCCGGATAAGTTCCGTGAATCCACCACCAAGCGTGAAGATTATCAA
>JAIRRI010000073.1 GCA_031256055.1 Bacteroidales bacterium
AATGTTTTGTTGTGGCTCAAAACTAACGTCGGGCGGTTGGTCTGATTGATTACATTCGCAATTGTGAACGTTTTTCCTGAGCCTGTAACGCCCAGCAAAACCTGTGCTTTATCGCCACGTTCCACACCTGTCACCAACTCTTTGATGGCTTCGGGCTGGTCGCCTGTGGGTTTAAATTGCGATGTGAGACTAAATTGCATGACCTGTAAAGATTTGAATTTCAAGCCTTATTTATTTGATTTCTAAGATGATGAAATCATTTTTTCGACTGTTGCAACAAATTCTTCCGCCGGTACAATTTTTGATTGCACATCTTCGGCTTTGATAATTTTCCAATCGTTGTAATCGCCGGACTGACGAAGTTCAAAAAGATTCCCGAAAAAATGCCCTTGTTCTTTACTGATAAGCCCTTTGGACACAAAATGCAAGTTTAACAAACTTATCACACCCGAATGTGTGCGAGCCAAATATCCATTGCTAATTAGCAAGGCACTTGCTGCGTAATAACATGCATAATACAAGCGGTTTGCAGCAACACGCCAGTATTCCATTTCGATATTACCTTTTGCTTCTTGCAAGGCATCTTTAGCCCCCTGTAAACGAAGACTTACAATCGCATTTCTATCTTGAAATTCTAATGTCATATAATTTCTATTCCTTCTTGTTCAACAAACATACGAAGCAGAGAAGGTCGTTCCCATTCTGCGGTAGTATAAATTTTCGGACTGATATAGGTGCCATAATTCCAACCCATTTGAGTGAAAGGATAGCCGTATTTATCATAATCTTCGTCGAAATTACTTTTTTCCTTATTCAACAAAATAAGTAAATCCCAATCCGAATCCGGACGGGCGTCGCCACGAGCTTGCGAACCGAAAAGAATAACCTTTTCGTTCGGCATGATTTGCTGTTTGAGTTGGCGGATTTGTTCAAAGATTTGCGTGTTCATAACGAAACTTTATTTTATGAAATTGCTCTCGCTCGAAAAATAAATGAATTTATTTTTACTCGCTTAATCACAATTTTTTGCAAAGATACGAAAAAAAAATGAAATCGCAAAGCCGTCATTTCGAGCAAGAGAAATCTCCTTGCTATTTGGTTATTTCAAAAAAAATATCTATCTTTGCAAAAAAAATAAATCTAAAATTGCCTATGATAAAATAAACGTGCTAAATACGCACTTGTAACTTTGGAAAAGCGTTAGCTTTTATTTGTATCTCTTGAACTTCGACATTTCAAAACACAACAAGAATAATTGAAACGCTCACGAAAACGTGGGCATTCATTATTAGTTGTGTGGGTAGTCGAAGACCTTAGAGACAGGTAAGGTTTGTCCGCGTTTTTTTTGTGCGTGTTTCTAAACAAAAGATTTAGGACAAAACAAATTCAAAACACACACAAAAAAAAGGTCTGCTTAAAGGGGTGGACGTTAAATTAAAAAACAAAATGAAAAAAATATTTTTAATCAGCACGCTTATTATTGGAACAACTTTGTTTAATTCTTGTAACAAAGTTGAGATTCCAGAAGAAATTATTAAAAAAACTATTGTAAAAGATGAAAGAAATGCTATTCGATCGTTAATAGCAGACTTATACGGTCGCGAAAATGTTTCTTTCAGTGAAATAGCAAGTGCAGTGTGTCAAAAGTTCGGTATAGATGAAAAGGAAGTAAAATTTCAGGAGGGAGAAAGTATTGCCGATGTGTCTGATGCCGCTTTATCCGTTGTAGATAAACTTAGTGCTGTAGACGCATTAGATTTTTCGACACATAGGGAATATTTGTTTGCATTAGACAATGTATTGGAAGAGTGCAGAAGCATTCTTACTGATACTGAATATACAGCTCTGTTGGTTTCATTATATGTTACTTCTGATATTCTTGATCAAATAGGTATTAATAGCAAATCTGGTTGGTGGAATCGTTGGGGTAGATGTGCTGCTGGAATCTTAGGTGGTGCAGGTATAGGTGCTTTGACAGGAGCCGGCATAGCAGCCATACCAACATTAGGTCTTGGAGTACCTGCTGGTGCTATAATTGGTGGAATATCAGGAGGGCTTACAAGGGCTGCTACTTTTTGTTAAATAGTTTGAAAATACGCCATTAATAATGAAAAGAAAAAAAATAATTCTTTGGTCAGTCTTTGTATTCAGTGCAATCTGTCTAACGGCAGTTGGAATAGATGCTATGCTTGAGAAAAATTTAAAAGTTGTTGCATTTTGTTGGATTATGATTTCCATTGGTTTTGTGGCAACAAAGTATTTATTGAATAAAAAGAAGATTCTCAATCAGGCTAAGGTTGACAAATAAGAAAAACAATTGGGTGGCAGAGCGAGTGCTGCTACCCAGTTCAGCGGCGATTCTTATCACCGCTGGATTATTCAGGCAGGAATTTATTTTCCTGCCTTTTTTTTGTTTCAGATTGTCAATAACTTAAGAAGTCGAAGCATGCCCTTGTCTCTACAATTATAAAAACAACGCATCATCCACCAAATTCGGAAGTGTAACTTTCAAATTCGGATTGCTCTCCATCGCACGTTTAATGGTAAAAACAGCACCTTCATTGCGTGCCCATGAACGGCGAGAAATACCGTTGTTCACATCCCAAAACAACATGGATTTTAAGCGTCGATCAGCATCGTCAGAACCGTCCAAAACCATACCAAAACCGCCATTGATAACTTCGCCCCAACCCACGCCGCCGCCGTTGTGAATGCTCACCCAAGTTGCACCGCGAAACGAATCGCCAATCACATTGTGAATCGCCATATCCGCCGTAAAACTCGAACCATCGTAAATATTCGAGGTTTCTCTAAACGGCGAGTCTGTTCCCGAAACATCATGATGATCACGACCTAAAACGATTGGAGCAGAAATTTTTCCTGCTTTGATTGCTTTGTTAAACGCTTCCGCGATTTTCATGCGACCTTCTGCATCGGCATACAGAATACGGGCTTGAGATCCAACCACCAACTTGTTTTCTTTCGCGCCTTGTATCCATTGAATGTTGTCGCGCATTTGTTGTTGAATCTCCGTTGGCGAAGTTTTTGACATGTCCTCTAAAACTTGCATGGCGATTTGGTCGGACAAATCCAAATCCTCTGCTTTACCCGATGTGCACACCCAGCGGAACGGCCCGAAGCCATAGTCGAAGCACATTGGCCCCATAATATCTTGCACATAAGATGGGTATTTGAACAAACCTTTTTCGTTCAAAATATCTGCGCCTGCACGACTGGCTTCCAATAAAAATGCATTGCCGTAATCGAAAAAATATGTGCCATTTTTCACGCAAGTGTATACAGCATTCACGTGTCTGCGCAAAGTTTCCTGAATTTTCTGTTTGAATAAATCGGGTTGTTCTGCCATCATTTTGTTGGATTCTTCAAACGTCAAACCAACAGGATAATATCCGCCTGCCCAAGGATTGTGCAGCGAAGTTTGATCGGAACCGATATCCACTTTAATGCCGTGTTTGGCACAGTATTCCCACAAATCCACGATATTGCCTTGATACGCAAACGAACGAACGCCTTTTTGATTTTGCACCTCTTTCACACGTGTGAAAAGTTGATCCAAATTATCGTGAACTTCGTCCACCCAGCCTTGCGAATAGCGGGTGTGCGTGGCTTTTGGGTTGATTTCTGCCGTGATTGAAACGCAACCTGCGATGTTTCCTGCCTTTGGTTGTGCGCCGGACATGCCGCCTAAACCGGAGGTGATAAATAATGGGGTTTGTTGTTGTAGAGACGCACGGCCGTGCGTCTCCACGTTGCCGTCCATCGTAATCGTTTGTCGCAATTTCCGCATCGCATTCATCACCGTAATCGTTGTCCCATGCACAATGCCCTGTGGTCCGATATACATGTACGAACCCGCCGTCATTTGACCGTATTGCGTTACGCCAAGGGCATTGAAACGTTCCCAATCGTCGGGTTTGGAATAATTCGGTATCATCATGCCGTTGGTAACAACCACTCGCGGTGCATCTTTGTGCGAAGGAAACAAGCCCATCGGGTGTCCGCTATACATGACCAACGTTTGCTCATCAGTCATTTCCGAAAGATATTTCATTGTGAGCAGATATTGCGCCCAATTCTGGAAAACTGCGCCATTTCCACCGTAAGTGATGAGTTCGTGCGGATGTTGTGCCACAGCGTAATCCAAATTATTTTGGATCATGAGCATGATTGCCGCAGCCTGCTTGGATTTGGCGGGATATTCATCAATCGGACGTGCATACATTTTGTAGGTTGGACGAAAACGATACATATAAATTCGTCCGTATTTGTCCAATTCCTCTTTAAATTCGGGCAGAAGTTCTGCGTGATGTTTCGGTTCAAAATATCGCAACGCATTGCGAAGTGCCAATTTTTTTTCATCGGCAGTTAAAATATCTTTACGTTTGGGTGCGTGATTTACGCTTGTATCATACGCTTGAGGTGCAGGCAAAACATCGGGAATACCTTGACGAATTTGGTTTTGAAAATCTGACATAATGATTTTATTTATTGTAGGGGCGAGGCATGCCTCGCCCCTACAGACATTTATTGTTTCACAATTTTCACCGAAACAATACCTTTATCCGTATGGATTTTGGCAATATAGTTTCCTGTCGGAAGTGATTGCAAATTAATTGTGCGACGATCGCCTTGCACGTGCATCAACATTTTTCCTGCCAAATCAAACACAAAAATTTGTTTAATGGTTTGTTCGGTTTCGATATTCAACACATCTTTCACCGGGTTTGGATAAACGATTACCGATTGTTTAGCGTTGGGAAGTTCATCTTTGATGGATACCTCAACTTCAATTTGCGACCAATAAAATGTTTTTATCCAAATATCTTCCCAACCACCGGCTCCATCGGTTACGAATTCATACGAGTGAAGCAATTTGTAAAGCGCATTGTAGCCGCCCATAGTATGCAAGTATTCCTGCGATACGCTAAAATCATACTCATCGCTATAGCCATAATCGTCACCTTCACGACCACTTGTTGGAGAAAATATGATATGTACATAGTTATTAACGCCATTTTCCCATTCGCGAGTAACTGATGAATACCAATAAAAACCATTTTCAGTCGATTGATCCCCCTCTTCACCGTATTGAAAAATCATGTTACCATTTGCATCGTAAGTCCAGGTTGTACGCCAGTTAGCAAGTTTTTCTCCCAACCAGAAATTCCACTCTGTGAATTTCGTTTCTCTTCCGGCGGCGTCAAATTCTCTAACTTCTTCGGCATCAAAATCCCAACCACCGGACCAATCATCCCACATTCCAAACTTGCGGTAGGAGAAACATTCATAACAACCGGTATATGGTGGATAAAGCGCATTGAAATTCATTTCAAGAATTTGGTATTCGTTGGTTGGTACAGGCCACCAATCTGCGTGGTAGTACATGGTTCTAACCATTTCCCACTCGTTAGTTGTTGCGTTGTGATTCCAGTCAAATAAACACTCCATCTGTAAAACCCACTCTTTGTTCACCATTTCATAAGCTGCTTCATAGATTTGTCTGTCGCCATCCCATGCCGACGAGTCTCTTATAGAAGGACCAAACCAACCAACAGGATCACCTGACCAGTCCTGGTCTATAGGGTTCCAAAGAAGATTGTTGTTAATGATTTGATGTCTGTAGCCCCATTGATCTTTGGTTTCAGTCCATCTTTGTTCCATTCTGCCGGTAGGAACCCAATCGGTAGCCTCAAAATCCCAGTTCCAAATAAGAAGCAGGGTTTGATACCTTATAGGATCTCCTGCGCTGTACGGCAAACGCTCTCTACTTTCTCTATAGTCGCCATATCTAACAGCTTCACCATCGCGGTGCCAACTCTCAAAAAAGGTTTGAGCACCCCATTGATCCCATTCGGCATGTTCTTCCATTTTAAGAATCCAACTGATACCGTCTACATCTGCATCATAACCGAGCATGCCTATTGGATTTCCTCCTTGTGGATTGTATGTAAATTCCATTTTTTGAAAGTTAATCCATGGATCAGTGGGACTTTCACGATACGTTACAGTTTCCGAATCACCAAGCCATTGGTCGTTATACGTATACGACCATCTTTGTGAAAAACCATCATCATAGGTCAATGTACGATGTTGCAAATAGCCTACGTTGCCATTTGGAATCCATTCATACGTCTCTATATCTACGAGGTTCCATTTATTTTGTCCGAAATTCCAAAAATATCGACCTAACGACACAGGCCATCCGTTTTCTGCAAATTCAAACATGATGGCGATATATGGATCGCCGTTTGGATAATACGTAATCACACTGTCCAAAATATGGATGGTTACAGTGTTTGTCTCAATTGCGCGAGTTTGTTGAAAAGGTGTCAGAATGTAATCGGTTACATCGAATACAGGTTTTTTCGCTTCAGCTTCCTGTTGCTTGAGGCGCAGTTCCCTTTGAGCTTCGCGTTGCTCTTTTATCGATTCTTTGGTCAAGTCTCGAAGCGATGGCCGTTCGGGCGTGTTGTTGATTTGTCGAATGGAGTGTTTTTTCCAATCTTTTTCAAGAGCAGAAATTCGTGTTTGTTTGTCAGTTGTAGCAAACACAGATGAAGCCGCCAAAAGACATGCAAGGATAAAGATTTTTTTCATAATGTTTTGATTTTAGTTTATATTATTTGATTTTAGTCTTCTAAACTGTAAGCAGCCCGGTATCCGCATGATACATGCGTGGCATCACAAAAAGGTTTGTTCTCCGAATTTCCGCAACGACATAAGGCTACACGGTTTCTAACTTCGTATTCCGTACCATCAGCACCAATTACAGCAATACTACCCTGTACAAATAATCCGGCGCTCACACCTTTTTGCGGATCTTCAGCTACAATAATTTGAGGCTCGTATTTTTTTTCATATACGCCGTGCTCTATATCCATGGCGGTAAGTCGTCCCGCCGGACAGAGCGAAGCACCTTCGATGATGTCCTCTTTATAAGCCCCGTCATTTTCTTGCATGAGGTCCCAAACGCTGCCATGCTTTCGATGGCAAAAACGTGCATAAACACATCGATCATCGTCTAAAAGATTCATAGTTTCACCTTCCATAACTTCGGCACGTTCGGCATAAGGTGCTGTGGACGCGGTTTCTTTGCCAATAAAGTCAATCACAGCGTGGTTTCCATCGCAAAAAGGTGCATTCCGACTGTGCCCACAACGACATAAAGCATAATAACCGTCACGAATATGAGGTGTTGTATCGTAATCCTTAACATGAACAGGTTCATACGGATTAATTTTTATTTGCTTTAAAACCACATCAGCGCTTACCAAGTAAGGGCCGTTTTTAAGGATTTGGAGTGTTTTTTTCGCAGACATCGTTTTTAGATTTATGAATTAATACTGCAAAGGTACAAAAAAAAACCGAAAATTAAAAATTATTTGTAGCACTTCCATTCTCCATTTTCAATTAAAATTCGTATCTTTGCAAAAAAATTATGATTATGAGCACTGAATTAAACGATCAAGAACAATTTCGCCGTCAAGCGTTGGACGAACTTCGCCAACTGAATATTAACCCCTACCCTGCTGATGAATTTCCTGTAAATGTTACAACTACAGAGATTTTAGAAAATTTCACAAAAGATCAAACATTGTATCAAAACGTAAGTATTGCAGGTAGAATTATGAGTCGGCGTGTGATGGGCGCTGCGTCGTTTGTGGAGTTGAGAGATTCTCAAGGAAAAATCCAACTTTATATCAAACGCGATGATATTTGCGAAGGCGAGGATAAAACTCTATACAATACTGTTTTCAAAAAATTGACGGACATTGGCGATTTCATTGGTGTTACAGGCAACGTGTTTATCACACAAATGGGCGAAATCAGTATTCATGTGAAATCGCTCACAATGTTGAGTAAATCGCTCAAACCCTTACCAATCGTGAAAGAGAAAGACGGTGAAGTGTTCGACGCATTCACCGACCCCGAACAGCGTTATCGTCAACGTTATGTGGATTTGATTGTAAATCCGCAAATCAAAGACACATTTATCAAACGTACAAAAATCATCAATACCATTCGGAATTACTACAACGAACAGGGTTTTCTCGAAGTAGATACGCCAATTTTACAAGCCATTCCGGGTGGTGCTGCCGCGCGTCCGTTTATTACGCATCACAATGCTTTGGATATGCAATTGTATTTGCGAATTGCGAATGAACTTTACTTAAAACGCTTGATTGTTGGAGGTTTTGATGGTGTTTACGAATTTTCGCGCAACTTCCGAAACGAAGGTATGGATCGCACGCATAACCCTGAATTTACGTGTATGGAGGTGTATGTGGCATATAAAGATTACAACTGGATGATGAAAAATACCGAAAATCTAATCGAACGCATTGCTTTGGAACTCAACGGCACAACGGATTTTCAGGTTGGTGATAAAACCATTAGTTTTAAAACTCCATTCAAACGATTGTCGATGATTGATGCGATAAAAATTTACGCAAATGTTGACATTAGTGGAATGAATGAGGAACAATTACGCGAAGTTTGTGTGTCGTTGAATATCCCAATAACACCGTCAATGGGCATTGGAAAGCTGATTGACGCGATTTTTGGCGAAAAGTGCGAACACCATTTGGTTCAACCCACTTTCATCACGGATTATCCGATTGAAATGTCGCCGCTAACTAAGAAACACCGCGACAATCCTGCATTAACCGAACGTTTTGAATTATTCGTAAACGGCAAAGAAATCGCCAATGCCTATTCCGAATTAAACGATCCGATTGACCAGCGCGAACGTTTCGAAGCCCAACTCAAACTCATGGAAAAAGGCGACGATGAAGCGATGTTTATTGATCAAGATTTCTTACGTGCTTTGGAGTATGGTATGCCTCCAACGGCAGGATTAGGCATTGGAATTGACCGTTTGGTGATGTTCATGACTAACTCGCCATCCATTCAAGATGTGTTGTTTTTTCCGCAAATGCGACCTGAAAAACGACATATTCAATCAGAGGAATAACTATATAGAAACTTCACGTTATTTCAGCAGTTCATCAAGCATTTTACGAATCTCTTCTCCATAAGGTCCTGGTGCTTTGGGATAAATAATTTTCCCTATTTTATCGTAAATCAAGTAACGTGGAATAGATTCTACCTTCAAGTTTTGAATGGTTTTTGAGGTTTTGCTGTTCAGAATAAAATAATTCATCGCAAGATTGTCGTTCAATTGCAAATCGTTTATCGCTTTTTTCCATGCATCTTCGCGATCATTAAATGCTAAATAGACAAATGCAACATCTTTATTTTCGTACTCTTTTCGCAATTTGAACGCCTCAGGCATCGCAGAACGACACGGCGCACACCAACTCGCCCAAAAATCCAAATAAATGACTTTTCCTTGCAACTGTTTCAGAATAGTTTCAAAAGTAATCTCGTTGCCTTTTTCATCTTTAAGTTGAATATCATCATTGTTGGTTTGAGTTATGATGCCACGTTCAATAAGAAGTTTTTCGGCTCTAATAGAATCTCCTGTAAGTTCGATGTAACGTTCTTTATAGCGAAGGACATCATCCACAGAAAAGTGTTGAGTAATTTCATCAAATAACAGATAAAGTATGTGATTGCGAGTTTTTGGAGGCAAAGAAGTTTTAAGGCTGAAACTATCGAATACTGCAGGATAGTCTTCCCATGAACCGCCACCGCCACCAAAAGTTTTAGAAAATTTGGCAAATTCTCCAAGACTTGTGTACCAACGTCTGAATCTGTCAAGCATAAGCAAATACGAATAATAATCGGAATGATCATCCATAAAAAAATCGGCGAACTTGTGTTCTAATTCTTCAATGTTTGAAAACTTTTTATCTCTCAGTTCAACTTCAAATTGCTTATACTGCAACATGTAGCAATGGTAGTGATATGCCTCTTTACTCAGCACTTTGTCGGCATATTGTTGTTCCAACAGTTCGACATATTCTTTTAAATATGAAATAACTTGTTGTTCTACGGTATCCATTGGGAAATAATTCTTTTTAAGTATAAACTCAGGCACAACTTGTCCTTCTTGCACTGCTTTATAAACGTAATCAAACGATACATCGGTAAATACGGTAATCGGTTCTAATCCGTGGTAAGAAATACGAGACGGGATGCTTCTGTGAAAATTATATTGCTGTGTCAATTGGTCTGATGTGCGACTTTTTAAAGTGGGATATCTATCGTCATCATAAGTAAACACGATAGTATCTCCAGTTTTTATATAAAAATGCAGATGATTCAAAGACTTATGTCTTGACGAAAGTTCCAAATAGTCAGCATTCATAGGCGGTATAACTAACGTATCAAATTCTTTTTCTCGATCTATTCTAAAACTGAAAACAGCCCCGTTTTCATCTAAAAAAACAATATCTCCTGGTATACTGACATTTCCACGCCATGACCCATCATCATATACAAGTCTCCAATCAGGAGCATCTTCAAAAATCAAAACTGTGGGTAAATTTTCTTTTCTCGTTTTGAAATTTTTGCATGAAAATGTTAAGCAACAAACGATGCAAGTTAGTAAGATTTGCAATAATCTTTTCATAATAATTTTTTTTGCAAATTTACAAAAAGTTTTTGATTTTAGTATTATTTATTGATTTTTTTGGTGGCGCTGATATGTTGTCTGTGTCATTTTTGTATTGTTAATAATTTGTTGAAAATTTATTCTTGTGATTTTCATTATTTTGAACAAAATGTTAAAAAACTTTAACATTTAAAATATACGAAAATCGAAAGTTAAGCGTTATATAGGTGAACAAAAATACTAAAATTATGAAAAAAGAAGTTAAAATCGGCGAATTTGGACCTATTTACGCTCAATTCAAAAACAAACCCAAAGACGCAATCCTTTTTCTAAAAAAGAAAAAAAACGGCGAATGTCTAAAAGCATTGCATCGACAAGAAACAGGTTTTGTAGATATTGTTTGGGGTAAAAACGATGAAAATAATCGTGGCTACGGATTAAAGCATATCATCGAAAAACATGAAAAAGAAATCCAAAAACTTGGTTTTGAAGTTGAGGAGTTTATTCCAATGGCTTTTCAATTAGGAACACTCAAAAAGACAAGACTTGATTTCAGAATTCTTATAGAAAATGAACATTACAGAGTTGTTATTCTAACCAAATGGAAAGAGCGAAAAAAAACGCTGCTGCTTACCTCTTTTGGAATAACACAAAAAAAGAAGTCAAAGAAATAAATCATTGACTTCTCTACTTGGAGGCACCCAGAAGGGTTGGCGGTGGATATGCTTTACTTGTAAGCCCATGCCTTACAAAACCGATACAAAGTTACAATATTTTTTTGAATTGACAAAATTTTCAACACTTTTTAAGAAATTTTGGTCATTTTTACAGTTTTAAGAATGTCAATAATCGTATTTTTCGCCCCAAAGCGATTTCAGCCAAGCACGCAATTCTTTTTCACGAGCATTGTTTTGTGGTTCGTAAATTTTTGTTTCCAAAATAGCGTCGGGTAGAAATTCTTGATGTGCGAAATTACCTTCAAAATCGTGTGCATATTTGTAATCTTTACCATAACCGATGTCTTTCATGAGTTTAGTTGGCGCATTACGAATTGGCAACGGAACAGGTAAATCGCCTGTTTTTCGAACTAAGTCCAAAGCCTTGTCAATCGCTAAGTACGACGCATTGCTTTTGGGCGATGTGGCTAAATAAATCGTGGTTTGCGAAAGCGGAATTCGGCATTCGGGATAACCGATTTTGTTCACAGATTCGAAGCATGCATTCGCAAGCAAAATCGCGTTTGGATTAGCATTTCCGATATCCTCGGAAGCCAAAATCAACAGTCGTCGAGCGATAAATTTCGGATCCTCACCTGCTTCAATCATGCGTGCCAAGTAATACACCGCTGCATTCGGATCGCTTCCGCGAATGGATTTGATGAATGCGGAAATCACATCGTAGTGCATTTCGCCCGACTTATCGTAGAGTGCCAAATTCTGCTGAATGCTATCTAAAACCAGAACATTGGTGATTTCGATCTCATCATTTTTTGACGATTGTGAAGCCACCACAATTTCCAAAGCATTCAACATTTTTCGCGCATCACCACCCGAAATCCGCATCAATGCTTCGGTTTCTAAAAGCACAACATTTTTTTTCTCAACAGTTTTGTAATGTAAAACTGCGGTATCCAATAATTGACGCAGTTCCTCCTCTGTCAAATTTTTCAAAATATAAACCTGACATCTCGACAAAAGTGGCGAAATCACTTCAAACGATGGGTTTTCGGTTGTTGCACCAATCAACGTCACAATACCTTTTTCCACCGCACTCAACAGCGAATCTTGTTGCGATTTATTGAACCGATGAATTTCATCAATAAACAAAATCGAATTGAAACTGTGTTTGGCTCGATCAATCACATCTCGCACATCTTTCACACCGGAATTGATTGCACTTAGCGAGTAAAATGGTTGTTTAAGATGTTGCGAAATCAGTAATGCCAACGTCGTTTTTCCAACGCCCGGAGGTCCCCAAAGAATCATCGACGGAATTCGTCCCAAATCAATTGCTTTGCGCAACACAGCGCCTTCACCGACCAAATGTTTTTGACCGATGTAATCCTCTAAATGCTTAGGACGCAATTGTTCTGCGAGTGGAATATTCATGTTTTTATGTTTTTGCTATATCGTTCAAAAATGCCATCGTATCTACACCATCGGCATAATCGAAAAGGCTTGGTTTTTGAGCCTGTCCGAATGGGATGTCAGTGTGCGAAACGATGCATTGTAATTGATTTTTCTGTGTTTCTAAAATGTGCCGAACATCTGTTAAATCCGAGTAGTATTCGTAATGAACCACAGAAATCGGCGGAGTTAAAGCCGAATTTTCAATTAATGTGAATACGCCTGCATTAATGATTTTCAGCGCATTCAGCGCTGAAACCACCATTTGATACTGATAATTGTTCTGGTACAAATGATGCTGTTCCAAACTTTGAACCAATTCTCTTTGGCTTTGAACAGCCTCTATTAAAGGTTGAAAGTCATAGTTTTTCGGTACAAACAATTTTGTCACATTGCGACAACCTAAACCAAAATATCGAAACATATCCTCAAACAAACCTCGCAATTCATCCGTGTTTTCTGTACCATCCAAGATTGCACAACTGTTGCGATGTCCGCGAATAATATGCGGATATTTTTGGAAATACTCGTAAAAATGTCTGATGGCATGATGTCCTCCTGTTGCAATTACGGCATCAAATCCTTTAATTACATGGTTTTCGAAACAAATCCATTCGGAAAATTTGGGCTCAATATCAATTAATTTTTCTACCAAATAACGCAACAAAACAGTATCTTTCGACGATAATTTACACAGAATTTTATGTCCCGAAACCAACACCGCCAAAAAATCCCTAAAACCTACCAATGGCAGATTTCCTGCCATAACAACGGCAATGGTTTTTTGTAGAGACGCACGGCCGTGCGTCTCTACGTGTTGTAAAAACGGATAATGTGTCGTCCAATTATCCAGATTTTTTTCATTTAAATCTTCTACCACAGCCTTCAAAGCAAACCGAATGTTCTCATCTGGGAACCATGGATTTTCTTGACTTGCACGAATTAAAACATCTGCAAATTCGGCATTTTCAGAACGTAATTGTTCATTCAAAAAAACACCTAATTCTACAAATG
>JAIRRI010000129.1 GCA_031256055.1 Bacteroidales bacterium
GTTGACAACGTGGAAAGGCCGATTTTAGACGGATGTGCGTTGCTTATTGTTATAGCCATTGCCGAAGTTGGCACAGTTGAACAAGAGGAAGACCGCGTATATTATGAAGTTCCGAAACATTTGGCATACGTGGATAAGCCTACAAAAGTAGAGGAAATGGTTGTAAGCAGCAGTGGCACGAAATATACGGTTTTGATTGATTATAACATGGATGTTTTGCCGTTGCAATTGGCGTCGTTGCACGATTTGGCGAATTTTGAAGCGGAAGTGGCACCATGCAGAACCTTTGTGTTTTTACACGAATTGGAACAGCTAGTAAAACATAATCTAGTGAAAGGTGGTGATTTGGATAACGCGATTGTGTTTGTCGAAAAAACCATTTCTCCTGAAGAAAACGAACGTTTGGCGAAGTTTTTTAATAAGCCGAACCTTAAAGTTATCGAGGATTTGGGAATTTTGAATAATGTTGAATTGCGTTTCAAAAATGAACCTGCTCGTCACAAATTGCTGGATTTGATTGGCGACATGACGTTGGTCGGCACACGAATGAAAGGTCATGTGATTGCTCACCGTCCCGGACATCGCGCCAATGTGGAGTTTGCAAAAGTCAGTCGTCAAAGAATGTTGGAAGAAATTGCTACGAAAGATGTTCCGAAAATTGATTTGAATGCTACGCCGTTATATGATATTGAAGGTATCAAAAGTAAAATCCCACATCGCCCGCCATTCCTATTGGTTGATAAAATTATGGAGATGAGCGAATCGCATGTTATCGGAGTGAAAAATGTAACGATGAACGAAGAGTTTTTTAACGGACATTTTCCGGAAAATCCTGTTATGCCTGGTGTTTTGCAAGTTGAGGCGATGGCACAATGTGGAGGAATTTTAGCACTAAGCAGCGTTCCGGATCCGGAAAATTATCTGACATTTTTCATGAAAATTGATAACGTAAAATTCCGCCAAAAAGTGGTTCCTGGAGATACATTGGTGTTCAAATTAGAACTACTTTCGCCGATTCGCAGAGGGTTGGTGAACATGAAAGGAACAGCTTACGTTGGAAGTCAAATTACTTGCGAAGCCGAAATGTTAGCCCAATTAGCAAAAAAACAACCAATAACAGAGTAGTTATGTATCATCCGTTAACCCATGTAAGTCCGGAAGCAAAAATTGCGGAAGGCGTGATTATCGAGCCGTTTGCAACGATCCATAAAAATGTAGAAATCGGTGAAGGCACGTGGATTGGGCCTAATGCTGTAATCATGGAAGGTGCTCGTATCGGAAAAAACTGTAAAATTTTTCCGGGTGCTGTGATTTCAGCTGTTCCGCAAGATTTGAAATTCGTTGGCGAGGAAACTACTGCTGTAATCGGCGACAACACCACCATTCGCGAATGTGTAACGATCAATCGCGGAACGGTAGCAAACTGGGAGACTCGTATTGGAAAGAATTGTTTGATTATGGCATACGTTCATGTTGGACATGATTCGATTATTGGAGATAATTGTATTTTAGTTAATAATGCGTCGCTTTCGGGACACTGCATTGTCGATGATTGGGCAATTTTGGGCGGATTTTGTGCCGTTCAGCAGTTCATGCACATAGGTTCGCACACTTACATCGCAGGCGGGTCGCTCATTCGCAAAGATATTCCGCCATTTACCAAAGCAGCTCGAGAACCGATTTCGTATGTTGGAATAAATTCTGTAGGCTTAAGCAGACGCAAATATACAGAAGAGCAAATCAGACAAATTCAAGAAATTTATCGTTATATTTATTTGAAAGATTTGAGTGTGAGTAACGCACTTGAATTGATCGAAAAAGAACTGCCCAAAACTCCCGAACGCGACGAAATCGTAAATTTTATCCGAAATTCGAAAGTCGGTATCATGAAAGGAATAGGTAAGGAAGAGGAATAAAATAGGTCACATGTAGGGGCGAGGCATGCCTCGCCCTTTTTTTTATCCCCAAACAATAGGTGTAACGTCGTTTTCTTGCAAATACGCATTACATTTCGAAAAATGTTTACTTCCGAAAAATCCGCGATGCGCAGAAAGCGGGGAGGGGTGAACCGTCTTTAAAATCAAGTGTTTCGACGTATCAATCAAACGCTCTTTCGATTGTGCATGACTGCCCCAAAGCATGAATACCAAATGCTCGAGCTCGTCGGAAAGTTTCCGAATAACAACGTCTGTAAACTGCTCCCAGCCTTGGTTTTGATGGGATAGGGGGGTATGCGCACGAACGGTCAATGTAGTATTCAATAAAAACACACCTTGCTTTGCCCAGCGCTCCAAATTTCCTGAAGTTGGCACAGGAACGTTCAAATCACTCGAAATTTCTTGAAAAATATTTCGTAACGACGGTGGAAAAAACACACCATCCGGAACTGAAAAGCACAATCCATGTGCTTGTCCGATGCCATGATACGGATCTTGCCCCAAAATCACCACTTTTACATCGTGAAAAGGAGTGAGATTAAACGCATTAAAAATCAATTTGTTTGGTGGGTAAGTAACAGATTGACGTTGTTCGTTTTGCAAGAAATTTCGCAACGAAGTCATGTAGTTTTGCTCAAATTCAGGAGCCAAAACAGAGAGCCAAGAAGGTTCGATATTAACAGCCATAGTATAATTTTTTTGTAAAATTACAAAATTTTTCGTAACTTTGTCCAAATATTTTTTAACAATTATGAAAAAAATTCTTAAAATCGCTGTGTTAATGCTGATTGTCTGCTCGTTAGGTTTTTCTTGTGCATCAAAGAAAAAAGCATCTTGTCCGGCTTACGGCAACAAATCCAACAAATACGAGCGTTTGCCTTATTAATCTGAGATGTGTCGACCACTTCGATATGCTTTTGTAGCCTTGCTTTTTCCTGCCTTGTCCGCCTTTTCGCAGGTTGAAGTGATAGAGGATTTAATTCCCGACACGGAATTGAAACTCTATAACCAACATTCGTTTTTTGGACAAATTCATGGCAATGGTTTCGGCTTTGGTTATCGCTATGGGAAAATACGCTCTATTTATAAGTACAATTTTCAAGAGTTTGAATTTCTTCAACTCAGGCACCCGAAAGCGATAAGAAGCCCGGGATGGAATTGGGTCGGTTCGCCTCGAAGGTATATTGAAGGTGGTCTAAATCAACTATATGCCTTTCGGTATGGTCTTGGTACACAACGCACACTTAATGAAAAGCCCTATTGGGGCGGTATTCAAGTAGATTATACTGTTTCGGTCGGTGCCGTTTTAGGATTGGCGATTCCTCAATATTTAAGTATTTGGTTTGAGGATTCAAATGAGAATGGTCATTTTATTAATACTCGAGTGGAAAGATATGACCCAGTTGAACATCCCGACAATCAGTTCATAAATGGCATGGGGCCTATGTTTAAAGGATTGTTCAACCTTCGTCCTTATCCCGGAGTTTATGGCAGATTTGGCTTTAACTTCGATTTTGGAAACTATCAGGAGCGGGTGAGTGCTCTTGAAGTTGGTGCGATGATTGATGTATTTCCCATTCCTGTTCCGATGATGGCGCATAATAATAAAAATTTCTTTTTTGTCAATTTTTATATTGCTTATCATTTTGGGCGAAGGAAATAGTCAGAACCATGATTTTATTAAGATTTACAAGATGGTTGGGATTTATTTCTGTTTTTTAAGTAATCCTGTCCATGCTTAAAATCTTGTAAGAATCTTGGCTTAGACATTTCTCAAAATTTGCCTTTAATTAAACGATTTTTTTTCATTTAAACCTCGTAGATGTTTTTTTGAAAAACGACGCTCAAATCTCAAATTTATCTGACTTGATTTTTTTCGAACTCATTTTATTTTTGTAAACACAAAATATCGGTTACAAAAATAAACACACAAAATCAACATAGAATTGTAAAATTTTTAATAATTTACAAAGTTAACATTGTAAACTAACAAATATAAAACAATAATTACACTTTTTAATATTTAATATTTTAAAAATCAGTATGTTATTGACTTTATTTAAGGCTTTAAGTCAATAAAAATAGGTTTTAATAAACAAACTATACAAATAAATTATTAAACTCTAAAGTGGTTGAAAAACAGTATATTTATATATATTATTAAAGTAATTGTTGATAAGTATTCAAATAATAATTTGTTTATTTTTGTAACTTTTTGTAATTTTACAAAAATAAATAATTAGTTTTTGTAGATTGTAAATAAAATTCACTTTTGTAAATAATGATCAACCGAATCGAGTTAATTTTAAAAACTCAAAATTTGACCCCAACTCAGTTCGCAGATGCGATCGGAATTCAACGCTCAAGTATGTCTCATATTTTGGCTCGACGAAACAATCCAAGTTTGGATTTTGTGGTGAAAACCCTCAATCGTTTCCCCGAAATTAATGCCGAATGGCTGCTTACAGGCAAAAATCAGATGTTTAGCCTTGAAAAGTCCGCCCCCACCCCACCATCGCTACAAGAGCCGAAATTAAACTCTAAAATACCTGAATTTGAGTGGAATAACGAAATTGTTGATACAGATTTACCGCTGGTTCGGACGTCTACGTCTGTACCAAAGCCAACTGAATTTGACACGGACTACAAGTCCGCGCCAGCAGCTTCATTCTCACCACCAACTCTTGTTGAAGAACACGAAAAAATCCCGCCTGCAACCAAACGAGACTCTAATCAAAATTCTGATATCGAAAGAATTATCGTGTTTTTTACCGACGGAACGTTTAAGAGTTATACCTAATTATTTTAACCACAGAGAACACAGAGAAACGCAAAGGTTATATATTATGTTCCATTTGTGTTTCTCTGCGTCCTTTGTGGTTAATTACTATTCTATGGTTCGAACACTCCGAATTTCCCCCGTTTGCGGCGAAAAATCAATTTGCAACAAATCCGGTGCAAGCGATTGTGTAGTTCCAAATTGGCTAAAAGGCATTTGAGTGGAGTAAATGACTTGATCGTCAAGCATTATTTTTACTAAAGCCAAACTTGGAATGCTATAATAAAATCCGTTTTTTGACAATTTGATGTTTTGGGAAAATCGTTCTATGTAGGTAAGA
This sequence comes from Bacteroidales bacterium, assembly GCA_031256055.1. GTDB lineage: Bacteria > Bacteroidota > Bacteroidia > Bacteroidales > P3 > WRKV01. The sequence continues at coordinate 5,057 of JAIRRI010000129.1, forward strand.
ATATTATCGTCCAATGTAATATTCAATGTAACTTTTTTGCCGTCTGATACCCACGTATCCGAGTTTAATAAACCTAAACTTGTTGAAAATCTTGCCAATTCAATACTCAAACTATCCTTGTTTTCAGGCAAAAAATCGAAATGCGCCGTTTCGTAAGATACTTTCGTTGTGCCGATAAACAACAGAATGTACTCGTCTTCCATACGATTGAACTCCTCGTTCATATATTTGATTGCTGCGGCTTCATAGTTAACTTCCTGAAAACCTGTCAAAAGTCTATTTCTATCCTCGCGAATTTTAGCAATTTGCTCTACAATTTCCTCCGCTTTTTGACGAGGCGTTTTTTCGGTTTTTACTGTACGAATATTGTAACGCTGAACGAGTTGCGTATCGACCATTTGATTGAAAAATACGGTATCGGTTCGTTCGACCAAATTAAACATTGGAATTAATGGACGATTTGTTGTTCTCACCGTTTGAACGACTTGTTGCGGATGAGTTCTATTATTTTGTTCGGAAAATTCGTTTCTTGAAGTGTTAACACCGCTTAAAATCAATCCGCTTTCATACTCTAAAGCCAATTTTGAATCGTTGAATTGAACAAAATAAATTTGATTGGGATCAACTTCGGATTTCTGTGAAATAGACACATTTTCAATGCTATAAATGCTATTATTTTCTTTAATCACATTTTTTATTCCCAAAAGTTGTTCTGCAAATTCAGCGTATGGACCTTTGATAAACTCCTGTTTTCGAACTAAAATATCCACTTCCACGTTTTGACGAGGTAAAGCGTAAAAAACTCCTGTTGAAGTGATTGTACTCGATTTTTCCGTAATCGGCATAACTTTGTATGGAGTAACAATAGTTTTAGATGTTTTGCACGAAATCAAAACACTCATTAAAATAATAATGATGGGTAAACGTTTCATATTAAAGGCTTTTTCGAATTCTAATCAATTTTTCCAAAAGGTCTTCTAACAAATCCAATTCAAGCATATTTGCGCCGTCTGAAAGGGCTTGCTTTGGATTGGGATGGGTTTCAATAAATAACCCGTCAACTCCCACGGCAACGGCTGCTTTTGCTATGGTTTCAATCATTTCAGGCTGTCCACCTGTAACGCCGCCGGTTTGATTGGGTTGTTGCAGTGAGTGTGTAATATCTACAATTACAGGTACTTCGTTTTTTTGCATAATCGGAATACTCCGAAAATCAACTACCAAATCTTGATAGCCAAACGTTGTACCGCGTTCGGTGAGCATAACATCGTAGTTTCCTGCTTGTTTGATTTTTTCCACAGCAAATCTCATCGCCTCAGGCGAAAGAAACTGTCCTTTTTTGACATTCACACAACGTCCTGTTTTCGCTGCAGCAATCAACAATTCCGTTTGACGGCACAAAAACGCTGGAATCTGCAAAATATCTACATATTCGGCAGCAGTTTCGGCTTCTTCGGTAGAATGAATATCGGTAACAACAGGAGTTTCAAACTGTTTGCGAATATCGCGCAAAATTTTCAAACCTTCCAAATCACCGATACCCGTAAACGAACATAATTTCGAGCGATTAGCCTTGCGATATGAGGCTTTGAACACAAACGGAATGTCTAATCGTTTGCAAATTTTCGAAATCCGTTCGGCAATATCAAACGGCATAGTCTCATTTTCAATCACACAAGGTCCTGCGAGAAGGAAAAAGTTGGTGTCGGAATGGTTATGCAATAATTTTGGGAGCATTTTGCGTTTTGATTTTTAGACTACAAAGATACGAAAAAAAAACGAAATGCACTAAACAACTCAACAATTCAACATTTTTTTGTATCTTTGCAGAATAAAGTAATTTTAAAGAATGAAGTTAACCGCAAAAACAATGAAAGGATTAGAGCCCATTTTGGCTGAGGAATTAGCCGATTTGGGTGCTACCAATATCGAAATAGGAAATCGTGCCGTGATGTTCGAGGGCGATCAAAAAGTGATGTACCGTGCTAATTATGAATGCCGTACGGCATTGGCGATTTTGAAACCTTTGGTGGATTTTCAAATCAAAACGCAAGACGATTTATACGACAAAGTCGTGAGTATGGCTTGGGAAAAATTATTTTGCGTAGATAGTAAAATGATGGTGGAATCTTTTTGTATGGATTCCGTTTTTACACATACCAAATTTGTTTCGCAACGTACGAAAGATGCTATA
>JAIRRI010000150.1 GCA_031256055.1 Bacteroidales bacterium
AAAAAAAAAGCGAAATGAAAAAACATTTCGCTTTTTTCGTCTAATCCTTTTTGTAAAGACTATTTTTTCTTCCGCGTCAAACGTTCGATCGTATCATATGCAATCGGCGAAGAAATGAACCACGTTGAAAGCGTTCCTATCACAACACCGAACATCAACGCAAACGTGAACCCGCGAATAACTTCACCTCCGAAAATGAAAATCATCATCAACACCAAAATTGTGGACATTGACGTGTTGAACGTTCTCGATAAAGTGCTGTTGAACGCGTTATTCATCTGTTGTTTCAACGGTTGTTTCGGATACAGCCCTATGTTTTCACGGATACGGTCAAAGATAATAATCGTATCGTTAAGCGCATAACCGATTACCGTTAAAATCGCTGCAATAAAGGCTTGGTCAATTTCCATCGAAAACGGCATAATGCTGTAGAACATCGAGAAAACACCCAAAGCAATCACTGCATTGTAGAGCAGCGCAGCCGTTGCGCCCAAACCAAACTGCCATTTTCTAAATCGAATGGCGATATACATAAAGTTGACCAAAAGAGCAATAATAATTGCAATTATAGCTGCGCGCATGATATCAGTTGCCATCGTGGGTCCAACCATTTCGGAACTCATTTGTCCAAGCATTTTTCCGGGATATTCGGCTCTGAAATCTTCCAAAGAAATCGGTTCTTTGAAGAATCCTTTTACACCTTGGAAAACCTTACTTGAAACGATTTCTTCCACATCCATACCGACTTCGTTTACCATGAATTTGGTGGTGATTTTTATTTGGTTGGAGGGGCCGAATGTTTTCACCTCGGGAGCTTCGCCGAATTCGGCTGTGAGCGCATCTCGAACCTCTTGTGTATTCACGTTTTGGTCAAAACGAACCACATAAGTACGTCCGCCTTGGAAATCGATACCCAAGTTCAAACCGCGTGTAGAAAGTGAAACAAGTGACGCTATCAACAACGCTCCTGCAATATAGTATGAATACTTGCGCAAGCCCAAAATGTCGAAATTGGTATTTTGCAAGAAATTTCTTACAATACCATTGTCGAACGTCACTTCCATGTTTCTATCAAGCATCCACGTAATCACCAAACGCGTGATGAAAATTGCCGTGAACAATGATGTACAGATACCAATAATCAAAATCGTTGCAAACCCTTGAATTGGGCCTGTTCCGAATGTATAAAGTACAATTGCGGTTAACATCGTTGTGATATTACTATCTAAAATCGCAGAATACGACGCCTTGTAACCATCTGCAATCGCCAATCGTACGCCTTTTCCGGATCGAAGTTCTTCTTTGATACGTTCATAAATAATCACATTCGCATCAATGGCCATCGCCAGCGTGAGGACTATACCCGCAATTCCCGGCAGGGTAAGCACTGCGCCAAGCGAAGCCAAAACACCAAACAAGAAAAATACGTTAGTGATCAATGCTACGTTTGCCACGATTCCCGCTTTGTTGTAGAAAAACAACATATACATTAAAACGATGATAAACGCTACAATAAATGATATGAAACCTGAACGAATGGCTTGCGCTCCAAGCGAAGGACCAACCACCGCTTCTTGCACAATTCGTGCAGGTGCGGGAAGTTTACCGGCTTTCAGAATATTGGCCAAGTCTTTTCCTTCTTCAACGGAGAAGCCGCCTGTGATTTGTGAACGTCCGCCGGAAATTTCTTGGTTTACGTTTGGCCAAGAATACGCATAGTCATCCAAAACTACGGCAATAGAACGTCCAATATTGGCACCTGTGAGGTTTTTCCAAATTTTCGCACCTTCACTGTTCATTGCCATCGTAACTTCTACCCCACCGTTTTGACTAAAGTCTTGACGAGCATCAGTAATCACTTCACCCGTGAGCGGAGCACGTCCATCACGAGTATTTATTTTTAGAGCAATAAGGCTGTACAAGTCAGTTTTAGGCGCAATAGGTTGTGCCGACCAAACAAATCGAACGTTGCGTGGCAATCTGCTCGCTGCTTTTTCCAAAAGAGCATTCACGGCCGGAATATCTTTTGCCAAGGCATAGCCCGCCACAGGCGATTTTCCACGCTCATATTCATTACCTAATTCCGGTATAAGTACTGTAAACAGTGGATTTCTTCTGCGCCATTCTTCGCTGGTCAAATTTTGGTCATCCATCATACCGGATTCTTCACCGAGAAGACCAGCAAAGTCGTCTCCTTCAGATTTTTCCGGAGTTTCCTTAATTTCGATACCAATCAAGTCATCAATTTCCGAATCTCGTGCAGAAAGTGAAGCCAAAAATTCATTAGCATCTATCAAGTTTTGTGCAATTTCAGAGAACATAAATGTTTCCCAAAATTCGAGTTGCGCAGTTCCTTGTAAAAGTCTACGAACACGCTCGGGTTCTTTCACACCAGGAAGTTCAATGAGAATACGTTCTGTTCTCGTTAATTTTTGAATATTGGGTTGTGCTACACCGAATTTGTCAATACGCTGACGCAAGATTTGGAATGTTCTATCAAAGGCTCCGCGTGTTTCTTCACGAATGGCTCTAATTACCTCATCGTTAGTCGAGTTGGCGTTGATGGACTTCATTTCCCAACTGAAAATCGCAGCCATTTTAGCATTTGGATCGGTTTCGTTCCACGCTTGCGCAAACATCGTTACGAAATCGGTGTTTGGCGTAACCTTGTTTTTTTCGATGGCGCGTTCCATAACGGTTGTAAACAACGGATCTGTGCTATGTCCGGCCAAAGCCCTCACAACATCCATTGTAGACACTTCCATCATCACGTTCATACCTCCGCGAAGGTCGAGACCAAGGTTAATTTCGCGCTCTTTTGCTTCCCTGAACGAATATCGGCGAATTCCGATGTTGAAAACAGTTTCGTTGGCTACAGAATCCAGATAATACTGAAATCTAACGGCTGATAACGAATCAAAAAGAAAACGTTCGCGAACGGGATCACCTGCAGCGAGGTCGTGTGCTTCGGCTTGAACGGCAAGCGATGTGGCGTAGATAACGGCTCTTCGTTCTACATTTCGTGTAACAATCGTAAACGACAATTGATACACACAAATTAAAGCAAAAATGATTGCAAAAAGTCTGATAGCTCCTTTATTTTGCATAGTTTTAAATGGTTTTTTTGTTTATTTTAGCCTGCAAAGGTACGAAAAAATTTTGATTTTACCAAATTTATCAATTTTTTGTAGGAGCGGAAAATTTTCCGCTCCTACGCACATAAATTAATTCTGCATTTTCGGCCCAAACGCCAAATCTCCTGCATCGCCCAATCCGGGAACAATATAGGATTGCGAGGTTAATTCTTCATCAATCGCACCCACCCAAAGTGTGAAATCGCGCGAAGGGATGTTTTTGTGGAGATAATCAATTGCTTCTTGATGTGCGACAATCGTTACAATATGTGTGTGGCGTGGTTTCCCGAGGTC
>JAIRRI010000034.1 GCA_031256055.1 Bacteroidales bacterium
TTATTTTCTACGACTATCGCCGTCTGAAAAAAGCTGTAGACAGAGGCTATACCACACCGCATAATAACCATTTGGAGCGCGTGAGAGCATCAGGAACCAATTGGAGATATATTTACCAAATTCCGCAAATAGAGCTTAATAACAATCCGCTTATTACTGATGCTGATAACAATCCTTTTGAAGGAGATGCTATTTTTTAATCTATTATTATCAACTTAAAAAAACAAACATTATGAAAAAAATAATTTGGATTGCAAGTTTAGCCGTGGTAAGTTTAGCACTTATGGTATCTTGCAAAAAAGATAATCTTGAAAACCTAGACTTGCTTTTTAGACCTGGTCACACTGATCTTGTTCCAGGTATTACGACAGTTAGTAATATAACCGGAACGTCAGCTACTTTTGCTGCACGTCTCGAAATTGCTGGCGATACAATACTCAACCCTAAAGAATTAAGAGCCAGAGGTTTTGAGATTGCTCTTGACGAAGGATTTGTAGCCATTGTGAGAACATATGCTATAGAGAATGACAATAAAGAATATCCTGAGTTTTCTCGCAGGGCGCATGGTCCCGCTCCTGACAACGACGAGTCTTCGGAATTCGCACGCAACACAATATATTTTGTGAGAGCGTATTCGCGAACAAGCGCAGCAGGAACAACTTATGGAGAAGCCAGGCAATTTAGAACCCTGCCATAATCTGTTTTAAACTGTAACGAAAAACCGCCTCAATTGAGGCGGTTTTTTATGTCCTGAATTTTTCGTATCTTTGCAGTATGAAATCGTCCGAACAATTAGATATATTTGGTGCAAAAGTCCACAATCTGCAAAACATCGACCTGTCTATTCCTCGCGACAAACTTGTTGTAATTACGGGTCTGAGCGGAAGCGGAAAATCATCGTTGGCATTTGATACAATTTATGCCGAAGGGCAGCGACGCTATATGGAAACATTTTCGGCGTACGCACGACAATTTATCGGTAATCTTGAACGTCCAGAAGTGGATAAAATTAATGGGTTGAGTCCGGTGATTTCCATCGAACAAAAAACGGTTGGACGAAATCCGCGTTCAACTGTGGGCACAATTACAGAAATCTACGATTTTCTGCGATTGCTTTATGCGCGTGTAGCAGACGCCTATTCGTGCAACACGGGCGAAAAAATGGTGAAATACACCGAAGCACAAATTGTGGATTTGCTTCTCGACACTTATAAAAACAAGGACATCATCATTCTTGCACCGGTGGTGAAAGGTCGGAAAGGCCATTATCGCGAAAATTTCGAGCAAATGCAACGTTTGGGTTTTTTGAAAGCACGTGTGGATGGAAAAATCGTGAACATTGAACCGGGTATGATGCTCGATCGCTACAAAACGCACGATATTGATATAGTCATTGATAAAATTATCATCAATAATACGAGCAAAACTCGTGTTGCGCAATCCGTGCAAACGGCGATGAAACACGGAAAAGGTGTGATTGGAGTTTTAGATACGAGTAATGATGCATACAAACATTTCAGCAAACATTTGATGTGTCCAACCACCGGAATTTCTTACGACGAACCGGAACCCAACACCTTTTCGTTCAACTCACCTTACGGCGCTTGTCCACGCTGCAACGGACTTGGTGTCATCACTGAAATCGCAATGAATAAAGTGATTCCGAACGATAAGTTGAGTATTCGTCAAGGCGGTATTACACCCATCGGCGAATACAAAAACAACTGGATTTTTAATAAAATCGAAACCATCGGAAAACGTTATAAATTCACATTGGACACGCCGATAAAAAACATCTCCAAAGAAGCCATGCAAGCCTTACTCTACGGCACAGATGAAGTGGTTTATCAGAAAAACGACTATCTCGGTGTAACTACGAAATTGGATTTGGAATTTCAAGGTATTGTCAATTTTATCAAAGAACATCAAGGCGAAGATAATGCTGTTATTCAAAAATGGATCAGTCATTTTACCAATCAAGTTGAATGTCCGGAATGCCACGGCGCACGTCTGAAACAAGAGTCGTTGCAATTCAAAATCCGAGATAAAAATATTGCCGAACTCGCCAATATGGATTTAGTTCAACTTCACGATTGGATTGCCGAAACCGACAAAAAAATTGAACCAAGAAAACAAAAAATTGCTTACGAAATTATTCGCGAAATTCGCACACGGATTGGTTTTTTGTTGGATGTGGGGATTGAATATCTGACCTTGAATCGTTCGGCGGGAAGTCTTTCGGGTGGCGAATCTCAGCGTATTCGGTTGGCTACGCAGATTGGGTCAAAATTGGTCGGGGTGTTATATATTTTAGATGAACCGAGTATTGGTTTGCATCAACGCGATAATTTGCGATTGATCAAAGCATTGAAAGAACTGCGCGATGTGGGCAATTCCGTTATCGTTGTAGAGCACGATAAAGACATGATTTTGGCTGCAGACCACGTGGTAGATATGGGACCAGGCGCAGGCATCAACGGCGGAAAAATCGTAGCACAAGGCACTCCAAAAGATATTTTGAAATCGCATACGCTCACTTGCGATTACCTCAGCGGACGAAAACAAATTGAAACACCAAAAACACGTCGAAAAGGAAACGGCAAAACAATCGTTTTGACAGGCGCAACAGGACACAATCTAAAAAATGTAACTCTCGAATTGCCCTTAGGCATGATGGTTTGCGTAACAGGCGTTTCGGGAAGCGGAAAATCGTCGCTCATTAACGAAACGTTGCACCCGATTTTGAGCAAACATTTTTACCGTTCGGAACAAAAACCTTTACCTTATAAAAGTATCGAAGGTTTAGAAAATATTGACAAAGTTATCGAAATTGACCAGTCGCCGATTGGTCGCACACCTCGCTCAAATCCGGTAACGTATATTGGTGTTTTCGACGATATTCGCAAACTCTACGCTTCCCTACCCGATGCCAAAATTCGCGGATATTTACCAGGACGATTTTCGTTCAACGTGAAAGGCGGGCGTTGTGAAGAGTGCGGCGGCGCAGGCGTAAAAGTGATTGAGATGAATTTTTTGCCTGCCGTTCATGTGCATTGCGAAGCGTGCAACGGCAAGCGCTACAATCGTGAAACTCTTGAAGTACGCTACAAAGGGCGTTCGATTAACGATGTTCTCAATATGAACATTGATCAAGCTGTAGAATTTTTTGAACATATTCCACACATTCTGCACAAGATAAAAACTTTGCAGGACGTGGGTTTGGGCTATATCACACTCGGGCAGCAATCCACCACACTTTCCGGCGGAGAAGCGCAGCGCGTGAAACTCGCTTCCGAATTATCGAAAAAAGACACCGGAAAAACGCTTTACATTCTTGACGAACCCACAACAGGCTTGCACTTCGAAGATGTTCACGTGCTTATGAATGTGTTGAACAGATTGGTGAACAAAGGCAACACCGTTCTGATTATTGAACACAATATGGATGTGATTAAACTGGCTGATTATATCATCGACATTGGTCCCGAAGGTGGAGCAGGCGGTGGAAAAATCATTGCTACGGGTACTCCCGAGGAAATTGTGAAAGTCAAAGGGAGTTATACGGGGTTTTATTTGAAAAATTGTTTATAAAACAAAATTTTTTAATTTTTTCCCCAATTCTCTCGATCCAGCGAGCGAAAATGGATGGCCTCCGAAAGATGGTGAATTTGAATATCCGCACTATCTTCCAAATCGGCAATCGTGCGTGAAACCTTTAGAATTCGATCATAGGCTCTTGCCGTTAATCCTAATTTTTGCATGGCTTGTTTGAGAATGTTTCTGCCGGTTTCATTTAATTGGCAATATTCGACAAGGTGTTTGGGCATCATTTGTGTGTTGCAATGAATGTCGGCATCTTCGGCAAATCGCTCTTCTTGTTTTTGTCGGGCTGCGATTACACGCTCGCGAATATTTGCACTGCTTTCGCCCGATTTCGGCGAATTTAAGATGTTTTCATCAACAGGCGTAACTTCAACATGTAAATCCATTCGATCTAAAAGTGGTCCCGAGATTTTGTTGAGGTATTTTGTTACGATACCTTGCGCGCAGGTGCAAGGCTTCCAAGGGTGATTGTAATTCCCGCAAGGGCAAGGATTCATCGCCGCCACAAGCATAAAACTCGCCGGATAATCAATTGACATTCGTGCTCGGGAAATACTTACAATTCGGTCTTCCATCGGTTGTCGCAACACTTCCAGCACTTGCCGTTTGAATTCCGGCATTTCGTCCAAAAACAGCACACCGTTGTGTGCCAGTGAAATTTCGCCCGGTTGCGGAATCGAACCACCGCCCACCAAAGCCACGTCCGAAATGGTGTGATGTGGCGCACGAAATGGTCGTGCCGACACCAAACCGCGCTGGCATCCGAGTTTGCCCGCTACAGAGTGAATTTTGGTTGTTTCCAACGCTTCATGAAGGGTCATTGGTGGAAGAATGGACGGCATACGTTTGGCTAACATTGTTTTTCCGGAGCCCGGCGGTCCGATTAAAATCACGTTATGTCCGCCTGCGGCAGTGATTTCAAGTGCTCGTTTGAGATTTTCCTGTCCGCGAACATCGGAAAAATCCCAAGCATACTTCACACCGCTGTATTGAAATTCCTTGCGAGCATTGATTTCTGTGGGTTGTAGACTTTCCTCGCCATTGAAAAAACGAATGACATCCAGAATATGATTTGCCCCATAAACCTTCAAAGAACTAACAATAGCAGCCTCTTCAGCGTTTTCTTTCGGAAGAATAATACCTTTAAAACCTTGTCGTAAACTTTCGATAGCAATCGGCAAAGCCCCTTTAATCGGACGTAACCCGCCGTCGAGCGAGAGTTCGCCCATCAAAATATAATCGCCGACATGATCATTTTTGATTTGTTCCGATGCTGCCAAAATGCCGATAGCCAGCGTCAAATCGTACGCAGATCCTTCTTTCCGAATATCGGCAGGCGCCATGTTAATCACAATCTTCTTTCCCGGAAATCGAAATCCGTTTTGCGAAAGTGCAGATTCGATGCGCTGTTGGCTTTCTTTCACAGCGCTGTCGGGTAATCCGACCATTAAAAAATTCACACCGAGTTCAACACTCGTTTCTACTGTAATGGTAATGGCATCCACGCCATAAATGGCAGATCCGTAGGTTTTTGTAAGCATAATGTTTTAGTGTTTTAATTATTGATTATTAAATTATTTTTCATAAAATTTGGAGATTTCAAAGTTTTGTTGTAACTTTGTAATCGGAAGGTGGGAGGTCGCTTCGGACGTTGGAGTAGGGCTTCTCAGCATGAACTCGCCCATTTTTTTTGAATAGTGTTTGTAACCTCGTACATTTATTCCAGTTAATACATATTTTTTTTAGCAACAATTTCATTGACTTCTAATAATTTTTCATGCTTTCTCACAGAGGTGTCCGTATCTGCCGATAGTATTTTTTGAATTTTCTCTTTTGCTTCAACGATTTGTTGTTCGTTTTTCATACTGTTGGTTTTTTCGTTCACCTATATAACGCTCGACTTTCGATTTTCGTATATTTTTTTCAAAAAAAATGCTAAATTGTTAATAAGTTGTCAAGTTATTAACAATTTTTCGTATCTTTGCATCATGTACCAAACACGAACTTTACATATCGGCACATTGACACTTGGTGGCGACGCTCCCGTGCGCATACAATCCATGACGAATACAGATACGATGGATACATTCGCCACGGTGGAACAGTGCAAACGCTTGGCAGACGAAGGCTGTGAGATAGTCCGCATTACTGCGCAAGGCGTGAAAGAAGCCGAAAATTTGGCAAACATCAAATCCTCGCTTATTCAGCAAGGTTACACTATTCCATTAGTCGCAGATATTCATTTTCAGCCCAAAGCTGCAGAAATTGCTGCAGCCATTGTTGAAAAAATTCGTATAAACCCCGGCAATTACATTCCCGTAGGGGCGAAAAAATTTTCGCCCCTACAAATCATCGAAAAAATTTCCCCATTATTAGATATTTGCAAAACGCACAAAACCGTGATTCGCGTGGGCGTTAATCACGGCTCGTTGTCGGAACGCATCACGATGAAGTTCGGCAACACGCCACAAGGTATGGTTGAATCGGCAATGGAATTTGTACGCATCATTCACGATTTGAATTTTGACAATTTGGTGCTTTCAATGAAAGCGAGTCATGTAAAAACGATGGTGGATGCTACGCGCTTATTGGTTTCACGATTGCAAGCGGAAGGTTTTGATTACCCCATTCACTTGGGTGTTACGGAAGCCGGCGATGGCGAAGATGGACGAATTAAATCAGCAATCGGAATCGGAAGTTTATTGCTTGATGGCATTGGAAATACCATTCGCATTTCGCTGACTGAAAAACCGGAAAATGAAATTTCGGTTGCAAAAGCCATTTTACAATCTTGTGGAAACCGTGTGTTTACGGCTGAATACATCGCTTGCCCGTCGTGTGGACGCACGCAATACGACATCGAATCTGTATTGCAAGAGGTTAAACGTCGAACCAAGCATCTCAAAGGCTTGAAAATTGCTGTGATGGGCTGTATTGTTAATGGGCCCGGCGAAATGGCCGATGCGGATTACGGCTATGTGGGTGCCGGTCCCGGAAAAGTTGTAATTTACAAAGGAAAAAAAATCGTTCGAAAAGACGTTGATGCAGAAGTGGCGGTAGACGCACTAATGGACGTAATTACAAACGACCCTTCACCGAAGTCAATAGAATAAGATCGTAGATTTCAGATTTTAGCCTTTAATTTTTGCCACCAATCCCGTCAGCACGTTTCCGGGTCCGAGTTCGGTGAATTCGGTTGCACCATCGGCGAGCATATTTTTCACCATTTGCGTCCAGCGCACAGGTGCTGTGAGTTGAGCAATCAGATTTGCTTTGATAGATTCCGGATCGGTGTGTGGTTTTGCATCCACGTTTTGGTATATCGGACAAATCGGCGTTTGAAAAGCCGTTTGATTAATTGCTGCTTGCAATTCTTCGGCTGCCGGTTGCATCAACGGTGAGTGAAATGCTCCACCCACTTTCAGTGGTAATGCGCGTTTGGCTCCGGCTTCTTTCAATTTTTCGCAAGCGATTTCTACACCTTTGATTGTTCCGGATATTACCAATTGCCCCGGACTGTTGTAATTGGCAGGCACAACGATTTCACCCATACTTGCAATTTCCTTGCAAATTTGTTCCACAACTTCATCATCCAATCCAAGAATTGCTGCCATAGTCGACGGTTGCATCTCACACGCGTGTTGCATAGCGCGTGCACGCGCGTACACAAGACGCAAGCCATCTGCAAAAGACAAACTTTTTGTAGCCACCAACGCCGAAAACTCACCGAGCGAATGCCCGGCCACCATATCGGGTTTGAAACTTTCCAAGCATGCTGCTGCAATCACGCTGTGTAAAAACACGGCCGGTTGCGTCACTTTGGTTTGTCTTAAATCCTCGTCGGTTCCCGAAAACATCAAATCTGTAATTCGAAACTCCAAAATTTCATTCGCCTTTTCGAACATCGCTTTTGCTTGCAAATGTTGCTCGTAGAGGTCTTTTCCCATTCCAATAAATTGAGCGCCTTGGCCCGGAAAAACGTATGCGTGTTTCATATTTTTTGTTTTTTTGTTCTTGTTGCTTTTTTCTTTTTCTTAAGTCTTGCACTTGGCATTTAACATGCAAAAGTACGAAAAATTTCATAAATATACAAGTTTTTTGTTAAAACGTTTTTAGTAAAAAATTTTGGCTGTTTCAAAAAAAATGTGTATTTTTGCATTGTCACTACACTACAATCTATGTCCACAATTACCCTAAATAACATGCTCTTCTTTGCTCACCACGGCTGTTTTGAAGCCGAGCGCGTGGTGGGGACTCGGTTTTGTGTCAACCTCTCATTTGATGTAGACACTGTAAAAGCCGAATATTCCGATGATATTGCCGATACAGTAAGTTATTTGGACGTTTATCAAATTGTGAAAGCCGAAATGCAAATTCCATCGAATCTTTTGGAACACGTTGCAAGACGCATCATTGACGCCATTGCTCGCGAATTTCCAGCGATTTCAAATGTGGTTGTTGAAATTCAGAAATTGAATCCGCCACTTGGTGGCGAAGTTGGCGCTGCCACTGTAAAATTAAAGGCGAAAGGTAAAGGGTAAAAGTCTTTAATCTTTGACCCTTATCCAAAAAACGAAACAACGTTTCGTTTTTTTTTCGTATCTTTGCAATTCAAAAATCGCAAACAATGGAAGAAAAATCCCTAAATTTTTTAGAAGAAATCATCGAAGCCGACTTAAAATCGGGCAAACACAAAACCGTTCACACTCGCTTTCCTCCTGAGCCTAACGGTTATTTGCACATTGGTCATGCTAAATCCATTTGCTTGAATTTCGGATTGGCAATCAAATATGGTGGCAAATGCAATTTGCGTTTTGATGATACAAATCCTACAAAAGAAGAAGTCGAATATGTTGAGTCGATTCGCGAAGACGTGAAATGGCTTGGCTTTCAGTGGGATGGCGAGTATTTTGCTTCGGATTATTTTCAGCAACTTTACGATTGGGCCATACAATTGATCAAAGATGGGAAAGCTTTTGTATGTGATCTTACGCAAGAACAAATGAGCATTTATCGCGGCACACCGCAAACTCCGGGAACGGAAAGCCCATACAGAAATCGTTCGGTTGAAGAAAATTTGGATTTATTCGAACGTATGAAAAATGGCGAATTTCCTGATGGTACAAGAGTTTTGCGTGCAAAAATTGATATGGCTTCGCCCAACATGCAACTTCGCGATCCGGTGATGTATCGCATTTTACACGCCGAACATCATCGCACAGGCAATGCATGGTGCATTTATCCCATGTATGACTACGCACACGGGGAAAGCGACTCCATAGAAAAAATTACACACTCGATTTGTACGTTAGAATTTGATGTGCATCGACCGCTCTACGATTGGTTTATCGAGACTTTGAATATTTTTCCGTCACATCAATACGAATTTGCGCGACTCAATATTAATTATACGGTGATGAGCAAACGTAAGTTGTTGCAACTCGTGAAAGAAAATCTTGTGTCAGGTTGGGATGATCCTCGAATGCCTACAATTAGCGGACTTCGCAGAAGAGGTTACACACCTGCATCGTTACGTTTGTTTGCCGAAAAAATTGGTGTATCGAAACGTGACAATGTGATTGATGTAAGCCTTTTGGAATGGTGCGTTCGCGAAGACTTGAACCAAACCGCGCAACGTGTGATGGCAGTTTTAAATCCTCTGAAAATCGTAATTACCAACTATCCCGAAGGACAAACCGAGGAATTAGACGCCATAAACAATCCCGAAAATCCGGATGCAGGTACACGCAAAGTACCGTTTTCACGCGAACTTTACATTGAGCGTGAAGATTTTATGGAAATTCCGGAAAAGAAATTTTTCCGCTTGGCGCCCGGTGTTGAAGTGCGTTTGCGTTATGCATATTACATTACGTGCAACGAAGTTATCAAAGATGCTGAAGGAAATATTGTTGAATTGCGCTGTACGTACGATCCGCAAACCAAAGGCGGTGGTTCGCCTGACGGCAGAAAAGTGAAAGCAACCTTACATTGGGTTTCTGCGAATCACGCTGTTGATGCAGAAGTGCGATTGTTCGACAGATTGTTTTCCGTCGCCGCTCCCGAAAATGTGGAAGAAGGAAAATCATTTATTGATAATCTTAATCCAAATTCTCTGCAAACCCTCACCAATTGCAAAGTTGAACCATTTGTAAAAACAACAAAACCGTTGGATCATTTTCAGTTTGAGCGTTTGGGGTATTTTACAACGGATAAGGATAGCACAGCGGAACGACTGGTGTTTAACCGAACTGTTTCGTTAAAGGATTCGAAATAATTGTCTGAACCGTGATTTTTACAAGATTAATAAGATTAGCAAGATTAATAACTGTAAATTAAAAATTAAGGTAATCCTGTGAATCTTAATAAAATCATGGTTCAAACTATTTTATCACTCCAAGTTCCCTACCCACCTTCGTAAACGCCGCAATCGCCTTGTCAAGGTGTTCACGTGTGTGCGCCGCAGACAATTGCACGCGAATACGCGCCTGATCTTTCGGAACAACGGGAAAGAAAAATCCGATTACATAAATACCTTCTTCCAAAAGTTTGGAAGCAACCTGTTGCGAAAGTTTGGCATCATAAAGCATTACCGCGCAGATCGCGGATTGCGTGGGTTTGATGTCGAACCCTGCTGCCGTCATTTTTTCGTAAAAATAGGCTGTATTTTCGTGCAAACGGTCTTGCAATTCGTTGGTTGATGCAACCATGTCAAACATTTCTATTCCCGCAGCAGCCACCATTGGCGGAATCGAATTAGAAAACAAATACGGACGCGAGCGTTGGCGAAGCATGTCGATAATTTCTTTTTTTCCTGTTGTAAAACCACCAATCGCGCCACCAAAAGCTTTTCCAAGTGTTCCGGTGATGATGTCTATTTTACCCCAAGCATCGAATTGTTCGCTCACACCACGGCCTGTATTACCAACCACGCCGGCAGAATGACTTTCGTCAACCATCACCAAAGCATTGTATTTTTCGGCCAAAGCGATAATTTTATCCATTGGTGCAACATTGCCATCCATCGAAAACACACCATCGGTTACAATCATTCTGTAACGTTGGGCTTGTGCTTCTTTCAAGCAATTTTCCAATTCTTCCATATTCGCATTGGCATAACGATAGCGTTTGGCCTTACAAAGACGCACGCCATCGATTATCGAAGCGTGATTCAACGTGTCTGAAATAATTGCATCTTCTTCGCCGAGCAAAGTTTCGAAAAGTCCGGTATTGGCATCAAAACAGGCTGCGTAAAGAATTGCATCATCCATTTTGAAAAACTCGGAAATTTTGGCTTCTAATGTTTTGTGCAAATCTTGTGTTCCACAGATAAATCGCACGGATGACATGCCGTAGCCGCGTTCATCTAACGCTTTTTTTGCAGCAGAAATTAACTTTGGATTGTTCGATAATCCAAGATAATTGTTTGCACAGAAATTTAAGACTTCTTGTCCGCTGTTCACTTTGATTTCAGCGGTTTGTGGTGTAACGATGATACGTTCTTTTTTGTACAATCCTGCAGCTTCAATTGCAGTGAGTTCGTCTTGGAGATGTTTTTGAAAAGTTCCTAACATGATGTTTAATTTTTTTTGCAAAGATACGAAAAATATCGTACCTTTGCAAAAAATGCAATTATGAAAATCAATTATCATCAAGCGGAAGCTATTTTTGCGGGCGGATGTTTTTGGGGTGTCGAACATTTGTTGCAACAACAAAATGGCGTTATCAGTGTGGTATCGGGCTATGCCGGCGGACACACGGAAGATCCAACCTATCAACAAGTCAAAACAGGCGAAACGGGACACGCCGAAGTTGTAAGGGTTATTTACGACCCAACGATTGTAAGTTATGAAACATTGGCTAAATTGTTTTTCGAAATTCACGACCCTACTCAAGCCGATGGACAAGGCCCTGATATCGGCTCACAATATCGTTCGGAAATTTTTTACCAATCGCCCGAAGAGCAAGCCATTGCACAGGAATTGATTGCCATTCTAAAAACAAAAGGGCACAACATAAAAACCGTTGTTACACCCATCAAAAAGTTCTATCCCGCCGAGGATTATCATCAAAATTATTTCGAAAAACACGGCGACAAAGGCACGTGTCATTTTTATACGAAACGGTTTTGATCTAAAACGCAATTCGTGACGCATCTTGCTTTATGAACACGAATAACAGCAACGTAAACGCCCAAAGCGACGATCCTCCGTAGCTGAAGAACGGCAAGGGAATTCCAATGACGGGTAGTAGTCCGACAGCCATTCCAATATTCACAAGCACATGAAAAAACAGAATCGCTGCCACGCCATAGCCATAGATTCGAGCAAATGTGTTTCGCTGTCGTTCTGCCAGAAACACAATACGTAAAATCAGCACCAAAAACAATCCCAATATGATTGTCGAACCTATGAAACCCCACTCCTCGCCCACTGTGCAGAAAATGAAATCGGTGCTTTGTTCGGGCACAAAATTGAATTTGGTTTGTGTGCCTTGCAAATAGCCCTTGCCTGCAAATCCACCCGAACCAATAGCAATTTTGGATTGATTTACATTATAGCCCACACCTTTCAAATCAACTTCCTTGCCCAAAAGCACATTGATTCGGTCTTTTTGGTGAGGTTCGAGTTTTTCAAACGCATGATTGGCAACATAGCCGAATCCCGCTGCAGCCACAAACAACAGCACTGCCGATGCAATATTTCTAAACGTCTTTTTATTCAAATAAATCAACACACTTGTTGCTAAACCCAAAATAACCAACAGTACCCAAAACGGCACAAGCAAATCCAACACAAAAATCACAACAGCAGCAAAGCCAACCCACACATACCAAGTCGGTAATCCTTCGCGATACAGCACTAAAATAAACGCAGTAAACACTAACGCAGAACCCATGTCGGGCTGCAAAAGGATGAACACTGTTGGAAGAAATATAATGATCAATGATACGAATTTCGCGGATGCATTTTTCAAATTCACGCCGCTCGAACTCAAGTATTTCGCTAGAGTTAAACAGGTTGCAAACTTCATAATTTCGGCCGGTTGAAACGAAAAACCGCCAATCTGAAACCATGCTTGCTGACCCGAAACTCTTGTCCCCACTACCAATACAGCAATTAACAGCACAATTGACAACCCATAAAACACATACGCCATATTCATGAAAAATCGCATATCTATTAGTAAAATCAATATCGCGATAACAAATCCTGCAATCATAAACAGCATTTGTTTGCCATATTTTTGTGATAAATCGAAAATGCTGCTGTGATTTTCATCATAAACTGCTGCATAAATATTCAACCACCCGACTATCACCAAAACCAGGTAGATAAAGATGAGCCAGCCATCTACGTTTTTTAGGAATCCTTTGTCTTCGCGCATTCTAATGTCCTTTTGTTGTCATGAAACCGGCATTTATCATTTCTTGCATTAATTCTTTTCGCTTTACCTCTCCGGTTAAATATTTTTCGATTACCAAACTGGCGATTGGTGCAGCCCAAGTACCTCCAAACCCGCTGTTTTCAATGAACACAGCGATTGCTATTTTCGGTTCATCCATGGGGGCAAAAGCAATGAATGTAGCATGGTTTTTACCGTGAGGATTTTGCACGGTTCCTGTTTTTCCGCAAACCGCAATGCCGTCTACCCGTGCACGACGCGCTGTTCCGCCAGGTTCGTGCACAGCATCATACATCCCCCAAACTACCGATTCAAAATGCTCCGGATCAACCGTTGTATAGCGTTTTTGTATAAAATCTCTGTTGGGAATAATCGTATCATTGAGTGTTCGACAAAGATGAGGCGTAATATAATAACCTCGATTAGCCACGATTGCAGCCAAATTCGCCATTTGTAAAGGAATGATTCCGAGTTCACCCTGCCCGATACTCACCGAACGGAAATTGCTGAACGCCCAACGATTTTCGCCATAGACACGATCGTAATATGCAACCGTTGGAATCAATCCCGGACGACAGTGCGGAAGATCAATCTCCAAACGTTCGCCAAAACCAAAACTGCGAATATCTTTGTTCCACTGTTCCAAACCTATTCGGCTGTCAATAAAAATATTTCGGTCTTTGTTTTGCTGAATTATTCGTCGAAATGCACTGACAAAATAAGGATTACACGAGACTTTTACCGCATCACGCATATTACGCACCGTTGGGTGTGGGTGACAACCCACTTGCGATTGATCGCATGCAAAACTGGAATGTTCCGTTACTACGCCTTGTTGCATGGCTATCAAACCTTGCGGTATTTTGAACGTTGAACCCGGTGGATATTCAGCTTGAATCGCTCTGTTAAACAACGGTTTTTGCGGATCATTATTCAGTTTGCGGAAATTCGCACTGCGAACGCGTCCTACCAAAAGATTTGGGTCGTAGCCCGGCGAACTCACAAATGCCAAAATCTCTCCGGTTGCCGGTTCTATGGCTACAACCGAACCACGTTTGTTTTGCATCAAAAGTTCAGCAAGTTCTTGAATATCTATATCTAATGTGCTTTGTAGCGATAATCCTGGAATAGAGGCAGTGTCATACAGTCCATTGCGGAAACTTCCTTTTTCGCGATTGTGAACATCTACCAACAAAACTTTATTGCCTTTCCAGCCTCGCAAATACTCTTCGTAAAACCTCTCCAAACCGCTCATTCCAATATAGTCGCCCGATTTGTAATAAGGATTATTTTCTATTGTTCTTTCATCTACCTCTCCAATATAGCCTAACACATGTGCAGCTACCGGCTTGGGGTATTTTCGTAAATTTCGCGGTTGAACGTAAAATCCGCGAAATTTGAACAAACGTTCTTGCAGTTGTCCGTAAGTTTCCCTCGAAAGTTGCTTCTCAAATACGGAAGGGGCAAATCTGGAATGACGTCTGGCTTTATTCAAGTTTTTTCGAAAATCTTCTATTGAGATATCAATCAATTTGCAAAACTCCACCGTATCCATCTCTTTCACCTGTCCGGGGATCACCATCAAATCATACACCGCTTCGTTATATACCAATAATTTGCCGTTTCTATCGTAAATCAAACCTCGCGCCGGATATTGTGTCACATTTCGCAAAGCGTTGTTGTTTGCGGATATTTGAGAACTCGTATCTATAATTTGCAGATAAAATAACCGCGCAAAAAAGATCACAAACACCACAACAATCATTGTGATAATTTGAGATTGGCGTTTGGCTTGCGGATTTCTCATTTAATCTGAATTTCGGGGCTAATGACAGTGTTACTTCGGATTAAATCGCGATCATATAAGTAAACTTCAAATTTAACCCAACCCAATTCACTATGTTTTTGCATAGGTTCGAAATCTCCTCCAGGAATGGGGATATCTATCATACCTCTTACCGAGGAGTTTGGATCAGTGTTTAAAAACGGAAATCGGTTGGAATAAATGATGGTATCCCATAGTTCATTGTTAATTGGTATCCGCATAGGAGCATATGTACCATCGGGCTGCTTGTCTAACACATGAATAAAGAGGTTGTTTCTATATTTTCCAACAAAAGGAGGATTTGTATCACGATCATCCAAACCCAAGTTACCGTTGCCCTTTTGAAAGCGCACTTTCAAATTCATAGCTGTATCGTTGATAATCCGATAGTTTACAAATTCTAAAAATGTTTCCGGAGGAAGTTTTTCATTAGGATCACACGAAAAAAGTACCACACCAATAAGCGAGATTATGAAAAAAAATCGTATCTTTGCAAAAGCATTCATTGTGAAAATTATCTAAACTTACAAAGATACAAAAAAAATCTCAATTACGTGGCATTTTTTGAAAAAATATTTTCAATCTCATCCGAAACGGAGTTTAACACCATCGCCTTGGAAATGTTCGATTTTCAAATGCAGAAAAATCCGTTGTATGCGAAATTTGTGGATGGATTGGGCAGAGCTTCCCCCCGCCCCAATCATTATACCGAAATTCCATGTTTACCCATTGAATTTTTCAAATCCCATAAAATCCTAATTGATGATGCAAACACCGACCAATATTTCGCCAGTAGCGGAACCACAGGAAATAACACATCCAAACATTTCATAGCCGATTTCAATCTTTACGAAAAAAGTTTTACAAAGTCTTTCGAATATTTTTTCAGAAATCCCG
>JAIRRI010000024.1 GCA_031256055.1 Bacteroidales bacterium
TAAATATATAAGTTTGCAAACTCAAATCTTTGCAACATGTTTTTCACAAATCCTGCGATACTTTGGGCGTTATTCGCAATCTCAATTCCGATTGCGATACATTTATTTCATTTTCGGAAATTCAAAAAAACGTATTTTTCGAATGTGAAATTATTGCAAAATATTCAGAATAAAACGCAAAATCAGTCGCGGCTGAAACATTTATTGGTTTTGGTTTGTCGGATTTTGACGATTGTATTTATCATTTTTGCATTTGCTCAACCCAACCCTAAAACAGTGTTAAAACCATTGGTTGCAGAGGGTACAAACTACGTTTCTGTAGCGATTGATAATTCGTTCAGCATGGGTACAAATACTGAAAACGGCACATTACTCGATCAAGCCAAGCAAAAAGCCAAAGATTTGGTGCTGAAATTTAAACCCTCTGATAGATTTGCTTTGATAACTCAGGATTTTTTGGACGACAATCGTAGATTTGTATCACGGGAAGAAGCTTTGGATGCGATTGAACGCATAGAGATTGTGCCGTTTTCACATACGCTGTCGGAATTGGTGGCACGACAAAAAAGTTTATTCCAAAACATTTCAGAAAAAAACAAATCGCTTTTTGTGATTTCGGATTTTCAAAAAACGATGACGGATGTTGAAAATTTGGTGTCCGACACGATTTTGCAAACCTGGTTTTTGCCCATTCAATCCAAAATGCAAAGCAATATTTCAATTGACAGCCTATCGGTGGAAACCCCGATTTTTCAGGTTGGAAACGAAATTGAGTTGCAAGTTTGGTTGACCAATCACAGCGACCAATCTCTGCAAGAAATTCCCGTCAGATTATTTGTTGAGAACAAAATAATTTCGGTAGGAAATGTGAGTTTTGAGCCTCGTCAAACCAAGACGATACAACGAAAATTGACGTTGCAACAAGCGGGCTATTTGCAAGGGTATTTCGAGATTTCGGATTATCCGATTACGTTTGATGATAAACTGTATTTTACGTTGAATGTATTAGAAAAAATTCCTGTTCTCATTCTTACGGAAACTAAGCCCAATCCGTTTTTGATGAAATTGTTGAGCCAAGATAAGAGTTTTGATTTGACTATTCAAAACGTTCAAAATTCGGATTTTTCCAAACTTCACAACGTCAATTTTGTGATTTTAGATGAGTTGAAAACATTTTCGTCAGGACTTCAAACCGAACTTCAGACAGCCATCGAAGCGGGATTATCGGTTTTGATTTTACCTTCAGAACAAACCGATTTAATGGCGCTGAATACTTTCTCGAGTCGCTTGCTAAACGCAGAATTCAAATCTATTGAAACTACGAAAACAAATGTCGAAACTATTTTAGCCCAACATCCGATTTACCGTTCGGCATTTGTAAAATTGCCCGAAACCATGCTTTTGCCCGAAGTACAAAAACGCTTTCCCATTCAAACTTCGTCGCGTTCCAATTTGCAATATCTGCTTCGACTGAATACCAATGAACCGTTTTTGGCGTTTGGAAATGTTGGAAAAGGACGTGTTTATTTGTCATCTGTGCCTTTTGACAATGCGTTTAGCAATTTCCAAAATCAACCGATTTTTGTAGTTACAATTTTGAATATGATTTTGCAAAGCGCCAATAACGAACAAATCTATCATTTATTAAACCAACAGGAGGCGATAATACACAACGTAGGGGCGAGGTCCGTCCGTCCCCCATTATATTTAAATTCTGAAAATTCCGATTTCGAAGTTATCCCACAAATCCGTTTCAAAGGCAACCAAGTATTCATCAACACATTTTCATCGTTGAAACACGCGGGAAACTACGTTTTGAGAACCGCGAACGAGCCAATCGCCAAATTGTCCTACAATTTTGATAGACGAGAAAGCAACCTTGCAACGTATTCGCCATCCGAACTTGAACGCTTAATTGCACAGCACCATTTGAGCGGTTTTTCAGTTTTGAAAGATAATTTTATTTCAGTAGACAACACGCTGTTAGCCATAGATACTAAAATTTCTTGGTGGAAATGGTGTTTGCTCTTGGCACTGATTTTTTTATTGGCGGAAGTGCTTATTTTGAGATTGAAATAAAACAAAAAACCTTAACATTGGATTGTTAAGGTTTGAAATGTTGACCGACCTGGGCTCGAACCGGGAACGACAGAACCAAAATCTGCTGTGTTACCATTACACCATCGGTCAATTTCGGCGTGCAAAGATACAAAAAAAAAATGAATTAACAAAATTTTTCTGCATTTTTTGAAAAAACTGAAAACTAATAATCGAAAACTGAAAACTTTTTTGTATCTTTGCAAATTAAACAAATTATTATTTCAATATGAAGAATTACAAACGTCTTAACATCATCATCGGCTGGATTGTTGGAATCGCCGCATGTACAGTTTATGTAATGACCGCCGAACGCACCGCAAGCTGGTGGGATTGCGGAGAATACATCGCCACAGCATTCAAGCTTCAAGTGGGACACCCTCCCGGAGCACCCACATTTCAGCTTATGGGCGCACTCTTTTCGCTGATCACGCTTCGCGACCCGATGACCGCCGGTTTTATGGTCAACATCATGTCGGCGCTCGCAAGCGGATTTTCAATTTTGTTCCTGTTTTGGTCGATTACGCTACTTGGTAAAAAATTAGTGTTGAAATATGGCGAAATGACGTCCGCAAAAATGTGGACAATTTTTGGCAGCGGTCTTGTAGGCGCAATGGCTTACTGTTTCTCGGATTCGTTTTGGTTCTCGGCTGTTGAAGGGGAGGTTTATGCGCTGTCGTCGTTTTTCACGGCGGTCACGTTTTGGGCGATTTTGAAGTGGGACGAAGTGGCCGACCAGCCTCATCACTTGCGTTGGATCATTTTTATTTCGTTTATGATTGGATTGGCGATTGGTGTCCACCTACTGAATTTATTGGTGATTCCCGCTGTTGTGTTTGTGATTTACTACAGAAAATTCAAGCCTACACGCAAAGGCTTTTGGTATGCGCTTTTGATTTCCGGTGTTTTGCTCGGCGCAATTTTATGGGGGATTATTCCCGGAATTGTTAGCTTGGCAGGACGATTCGAATTGTTTTTTGTGAACAATTTGGGATTACCTTTCAATAGCGGTACTTACTTTTATTTTGCCTTGCTTGTCGTTGGTATCGCTTGGGGCATGTGGTATTCCATCAAAAAACACAAAGTGCTTTTGAATACCGGTTTGCTATGTTTGATATTTTTGTTGGTGGGTTATTCCACATTTTTCATTCTCGTTATTCGTGCGAATGCAGGAACGCCAATCAATCAAAACGAACCTAAAAATGCTTACTCATTGTTGGATTATTTGAACCGTGAGCAATACGGTTCGCGTCCTTTGGTCTATGGTCAGTATTTCACAGCAAGAGCTATCGGAACTAAGGACCGATCGGCGAAATACGTTCGCGACGACGAAACCCGAAAATATAGAAAAGTCGGCACCAACTTCGATGTTATCTACGATCCTCTGCATTGCGGCTTATTTCCACGCATGCACAGCACATCCACCGACCGTCCGCATGCCGAATACTACAGATATTTCAGCGGAACTCCCGGGGATAGAAAGCCGACTATGGCGGAAAACATGCGCTTTTTCATCCGTTATCATCTCGGATGGCAATATACGCGCTATTTCATGTGGAATTTCGTCGGCCGTCAGAATGATATACAAGGCACCGGATATGATAGGGCAGGGAACAGAGATGTATTAAACGGAAACTGGATCAGCGGTATCAAATTCATCGATGAAGCCCGTCTCGGACCTCAAGATAATTTGCCCGATTTTCAAAAAAATAATCAAGGTCGAAACGTGTATTATTTCTTACCGTTGATTTTAGGATTAATTGGATTATACTATCAATACAAGAAAGACAAGCAAAGTTCGTTTGTCGTATTTTTGCTGTTTTTCATGACGGGTATAGCCATTGTGATCTATTTGAACCAACCGTCTATTGAGCCTCGTGAGCGCGATTATTCCGTCGTCGGTTCGTTCTACGCTTTCGCAATATGGATTGGTTTTGGCGTAATGGCGATTGCCGAATATTTACAGAAAAAAATGAAGGCAAACGGTCTTTTAATTGTCGGAGCTACCACAGCAGTAACATTTGCAGCCGTTCCTTTATTAATGGCTCAACAAAACTGGGATGATCACGACCGTTCGCATAAACAAGCCGCACGAGATTTCGCACGAAACACACTGCTGTCTTGCGAACCGAATGCTATTCTGATTGTCAACGGCGACAACGATACATTTCCTGTTTGGTATGCTCAAGAAGTGGAAGGCATACGTACCGATGTGCGCGTTATCAACTCCGCTTTAGCGGGTAGTCATTGGCATATTCAGCCTTTGTTCAGCAAAGTTTATGAAGCCGATCCGGTGAGATTTACGTTGAGGAGAGATCAATACGAGCAGGGGACTAACGATTGGGTTCCTATTCAAGACAGAAATATTGGTCGTCGCGAATTGATCGAATTGATTAGATTCATTGCGAGCGATAATCCGAGTACCACGGTTGGAATGCGCGGAGGCGGACAAGCCAACTTTTTGCCGTCAACTCAATACACGTTGACCATTGACCGCGATGAACTTCTTAAAAAAGGCATCATCACGCAAGAACAATATCCTTACACTGTTCCGCAAATGCAGCATGATATTGTTCCCTCTCAAAATAATGCAATTTATCGCTCGGATTTGGCGTTTTTGGATATTTTGGCAACCAACAATTGGGAACGTCCGATTTATGTGGCTTCACCATGGCAACAGCGCAACATTTGGCCAATCATGCAGTTTGCTCAACAGGAAGGTATTATTCACCGGTTCGTACCGTATCACAATCCCAATAAAAACATGACTGAAGCGAGATTTAACGGCATTGCAACGGATAAAACCTACGATTTATTCATGAATCAATTTACGTGGGGTAATTTGAATCACGACAGAGCTCGCATTGGTCCTGAAACCCGCCGTACGGCTGAGCAACATCGCGCGCAGTTTGCATATCTTGCGCAAGCCTTGATTGCCGAAGGAAAGAACGATTCTGCCGTTCGAGTTTTGGATCGCGGTCTTGAAGTTTTCCCGCATCATAAAATCAATTTTGATGTGCCTGTAGTTTACTTTGTTCAAAGTTATTTCCGCACGGGTGAAACAGAAAAAGGCTTGGCTTTGGCCAACCAATTAGTGGATATCT
>JAIRRI010000029.1 GCA_031256055.1 Bacteroidales bacterium
TTTGAATGATTTTCGGTAACTTATCGGAACCGATATGGGGATGTGCGTCAATTAAAATAGTTTCGTCGGCACCGTGAAATATCAATGTTTTTAACACTTCCGAAACATCGCCACGTTTAGTCGAACGTGTATACAGTTTGCCATCTGAAAACGTTCCTGCCCCACCCTCTCCAAAACAATAGTTAGAGTTTTCGTTCAAAATGCCTTTTGCAGATAACGCGGCAATATCTTTTTTACGTTCGCTCACCGATTTTCCGCGCTCTAAAATGATAGGTTTTAAGCCATGTTCCAAACATTTCAACGCAGCAAATAATCCGGCAGGACCTGCACCAATAATCAAAATTTGTCGCGATTTTTCGTTGACGTGTTTATAATCAAAAGCAATGATTTCTTTTTCAAATTTCGAATCTCCATAAAAAACGTCTACTTTCAAACGAATTACAACACGCTTGGAGCGTCCGTCAATAGAGCGTTTAAGAATTTGGACGTCGTTAATTTCAGAACGTTTAACACCTAATTTTTGCGAAACAAAAGATTTTAATTGTTCCGAATTTGCAGCAATTTCGGGACTTACGGCAATTTCAAGGCGTTTAACCATTATTCAATATTTATCGAGATTTGTAGATTTCTAGACATCAGCCGCCCAATGCCATCCGTGAAAATATTCTGTTCTCGAACGAGTAAATCAACCATTCCAAATGCCATTTTGATTTCTACGCCAACTCTATTGCCATAAGCCAAATAAAAATCAAACCCAACTCCGGTGGTAAATAAAAAATCATCTCGTTTCAATTTTACAACATACTCGTCTTCGTTTTGTTGTGTTTTCCTAGCATTTGAAGCCATATCCAAGCTGTACCGAAAACCACCAATAACATAAGGGCGCAGACTGTAATCCCGCATTCCTTTCCACTTCAATTCCAATGGAATATCTATCGTCGTAGACTCAGTTCTCTTCCCTACTTCCACAACTCTGGTAGGGCTTTCGCGCATGTAATAAGTCAGTTCTCGACCTCCAAAAGAAAAAATTACCCCACTGCGAAGATCCCAAAATTCATGAAGTTTTTTGTTGGCAATTGCTCCTACCGTAAATCCGAGACTCCCTCCGGTTCGGATGCCGGAAAGCGTATCATTGCTCCTAAAATAATCGTTCGTTTTTACTTGAAAACCCATTTGATTGATTCCAAGCAAAAAACCAAAATTGTAAGAATAGGCATCTTGATACGAAAAGTTCATAATGGGCGATCGTCTTTGGGCAAAAAGCCCGAATCCCAAGCAAACGGCGATTGATACTATGATGATTTTCTTTAACTGCAAAATGTTGAAATTTATAGGGATTTATGAATTTTGATTTCGCTCAATAGTCGGTGTTTATCTACCGAAACAACGCCAACGGATTCGCAAACCAGTCCACCTGCCAGATTTGCGATTTTAGCGATGGTTTGAATCGGTAAACCTAACGTCAAACACAACGCTGCCACACTGATAACCGTGTCTCCTGCGCCCGAAACATCAGCAATTTGGCGAATATGGGCAGAATTGTGGAAAAACGTTTTTTTGTCCATGATCGCCACGCCAAGTTCGGAAAGTGTTGTAAAAACAATATCTATCGACAATTGTTTTTGCAAAAGTTTCATCGCTTTTTTAACTTCTTTCAGATTTTTTGCATCGAAAGAAATGTTCAAACCTTCTGAAAGTTCTTTCAAATTGGGTTTGAATAGCGTCACATTTTTAAAATCCAAAAAATGGCGTTTTTTAGGATCAACACAAGTCGGAATACCCTGTTTTTTCGCTAATTTCACAACACTTTCGATTAACGA
Organism: Bacteroidales bacterium; assembly: GCA_031256055.1. Lineage (GTDB taxonomy): Bacteria > Bacteroidota > Bacteroidia > Bacteroidales > P3 > WRKV01. The sequence goes on from JAIRRI010000029.1 coordinate 1,821, forward strand.
TTTTGTAATTACGCCTTTGTCGTAATCTTGAAAAATAATGGCATCAACCGATTGTGTTTGGATAACTTTGGAGATAATTGTCAATAATTTTTTCTCTTCTGTTACACTGAGTTCATGCCGATTTTCTTCATCCACACGAAGCATTTGGGAATTATTCCCGATAATACGAAACTTCGTCGTAGTACATCGTTCGGAAGATTTAAAAACAGTTTGAGACGAGATTTTTGATTGCTTCAACAAATCAAAAAATATCTCTCCTTTAGGATCGCTTCCAATCACCGAACAAATAATCGGCGTTGCACCCATCGCTTGAATATTCAATGCAACATTTGCTGCTCCACCCAAACGATATTCGCGTTTGGTAACATCTACAATCGGCACAGGCGCTTCCGGCGAAATGCGATTAACCTGCCCCCACAAGTACGAATCAACCATCACGTCGCCAATAATCATGATCCGTTTTTGAGCAACTTCCTTGAGAAAATTTGAGGTGTTCAGAGTTTTCATGTATGCGTTAAAAAGGTAGTTTGGTATAATCTAAAAACTCAATGCTTTCTTGAATATGCGGATACATCAACTCATCGGTTTCAATGAATGGAACCACTTTCCGATAGTCATTCACAAATTTTTCAATCATCGGCGATGATTTTGCAGGACGTCGAAACTCCAACGCCTGCGCAGCATTGAAAAGTTCAATGGCTAAAACGCGCTCGGTATTTCTGAGCACTTTATAAAGTTTAGTTGCTGAATTAGCACCCATACTCACGTGGTCTTCCTGACCTTGCGAAGATTCTATGGAATCCACCGAAGCAGGCATACACAATTGTTTGTTTTGACT
>JAIRRI010000144.1 GCA_031256055.1 Bacteroidales bacterium
TATAGAAAAAGGGATGCTCAGTAGTTATCATTTGTGCAAAATCTATTCGCGTTTTCAAGAACATGGGTTAATAGATCCCAGTCAAGAAGTAGTAGTAACAAGTTTTGTTGATAAAACCGTTAACAAGGATAGAACCGTTATAAGCTGCGCTGATTTAGAGGTTCAAGACGTAACTGTTATCAATAATGTTGAGCTGACGCTTAAAGCTGTTAATAACATTAATCTTCAAAACGTAATTGTCAAATCCGGAGCCACATTAATCCTCGAAGCCGGTGGTAAAATCCGGTATGGCGCAGGCTTTAAAGTTGAATCAGGTGGAGCAATGAGAATAATAAGATAAAAAACAAGCTGTCTTAAATCAAGACAGCTTGTTTTTAATTTTAAACACCGCAAAATTATTTCGCAGGCTCTTCCACTTCTTCTTCAACGATTTCTTCGTCACCGTCTTCGAAATCAACAATAGCCATTTCGTCTTCAACAACAGCATCCGTTTTTGGAGCATTGTTGCAAGCAACGAAAGACATCATAGAAGCGATAGCAAAAATTGCAAATACTTTTTTCATGATAATTTTGTTTTTAATTGGTTAATAACAGACTACAAAATTACAACAAATTATTAACAATGGCAAATTTTTTCTTAAAAACTATTAACAAAAAACTCTCAACAAATTAAAAAACAATGTTATAAAAATTTAAATTTAAACATTGTTTAAATAAGCATTGTATTCTGCTAAAATCTGATTTGTCAATTCCTCCACCGAACTGTCGGATGTATCAATAATCAAATCATAATTCGAAGGGTCACTGCAATCTACGCCATAAATAGATTTATAGCGGCGATTTTCGACGTTTTGACGTTCGAGCAAGGTTTGTACCCGCTGTTGCAAATCGGAAGCTTCAGGCTCGCCAAAACGCGTTTTATCGTCCAAAACTCGTTGAGCAGCGACTTCCGGCTTGACCGTAGCATAAATTTTGAACGATTTAGGCACAAAATACCAAGCCATCCGCGAATCCAGAACGTATCGCAGGTCATTGCCCTCGTTGATGGCACGCAGATTATCGTCAATATATTTATCAATGCTTTTGTCGGTTTCCGAAAGGTAATTCAGTTGCAACGCATCCATACCGCGTTCAGCGGCTAATTTGCGAAAAAGCATGCCTGTTGAAAAATACGTGTAATTCAACATTTCGGCCAATCGTTTGGCAATGGTGCTTTTCCCGCTACCGAGATCTCCTGCAATTGAAATCATGAGAATAATTTTAAACGCGTTTCAAACCTTCGCGGAATAACAGAACGCCATAGCCTACCGCGAAAAATAAACAGGCAAACATTAAAATATTTTTCAATCGTTTATCCACCGGATTTTCGAATGGCGTAAATGGCTGAATCACGAATATTGAACGCAAAAGTTCATGTTCGCGTTGTAAAGAAGCCAATCGACCTTTAAGTTCCAAAATTTCATTGGTGTAAGTTCTTTCTTCGTTTTGAACCATAAACGGTGTGTTTCCGGCAGTCATAACCTGCGGACTTTTTCCGATGTTTTTCTTTTGAAAAAGCATCAATTGTTGAATTTCAAACTCGATGGCTTCTTGTTGCAAAAAATTCACTCGTTTCGCTAAAGTTGTTTGTTCGGCGATATAAGAATCGTTTTCAACAAAATACACAATAGCTTGTGCTAATCGGTTGATGCTTTCGTTTTCTCTTGTGCGAATTTTAATGCGGATAAATTGCGGCGTAATTTCCTCAACAATATGTTCGGTTTCCACACCGTCTTTATCTCGTCTTATAACCATTCTTGTTGCTCTTCCCTCGGCTTTGATATTGATAAAATCAGCTTTAATAAAGAAAATATGCTCAACTTCTTTTATCGGCAATGAAAGTTGTTTTGCTAAAAACGTATTGTTGCCGTCGCGGATCATTTTTTGCAAACTGTTAATTCGATCGGCAATTTGAATACGATTAACGACACTTGCTTCAACCAGCATTTCTGTTTCAAAATAGGGTTTTGTCAATTTGGTTTTGAAATAACCGAATGCTCCTCCGAGAATGGTTAAAATCAAAAGAATCCACCAGTATTTCAGAGCTAATCTAAAAAAACCTTGAATGGTGCGCTTAAGCCAAGTAAATAAATTTTGGATACCTTTACCGATTCCGGAAAACATTTTACCGGTAACATTAAGTAGGTCGATTTCTTTTTGTTGAGAGTTAGGTTGTTCAGACATAGGATTAGAGTTTTTAAGTTGCAAAGATACAAATTTTTTTAAAAATGATTATAAATTTTCAATGTTTTATTCACAACATTTTCTATTGAAAATTCTTTTTCAGCTAATGTTCGTGAGTTTTGCGAATATGGCTTCATCGGATGTTTGTTTTCAACAAATTCAAGAATTGCCGAAGCTAAAGCATCTGCGTTTTTTACTTCGACTAAACGCCCATTGTAACCATCTATCACACACTCTTTACAGCCCGGCACATCTGTAGTAATTACCGGACGACCGATAGCACAGGCCTCTATCAACGATTTTGGTAATCCTTCTCGATACGAAGGAAGTACAACCACCGATGATTGTTGATAGATGGGAATCATATTTTTTTGAAACCCAATCCATTTGATATAGTCATTATCTATTTTCTGTTGCAAATCGTTAGGTTTTATGGCTGCCAAATTTTCGGTATCACAATCGCCGGCCAAAATAAATTTTGCCTTATCGGAAATTTTCGGTTTTAGTCTGTTTGCAGCTTCTATAAATTCATTCAAACCTTTGTCATACAACATGCGTGCCGGAAACAAGAATTGCAACCTATCTGTTTGTGGCAGTTCGGTATATGAGTATTCATTTAAACAAACTCCTGAACCTTTTATCAGCACAATATGTTCCGACGGAACCAATTTCATTTTGGAAATCACATCAACATCATCATGATTTTGAAGAATAAAATAGAATGTTTTTGATTTGAACGCAATCGGAATCATACATTGAATTATGCGTTGAGTTAATCCTTTTCTGCCTTCGATAAAATTGTAACCCAACCCACTAATAGCGTTTACCACATTTTTTTGTTTCGCCATTTTTGCAGCCAATGAGCCTAGTAAACAAGCCTTTAGAGTGACATGATGAATAACATCAGGCTTATGTTTGCAATACAATTTACGTAATGAAAGAATACACTTTAATTCATGGAAAAAGTTAGTTCCCGAACGCTCGAAAGGCACATCGATAAAAGAAAATCCGTGCTTTTCTATTTCTTTTTGTCGTCCTGTATTGTGACTAATAATTGTAACATCATAGCCTTGTGCTTTGGCCGCCAAAGCTATGGGCAACCTGTGCGACAAAAAGAACAAATCAACGTTTACGACTATAAATAATTTTTTCATGAAATTTTTATTCCGTTATATGTTTTGTATACCATTTTTGGAATACAAATAAATTCCATAACAACGCGCTGTTGTCTGTATACCCGTTTAGATGTTGCTCTACAAAATTTGATACAACATCGGCATTTAAAATGCCTTGTTTTTTGATTTTTTCCGGATGGAGTAAATTCTGTAAATCCTGCTTTAATTCTTTTCTAAACCAATGGTCAATAGGAACTCTAAATCCACGTTTTCCGAACGAAAAAATCTTTTTAGGAAGCAGATCTTTGAAGGCTTCTTTAACGATATATTTTTTTTGTTTGCCGTTTATTTTGTATGCAGAAGGAAGCGACATCGCGAATTCTACCATATCTGCACTTAAAAATGGCGAACGAGCCTCCAATGCATTCATCCTACATGTTCGCTCTACTTTGGGAAGCATGTCGCCTTCCAAAACAGTGATGATATCGTTGAACATCGCTCTGTTTAAGCTGTCGCTGCTATTAAATCGATTATAGGTTTTTTCTACGATTGGTTTAACATTCGCGTAAAAATCAGGTGTTAGCAATTGCTTGCGAACCTCGTCGGAACAACCCATGCACATGTATGAATACGTTGCATCAAATCCGGAAAAAGAAGCGTTAGTCACTACTTTTTTTATTTTTCGTATCAATGAATTTGTTTTCGATGTGCGAGGAATTAAACAAATGCTTTTTTCAAATAGATAGCGAATAGGTTTAGGAATGCGCAGATATTTTTTAATATAGTATTCGTTTAGATATTTTTCATATCCGCCGAAAAGTTCATCAGCACAATCGCCGGTAAGCACAATCTTTACGTTTTCACTTGCTAATTTGGCAACATAGTAAGACGGAATTGCCGATGAATCGCCAAAAGGCTCATCAAAAAAATCAATAATATCATCAAAAACATCCAACACATCGGCGTAATCTAAATAATGTGCGGTGTGATTGGTTTTGAATGTTTCTGCAACCAATTTTGCGCGATCGCTTTCATCGTATTCTTTTTCTTTAAATCCGATAGAAAACGTTTGGATGGGGTCTTTAGAATGTTGTGCCATTAAACCTACAACAATACTCGAATCTATTCCTCCGCTTAAAAATGCACCAACAGGAACATCACTATCCATACAGGTTTTGACTGACTCGGACAACTTTTGTCGTAATTGATCCTTTGCTTGTTCAAACGTTAAAGACGAAGGCGTTATATGATTTTCTAATTGGTAATAGGGTTTTACAACAGCATTGTCATTTTTTATCTCAATATAATGTCCGGCAGGCAATTTGAATACATTTTCGTAAATGGTGTAAGGTTCAGGAATATAGGACAGCGAGAGAAATAAATTCAAACCTTCTTTTGAAATCGTTTTTGGAAAATTATGTTTTGACAATTCTCTCAAAGTTAGTGCCGAGTGCAAACCGTTTTCATCTTGAAAATAATAAAGCGGTTTTACACCAAATTTATCACGAACAATTTTCCCGTCGAAATCTATATTTGTAAAATCGTTCATCGAATTACAATGAATTTACAGTATGTTTAGTAGATTTCAAAAATCCTTTTACATCATAAATAACACCATTTGGCTTTATCAAAGAATCCATATCCAATGCCAAAAATTCGTTGTGCGATACGGCTAAAATAATGGCGTCGTATGGCGATTTTAAATCTTTTGCGTTGTTGATAATATCAATACCATATTCGTGTTTAACTTCAATCGGATTGGCACACGGATCGAAAATTTCAACATCCAAATCAAAATCTTTTAGTGTACGGATTACGTCAATTACCTTAGTATTCCGCACATCCGGACAGTTTTCTTTGAATGTGAAACCCAATATCAAAATATGTGCATCTTTAATCGGAAGTGATTTTTTAATCATGAGTTTGATGACTTGTCGAGCTACGTAATCGCCCATACTATCATTCAAACGCCGTCCTGCCAAAATAATTTCGGTGTGATAACCGAACTCTTGTGCTTTTTGAGCCAAATAATAGGGATCAACACCGATGCAATGGCCGCCGACAAGCCCGGGCTTGAACGGTAAAAAATTCCATTTGGTTGCCGCTGCTGCTAACACATCTTGCGTGTTGATGCCCATTAAACAAAAGATTTTGGCCAATTCATTCACAAAAGCGATATTAATGTCGCGTTGCGAATTTTCGATAACTTTTGCAGCTTCTGCCACTTTGATGGACGTCGCCAAGTATGTTCCGCCGGTAATTACAGATTTATAAATGGCATCTATTTTTTCACCGATTTCCGGGGTTGAACCTGCGGTTACTTTTTTGATTTTTTCAACGGTGTGTTCTTTATCCCCCGGATTGATGCGCTCAGGCGAGTAGCCTGCAAAAAAATCTTTATTGAATTTTAACCCCGATTTTTTTTCAAGAATTGGTACACAGTCGTCCTCTGTAGCGCCCGGATATACGGTAGATTCGTAAACCACAATGTCGCCTTTTTTCAAAACCGACCCCACAGTTTCGCTTGCCTTGATCAACGGTGTTAAATCGGGAACATTGTGCTTATCCACAGGTGTAGGCACAGTTACGATGTAAAAATTGCAATGTTTTATATCGTCAACGGAAGTTGTACAAAATAAACCTTTTTGCGATTTATCGTTTACTAACACGGATTTTAGCAATTCCGTTTCAACTTCAAGCGTTGAATCTACACCTTTTCGTAAGTCTTCTACACGATGCGAATTGATGTCAAAACCCACCACGGAATATTGAGTTGCAAAGAGCCGTGCAAGCGGTAATCCTACATATCCCAATCCAATAACTGCAATTTTTGTTTCCATATTTTGTTTCAAGTTTTAGCGTAAATTTTCCCAATACCAGTTTACGGCTTCTTTCAAGCCTTCTTTCATGCTGAATTTTGGATTATAATTCAGCAATTTTTTTGCTTTATCCACAGATGCCAACGAATGCGGAATATCACCCAAGCGTTCGGGACCGTGAATAACCTCAACATCGGCGATTTTTGAATCGTATTCCGACAAGTATGCTTTCAAATATTGAACCAATTGATTTAAGGTTGTACGTTCGCCGTAAGCGGTATTGTACACGGTGTTTACGGCTTCTATGTTTGTTGTTTCAAGAGCCAATAAATTCATTTGAATCACATTGTCGATATACGTAAAATCGCGAGAATATTCGCCGTCGCCGTTAATAACAAGCGGTTCATGATTTATCAATTTTTTCACAAACAACGGAATTACCGCAGCATACGCTCCATTCGGATCTTGTCGGCGACCAAACACATTGAAATACCGCAAACCGATACATTCCATGTTATATGTTTTGGAAAACACATCGGCATAAAGTTCATTCACATATTTGGTTACGGCATAAGGCGAAAGCGGTTTTCCGATAACATCCTCAATTTTCGGAAGTGTTTTGGAATCGCCGTAAGTCGAGGAAGATGCTGCATAAATAAATCGCTTAATTTTGGCGTCGCGAGCAGCAATCAACATGTTTACAAATCCGCCGATATTTACATCATTGGTTGTAATCGGGTCTTTAATGGAGCGCGGAACCGAGCCAAGAGCAGCTTGGTGTAACACGTAATCTACGCCTTCAACAGCTATTTGACAATCTTCCAAATTGCAAATATCGCCCTCAATAAATTTAAACTTCGGATTGCTCAAAAACGGTTCAATATTTTTATGAAAACCAGTCGCAAAATTATCTAAACAGACTACTTTATGACCTTTTTCTAATAAGGCTTCACACAAGTTAGAGCCAATAAATCCGGCACCTCCGGTAACTAATATACTATACATTTCGGTTATTGTTTGATGAATTTGATTGAATGACGAATTTGGTTGTTTTCAATACCTTCAAAAATATAAATTCCGTTAGAAAGTGAGCCCGTTTCTATGAGCAAATAATGTATGCCTTCCGTTAGATTTTGATTGGAAGATGTAAACACTAATTTTCCGTCAACAGAATAAATACGGTATCGGAAATTCATTTGTTTTGCAGTTTGCACTATGGAGTAATACTTGTTTTCCGATTCGGATTTGATAATTTGAATTGAGAAATTTCTGAAAATCGGCGTAATTATAGTTACACCTTGTTGAATAAAGATGGAAAATCGTTGTTCTGCAGTGTGAGAACACTCCATATCGTTTATTAAGAAGTGAAGAATAGAATCGTTCAAATGTTCGATTTGCGGTGTGCCGACGAAATTCAAATTTTCATCTAATTGAAGCCAAGATGGAAGTTGAGCAAAATAAAAATCGGAAAAATCGACATGTTTATTAGTTTCTAAAACGTAAGTATATAAAGAATTTACCATTGCCGTGTCAACAGGAACAGAGTGTATTTTCAATTTAGGGATAAGTTGAATGGCAAAATCTTGAATGACCAATTCATTTTTTAAGTCTATGGCTAAAATACGAACAATTGTGTCGTTTAAGTCTTGTTCAGTTGCAATTCCCGAAAGAAAAACGGTATCACCATCCACATAAAAATCTATCCATTCAGGCATTGCCAAAGGAATATAAATGTGTGAATCACCAACCAAAACATCGCCATCTATAGATGTTATATATCCGGTGTATAAAGCATCTTCGCATTTCGGCAAGTCCACTAAAATCAATTCCGGTGTGCGATTCAGCCAATCAATATAAATGTTAAATTGAGCGCTGTCACAGGCTTCGTAAGGGTTACATGCCCTTACCAAAAACGTGTTCTCAAAAATATGTTCTCTCAACGGCGTTCCTTCTAATCGTCCGGTTGCAGCATCAATAGAGAGCCACGAGGTGTTCGGACTTATTTCGTACGAAAGAAGTGTCTCTTTAGTTAAATTATTCATATCGTATGCCATAATTTGAGCGACATATAGATTTTCTTCCAGAGCATCCGGCAACTCCGTTGTTGTGATAACCGGCGGATGATTGACATACAGAATCGTGATGGAAACTCGTTGTTCTGCAAGGTGAGAACACGTTTCATCCTCTATTGAAAATAGGAGAATCGTGTCGTTTAAATCTTGAATTCGTGGAATACCTGAAAACACAAAATTTTCATCAAGATTCAACCAAGCCGGACATTGAATCAACGAAAAATCGGAAAAATCAAATTCTTGACTTGTTTCTATGGCGTATGTATATAAAACATTTGTTGTAGCCGTATCCACAGAAGCAGACCGTATTTTTAATTTAGGTATAAGTCGAATCGCATATTCTTCTATGGTAATTTCATTTTTTCGATCAATGGCTAAAATTCGAACAATAGTATCGTTTAAATCCTTTTCTGTGGGGATACCCTCGAGAAAAACAGTATCGCCAACGATAGAAATACCTATCCATTCCGGTAATACCAACGGAATATAAATGTGTGTATCACCCACAAAAACATCACCACATACTGAAGTGATAAATCCGATATATAAACCATCTTCGCATATCGGATTATCTATCAAAACCAGTTCGGGTGCGCTGTTGAACCAATCAATATGGATCCGAATTCGACCGCTATCGCAGGCGCCATGTTGGTCGCAGACTGTAATGGTGAATGCTGTATCAACAAAAATATTTGTTCGCAAAGGTGTTCCATGTAATACTCCTGTTGTGCTGTCGATTGAAAGCCAAGAATTGTCGGGACTTATCGTAAAAAGAAAAGTTACCTCTTCAACTAAAGTATCGATGTCGTATGCTGTGATTTGAGCAAAATATGGATAGTTTTCCAAAGCGTCGTGCAATATGGGTATAACCAAAACAGGCGGATGATTAACGTGCTGAATAAAAATAACTGCTTCATGTTCCACATAATAGTTACAAATTCGATCATACATAGCAATGCGCAAAATTGTATCGCTTAGATCATAGATAGTTGGAATACCAAAAAACCTAAAACCGTCTGTTTCTAACCATTTCGGAACACTCAGAGACGAAAAAGAGAGATTAGGACTATATTCATCTTCTCGATTAACAACAATGGAATATGAAAATGGTTGATTCATTATTGCAGTGTCTGAAATAGCCGAAAGAATTTGCAAACGGGGTGTTATACCGATTAAATATTCAACTGTTGTAGAATCATTTTTTGTATCCACTGCAAGAACTCTCAACAAAGAATCTTGAAATGTAAATCCGGTCATAGACTCTGTTACCGGAGTGCCGAAAAGAAGTATGGTATCACCGTTTATCTCGTAGTTCAGCCATGTTGGTTTTTGCAATACGGTATAAAAATTTGTATCGCCGAAAGCAACATCTCCGTCAATAGACGTGATATAAGCTGAAAAATAATTGTTTTCGCAAGTTATACTGTCGCTTAGTATTAATTCTGGAGCGTTATTGACAGCAACTGTTTGCAGTAAAATGGTTTGTGTTACAATACCACTACCCATGTAGTCGTTCATTGAAATTTCGATGGTGCGATGGGTTGAATCTAAATACACTAATTTCCGAGCTATATGGGTATCTGTGCCGTATAAAACTTTGTCAGTATAACTTAGCCAGTCCGGTTTTTGGTCTATGGTTATTTGTGGAAAATATAAATCTTCTATATAAATGTAGTATATATAGGGATAAAATTTGTTATTCGTAAACAAATTCATTCGAAACAAACTATCAGGTCGAATACTATCGAAAGCCGCATACATGAAAGGATACGGAATGGCAATAACATCAGAAATCAAACTTTCTTGTCCCAATGAATCGCAAGCAGAAATGCGGTAAAAACTAAATGGCGGGTCTTTTTCGTCAAACGGAATAATAAACTCAGTAGAATCGGCAAGAGCAAAAAGCGTAACTTCATCAGGATAAAACCCGTTCATTTCATCAGAAGCATAGATTTTGTAGAAATCAGGCTGTTTGCCGATTGGATTTCGTTCCCAACTTAATTTGATGGATTGTCCTACAAGTTCAGATTTTGCATTTATCGGTCGCATCACGCCATGCGGCGTAAATGACCATGTATCGCTCCATTCGCCCCAAGCCCCGCGAGCATCTTTGGCACGAACACGCCAATAATAGGTTTCGCCATCGTTGAGCCAACCGGTTTCTTTCACTTTGAAATAAGGTTTTGCACCTTCTCCAAAAGCAGATGTGTATAAATTAAAATTAGGGGAATGTGGAAACAACATTCGATCATCGTTAGATAGCATAAACTCATAATCCACGATTCTGTCGCCATCATCGTCGGTGGCAGGTTCCCAAGTGAATGCAAAATACAAACTATCTACATTCGCTTGATGGAGAGGAAATGTTGGCGTAGTAACTTTGTTGGGTGGTTTATTTTCCCAACTTTCTTGCCACTCTATGATAACTTCTACATTTCTGTCAGGAATGTTTCCGTTGGCATCGGTGTATTCGATTATGTTTTCGCCTAATTTGAGTTGGGGGATGAAGAATTTGCTGATTTGAAAGATGTTTTCGATTTGTAACGAGTCTATTCCACATGATAAAAGTGGAAGTTCTTGTGCGCAAAATAGAAATTTTAACGAATAGTGATAGGTTGGTATTGAGTTTTGGCTAATAGCAGGATAAGCCAAGTGCTCACTCAAGTTAAAAGTGTCTGTGTTAAAATTTGTATCCTTTTTTTCCCAAACTTTTGACCAACTTTGTTCATTGTCTAAAGAAATAAATACTTGAATACTTTCTAAGGAGTTGCCTAACTTGAATATTCCGGATATGGTTGAAAATAGTATGGGGAAAGGTAACGAAGTTCGATAAATAAAATAGGCAGAGTCTGTTGTTGGCTTCAAAAATTCATTTAAAGATAGTCCTTCATGCTCATTAAACATCTCAGACAACAATAATGTTGTATCTTTAAAGTCAGGAGAAAAAATAAACTTACTGTTTGAAACGACATTTTTCAGTAAGCGGTCTTCAAGTGTTTCTTCGCCCGGCCAGTAATGATGATATTTATCTGCCGTTTTCCACAAAAATTCTATAGTCTCTTGAGGTTTTAAAATAAAATCAAAATTATCAACAGATTGATAGATAGTATGATTGACCTGAACATTGTGATACAATTGAGAAACCAATTGATCAGTACTCTTATTATGTACCGATTTACCATAATGGTCAGTTCTGTGTATTAAATATTTATCATTTAAAACGTCTTGAATTCCGGCAAAGTCTTGATTATTATATTTTAGGTAAAACACTTCTATGTCGCTATCTAAAATTACAGTGTTGCCATTTGCAGATACTTCCGAAATAGTATGGTGAGTCATGGTGCGGATAACAGATGGGGTAAATCCCAGTTTTCTAGCAATCTCTATAACATTGTAGCTTAATACATCACAGGTTCCATAACCAAAAGTGGACAACATTTTATAAAAAATATAATTTTCCATAGTAGCCGGCATTTTGTGAACCCGATTATTTCTCACAAATTGCCAAATGCTTAGCAAGGAATCTCTCAACGTTTGGGCATCTTTTACCGATTCATTTACAAGATCGGTAGAGGTGTACCAGTTTTTTTCGTCATTAATAATTAAACGAGGTGCGACTATTGTTTTTTGACCCTTGTTTATAATTGAAATTTTTTTCATTGGCTGAAAATCAAAGGTGTTGTTTTTATCCAGCAATCCTTTCATTTGGAGGGTATCAGAAAAAAAGTTTGTGTTTATAACTAATGATGTGGCATCAAAGTTCTGCGAAAAGCAATTCAATGCCCAAATATAAAACAAAAAAAGGAAGCAAAATTTTTTCATAAAAAATATCAAATTTGAACAACATCAATCCATTTTTTCATACAAACATCCTTTGAAAATCGCAGCATAATATCTTTTTTGGCATTTTTAATAATTTGCTCTTTGAATTTTTCATCTGAAGCTTTTTCTATGCCTTCAACATATCCTTCTATATGTCCCGAATTATACAAATATCCTGTTTCACCATTTATTATTATCTCCGGAATTCCACCCGCATTACTTGCGACAACAGGCGTTTCGTACATCACCGCTTCTAATAGTACCGTTGGAAGTCCTTCCAAATAAGAGGGCAGAAAAAAAACATCTATTTCTGAAAAAAAAGTAGCTTTGTCTGAAATATATCCTTTAAAATCAAAAAAAGAATCAAGGTTTTGTTTTTTTATTTCTTCAAAAAACTTACCATTCGTTTTATCTACACCACCAATTACAAACTTGAATTTCAGTCCTTTTTTAATTAATAGTTTTGCTAAAGGAATCATATCGAAATAGCCTTTATAAGGAAAAATGTTAGCCAAAGTGCCTATTCTTAAAATATCGGAAGGTTGTTTTACTATTTTTGGAACCTCATCAATGAAATTTGGAATGACAGTTATTTTTTCAAAGGGCACTTTTTCTCGTTGGTGATGTGCTAACTTTCCGGCTTCCGAGTTTGATGTCCACAAGTCCACATTTTTTTGCGTTAGCCTATCTAAAAACGTATGATACCATTTTCTGTGATTATCTGTACTGCGAATATTGGAAATAATTTTTTTAGCACCATATTTTTTTGAAAATAATCTCGAAAAACATTCTACTTTTAGACCGAAATTTAATACAACATCAATATTATGCTGTAAAATTAGTTGCCTGTATTTTTCACATGCTTGAAAAGGATGTTTGAGATAATTTCCTATAGGTGTAATTGAAAAAACGTTATAATCAACTTGCTCGAGTAAGGGACCATTTTCATCTAAAAAAACAAAATGTACGTCATATCCACGATGCACTAATTCGCGTGCGATTTTAATGATGTTGGTTTCTGTTCCTCCAACACGATTGGTTGTGTAGAAAAATAATATTTGCTTATTCATTTTCTTGCAACTTTGGCAGATTTATCCAGGAACCAAGAAGCTCATCGTAACTTTCAGGGGTAAACTTCCCTGTTCCACTCCAATTGTGAAATGTTAATTCTCCAAAATATAATTTGTTATTGGGATAATAAAAATCTACTCTTAAGTGATACGTTCCTTGAGACAATACTTCGGCAAAATTTAACATATCTTCAAGATATTTTGGTTTTTCAATATAATGGTTTTTATCATTAGGCTCTTTAAGACAAAAGTCTTGAAAAACCCAGTCGGTTGAATAGAAATTTGCCTTGTGATTTTCATCTTTGGAAAAATGTACTTGTATGAGTTTTGGTTTACCGTTAAACGTAAAAATCTTATAATCTTGCAATATTTTTTCGTTACTGTCTTCTATATATTGTTCAGCAATAATTCTCGGTTTAACATTTTTATAAGCCCATGTTCTTCCGCTATAAAAATAATTTTGTTTCAATTGTTTAGACAACATTTTTTTTGCTGAACGCATACTAAGTTTTACCCCTTCTCTGCTCATTAAATCAAGACTATCTTTATCATTACAAATCACAGTCCCCCCGGCGTGTGTACATTTTAGAACAAACTTGTTTGGTAGTTCGTCAAAATTTATTTCTTCAAAACTATCCCAAACTCCATACAGCGGTATGATGTATTTTTCTCCGATTTTCTTCGCAACATATTTCTTGACTTCGTATTTATCAACCATTTGCGTATATTCAGGCTTTCGGTCATAAATTTTAAGCCATTGTAGTTTTTCATTAAAAGTTTTGGGATTTTCAAGATTAAGTTTTTTTCCTGTTTTTAAGCGGTAGTATATTTTTAGAAACATTTTGTCTGGAATGAATCTAATAACGCGGGCGAATAATCTCTGCAGCAATATTAAAAACAACAACTTTGGATTTTGTAAATATTTTATGTATTTTTTCAGAGTTTTCATAACTAACTGTAATTATTTGGCATTTATGACTTTACTGTTGATTCTTCCAAAATTTCCGAAAACCACTTGTTAAAATCAAAATTTTTCACCGACATTTTCTTGCCTGAAAGATTTACACATTTCAAAACCCCATCCACCAATGCAGAAACACTTTCTTTTTCTACGACGCAACCGTTTGTATCATCAATTATACCTTCAAAATTTACACAGTTTGTTGCCACAACCGGTGTACCTAAAACGAGAGACTCCAAAACAACATTCGGGAACCCTTCTTTTCGAGAAGATAACACAAATAAATTTGCCTCTTTTATGTAAGGATAAGGGTTTTTCTTAAACCCGTGAAAAGTTACATTTTCTTGAACGCCTAATTCAACAGATAATTTTTCCAACATATTTTTGTAGCCTTTTTCAGCCATTTCTTTACCTAAAATATGCAACTTTATATTTGGAATTTTATTTTTCAGTATAGCCAATGCTTCCAAGAGCAAATCGTAGCCTTTGGGCGAATACAAAGAGCCAACAGAAACAACATTAAAATTTTCGGAACAATAGTCTGTCGTTGTTTCCTGTGCAAAAACTTCTATTTGATCTTTATTGACAATATTAGAAATAGTTATGACTTTTTTCGGACGAACATGAAATGTTTCTATAATTTCTCTTTTCATTTCATTTGTCTGTGCGATGACCCAATCGAATCTTCGATATAAGAATTTGCAACAAAAAAATATAAATCGAGATTTTATTGTTTTTGAAATTTTATTGCTTGGCAAAGTTTGTTGTCTGGCAACATGTATAAATTTCTTCGCAACAAATGGTTTAAGCATAGTTATTGCAATATTCACATAATCTGCTGAAGTAAACACAATATCAGGCTTTTCATTGTTGATAATTCGAAGAATGGCAAGAAGCGA
Source organism: Bacteroidales bacterium (assembly GCA_031256055.1). GTDB lineage: Bacteria > Bacteroidota > Bacteroidia > Bacteroidales > P3 > WRKV01. Next base: position 14,982 of record JAIRRI010000144.1, read on the forward strand.
ATGTTTAATAGATTTCTTTTTTAGATCGTGTATTTTGACACTATTAGGCAACAAATGACTATAATAATCTTCACCGCCACAAACGATAAGTTGAGCATCAAAAACATCAAGATCTATCGTATTTAAGATATTAACGGTGTTTTTTTCAGCCCCGCCACCTTCTAAAGAAGGGAGTATAAATAATAGTTTTCTCATTTTCTTTCAGATTCTGGCTTTTCGTTTCCAACAATTGCGTCATATAATTGTTCTCTTTTGGGGTGTTCTTTGGGATTAAAAATGGAATAATACGGATGCCACAGATCATACATTTTAGTTCCGCCAACTGATTTTGACGTATCGTTGAAATAATATAAAAAATTAGGGATAGCATAGAGTATGAATAAAAAACACACCACTGCTTTTCGCAAACGGCGGACAAATTGCCACTGAAAAACATTAAAAACAAAATTAGTCCAATATACCATGCAAAATACGGACATGTAATTCCGAAGCCTGAATAATCCATCGAAAACGATAATAGCAAAAGCAATGAGGAAATAAATATAAAATAAATCCTTAAAAACATTTTGCCCATTTATTTTATTGTCTATGTAAATAACGGCTGTCGGAATTAAAACCAATAGGATATAATTTGCAATAATGCCTTTGTAGTTTAACTTAAAAGACCTATATACTTCGTATCTTCCCTCTATTCCTATTATTTCTAGCCCTCCTATCAAAAGCCCTAACAATTGTTCTGAAAATACAACAAGCAAAATGGACATTCCAAAAAGGAATAAAAAGTTTTTCGCATCAAATCGAAATCGTTTGAATAAGGGAAAAACGAATAGAATAAGTGCTGAAAAATGAAAAAGAACCGCAAGTATGGACAACATGTAGTATTTTATCCATTTCCCTTTGGTAAAATAGGGATAGGCAACAAGTAAACAACAAATAGATAAAGCCTCTCTCAGGATTTCGGTATTGAAGTAAAGATATAAAGAAATATAATAGAAAAATATAGCCGTAAATTTGAATGGAGTGTATTTTTTTATAAACCAAAAGACAATAGAGTTAACAATAGTAGAATGAACTATTTGAAAAAAAGCAAAGTCATTAACAATACTTTTGCAGAAAGAGGAGAGTATATACCATAAAGGTTCGTAAGTGGCTTTCGAAAAATCAAATTTGATAAATATATCTCTGAGAACCGGTATGTTTTCAAAATCTCTTAAATACGCAAAAGAATCTCCTCCAACTTTGTATCTTAATCCTGCAATAGCAATCAATACGATAAGCGAAAAATAATAGAAAAAATTCTTTACACGATCACTTGTTTTCACTCTGTTCGTATCAAATAGCAGAACAAGGACAAATAGGAATATCAGTGTGACAATATAAATCATATAGTTTTTTTAATTCAAGTGGTTAAACTGATCAAATCGACGTATCCAATTGGCAAAATCATAGTTCTCGACAATATTTCGAGGTGTTTCAACATATGGTTTTCCCAAAAAAGAAGGAAAGTCTTCGATATTATCAATATCCAAAATGAAAATATTATCCGGATGATAAAAATCTTGAGTTTTTATACTGACTTGCGTTGTTATTAATTTCTTTTTAAAAAACAGAGCTTCCATAGACCGAACAGTTAAACCGACTTGATTGTCTTGCAATATATCCAAGATAGCTTTGCTTTCAGCAATATATTCTAACGTTTTTTCATACGATATTAGTGGGCAAGTGCCTTTATAATTTCTCTTTGCCGCATCGTCATCCACAATATAAAAATTTGTTTTACATTTTACGTTGGTTAGCATTTGTTCTACTCTCTTTATCTCTTTGCGTCGCCCTTTGTCATACCCTACAAAGCAAACATCGTATATAATATTTTTGTGAGGTAATTGTATATCATTAAAGTAAAACGTAGTATTATAGTTCATGTCGTATGTTTCACAGTCAATCGGATCAAATGACCATATTTCACAACGCTTACGGTCAAATAACTCCGGCGAACATGTTCTAGATACAGGATCCCAATACCATAATATTATCCGGACATTCCGATTTTTAGACATTATGTATTCTACAATTGGTTCTATTCCTCTTGCACTACAAACAATAACTATATCAACATTCGAAAGAATATTTTTCCACTCACCGTACCAAAAATGTAAAGGTAAGCGTAACATCATGAATATTTTTCTTACTATACGAAGAAAAAACGATATTTTTCGCAGTGTTCGGCACAACAAAACGCCTCTTTCTTTTATATAAGGAAAGATGAAATTCGTTTCATCACCGCAAATAAAAAGTATTTTATTAGACATTGTTTGGTCTGTTCCGAGTGAGTAGTAGATATAGTCCTAACGGATATGAAACAACCCCCCACTTTTTTATTAATCTTTTATATGCTTTTTTGAATCCGATTTTACCTATTATGGATTGATGCCAATAAAAAGCAAAATACTTTATTTTTTGCACAAAAGGGGTGTTTTTCATCGCTGTCCATTCATTCATGTAATCCATTACGCCATTCGGACAATAAACAGGTTTTCCCAACGAATACCCATCAGGAAGATATTCACAATAATATATCGGCTCATTATTAGCAATGAAAAGAGCATCATATTCTTTAGCAATCCTAAGCCAAATTAATCCTTCGGGGCAAAGTCGTTCCCCACTATATTCAGGAAAAGGGAACTTTTTCATTATGACGGTTTTTACAATTTCTAACCTATCCCCACTAACTTTATATACGGTTCTGTATGAATGGTAATTTGCAACAAGCCGATTCGGATTGCTTTGCGTTCCTACAGATTTACCATTATGGTAATGCTTTAGAAAAGTTACCCCTGCCATTTTATCATTATCTTTTATATCAGGATAATAATCATTAATCATTTGGATGGCATTGGTTCCCAGGTAGTCATCGCTATCAACAATGAAAAATAGTTCTCCATTAACATGTTTCATGCCGTAGTTTATTGCTGTTTGTTTGCCGCCGTTTTCTTTCTTAAAATAATAAAGTGGGAAACTTGCCATGTTTTTAAACTCTTGGACAAGTTTCTCGGTTTCATCTGTTGACCCGTCGTCAACTATAATCCATTCAAAACTTTTATTTGTTTGTTTCTGCAGACTTTCAAACAAAATTTTTAAATATGACGCCCTGTTATAGGTTGGCGTGAAGACTGTTGTTAACATTCCGTTATTCATACGTGAATATTATTATGTGAGGTTTTTATGCCTAATTTTAGATCTTTTATAACTTCCAAAGGCCACTTCCACGATTGGTATGAGATATTGACGACCAAAGGGACTATGATCAATCCCATTAGCCCTAAACTCGTATATTTTAGAACGAAAAACAATCCAACAACAACAAACAATCCTGAAATAATAGATGGTTTGAAAAATGGCACATAATTTTTTGACATAAGAATACTGGCAGCAAACGAATGATTTGCTACCAATAAAGAGGTAAGTAATATAAGAAATATAGGAAGTGTGCCTAACAAAGGGGTTTGACTTCCTATGAGCATTAAAACACGGTTTCCAAAAAAAATCAGCAACAAGCTCCCTATAAGAAATGTTCCTAATAGCAATAAACACCCTTTTAAATAGATATGTTTTATCGAATTATGATTGCTATATGTACGAAACTGTGCAATTTTAGGAGTATATACACCACCATACACCGTAGCAACGGTAGCAAGAATGCCTACAATTTGCATTGTAATTCCATACGATGCCATTTCGTTTAGTGACAAATATAAAGAACCCATAATAACAGATGATTGAGCAAGTAAAAAACCGCCAAGTCCGGTCAAGCCAAGTTTTACTGCATTAGGAGAAATCAATTTTAGAATTTCCTTACGGGATTGTGCAACTACATTATGAAGTCGCTGTTTGAATTCAGTAGTGTATATCGTTTTATAGGATAAAAATCTCCGAATAATAACCGACAATGCTTGAGCACTCACAACAGCAATAAGATTAAAACTTAGCATGATCATCACAACGGCAACGAGCAAATAAACAAATTGCCCGACAACTTGAATTTGTCTTGCTTTCTTCACTAATCCTTGCCCCTGCAACAAAGAATCGTAATACAACGTATAAAGTGAATACGAATTAATGATACATAAAATAGCCCATGATATGTAAACTTCTGCATGGTTATATGAATACGTTTTTAGAATTGTGTGTATGTAATAAGTACCAACAGTTATCAACAAAATAAAAAACAAAAAAGATACGCGTCCATAAAACCAACGCATAGCATGGATTAATCCTTTGAACAAACCATAATCAACTTCACAATTTGTATGTTCGACAATTTGAAAACCTGTTTTTTTCAATTCTTTTACACCACTTATAACATATGAAATATTTCGTGCAAAAGACGGATTAAAACCAAAATCAAGCATACTGCTTAACGTGATAATGGTCAAAAAAACAGTCCAAATAGCCACCGTTTCTTGAGGAAATACCCTAAGAATAAACGGTAATAAAATGATTCCTGCACCTATTTGCAGAAATGTAGCAGCATAGCTCCAAAACACATCTTTTCGTCCTATTTGCATGAGTTTATTTTGTGTTATTTTCCTAACGTTTTCGCAAAATACTCAATTGTCTTCTTCAACCCTTCTTCCAACGGAATCTTCGGCTCCCAGCCAAGTTTTTCTTTAGCGAGAATAATGTCGGGTCTGCGTTGTTTCGGGTCGTCGGCAGGTAATGGTGCGAAAACAATTTTAGATTTTGTTCCAGTGAGTTTGATCACTTTTTCGGCAAGTTCTAACATGGTAAATTCACCGGGATTTCCGGTATTTACAGGACCTATGAAATCATCGCCGGTGTTCATCATGCGAATCATGGCTTCCACCAAATCGTCTACATATTGAAAACTCCGAGTTTGCGTGCCGTCGCCGTAAATCGTGATATTTTTACCTTTCAGGGCTTGAACGATGAAATTAGACACCACACGTCCATCATCAGGATTCATGCGAGGTCCATAGGTATTGAAAATACGAACGATTTTTATGTTCACATGGTTTTGACGATGATAGTCCATAAACAACGTTTCGGCACAACGCTTGCCTTCATCATAACACGAACGAAGCCCAATCGGATTTACATTTCCCCAATAACTTTCCGGTTGTGGATGTACCATCGGATCACCATAAACCTCGCTAGTAGAGGCTTGCAGAACTTTCGCCTTGATACGTTTTGCTAATCCGAGAACGTTTATTGCACCCATTACAGATGTTTTCACCGTCTTAATCGGATTATACTGATAATGTATAGGCGATGCAGGACACGCGAGATTGTAAATCTCATCAACTTCTACAAAATACGGACTGGTAATGTCGTGCCGAACCAATTCAAAATTGTGATTATCGAGCAAATGTTTGATATTTTGTTTCGATCCGGTGAAATAATTGTCAAGACAGATTACTTCGTTGCCTTCATTCAACAGGCGTTCGCAAAGATGAGAGCCGATGAAACCGGCACCGCCGGTGATTAGAATTCGTTTCACGTAAATTTTAGTTTTTTAGTTTGTTTTTATTCACAAAGTTTATCAGTAAAAAATACACCTTTTGTATGATCGTATTCGTGTTGAAAAATGATGTTTGTAAAATCGTTGGGTCTGTTGTAACCGGTCAGTTTTTCCGTTATTTTTTCGCCTTTCATGTTGAAGTATTCTACCTCTATCCAAGGATAACGTACCGAATGTCCTCTAAAACCGACAACAGATAAACAGCCATCGTGCTCAAAACATATAATTGTGTCGGACATTGCAACAATACGCGGATTTATAGCAACAACAACAGGTTCGTCGGGCAAATCTATACGCGTAAACAGAAAAACATTTCGCTTGAGGCCCACCTGCGATGCTGCAATACCTACTCCTCCGGCAGCAATTAACGTGCTTTTCAAGCGTTTGATAAAATGCAAAAACACACTATCGTTTTCATAATTGCGCATGTCTACACACAACGAACGCAAAACAAGCGAATCGTCTCGCTCTGTAATTTGCAAAACGCGAAAAGGCTCATCGGCAGAACCGGAGAGAATAAATTCGCGCTCTTCGGTGGTAAACGCGCTGTCGGGAGTTTGACAAGCAACGAAAAGCACTAAAAATACCGTTATTAGAAAGATATGTGTGTTTTTCATGTTTTTTTTACAATTCTCTTTTAGCAAGGGGATTCCGCGTCAAGCGCGGAATGACGGCTTTATAACCCACTGTGTACTATGTGGCGAAGCAACTCTTAACTTTTAACTTTTAGTTCTTAATTTCTCCGTAAGGAGCGGAACAATCTGATTCAAATCCCCCACAATCCCCAAATCCGCCACTTGGAAAATCGGCGCAGATTTGTCTTTGTTTATTGCAATGATGTAATCAGCACTTTCCATTCCTGCAACGTGTTGAATGGCGCCCGAAATACCACATGCGAAATACACATCCGGTCGAACGGTTTTTCCGGTTTGTCCAACTTGTCGGCAGTGTGTCATCACACCGGCATCCACCATCGCGCGAGATGACGAAACCTCAGCATCAACAGCATTTGCAAGGTTTTGTAATTTTTGAAATCCTTCAGCACTACCAACTCCGCGTCCACCCGAAATCAAGATTTTGGCTTCAGTAATATCTTTTAAATGACGTGGTTCTTTAATGGTTTCCTTGATTTTCACTTTGAATTTCGAAGTGTCGAATTTCACGTTTACTTTTTCTACCGTGCCTTTGCGCGATGTGTCGGCAGTACCTTTCACCATCACACCCGGACGAACGGTTGACATTTGCGGACGATGTTCCTTGCAAACAATCGTCGCCATCAAATTTCCGCCGAAAGCAGGGCGCGTCATCAACAAATCGCGATCATCCGCAATGTCTAACGAAGTGCAGTCTGCGGTTAAACCGGTTTCAACTCTTGCCGATAAGCGAGGGCCTAAATCGCGTCCGATGGTTGTGGCACCGATTAACATAATCGATGGTTTTTTCTCGTTGATGATTTGCGCAATCGCTTGTGTGTAGGGCTCTGTGGTGTAGTGTTCCAATTCGGGAGCGTCTATGCAGAGAACAATGTCGGCACCATGTGCGATCAATTCCTGAGATTTAGTTTCGATGTTGTGTCCCAATAAGATTGCGACAACTTTTTCGTTTAATTGTTTAGCTAAATCTTGGGCTTTGCCCAACAATTCTAAGGCTACGTTTTGAATTATGCCGTCGCGTTGTTCGGCGAAAACGTAGATGTCTTTATATTGTGTTTTGTCCATAATTTTTTTGTAATAATATTTGTAGAGACGCACGGCCGTGCGTCTCTACACGGTTGTTTTAAATAACAAATTTTTCTTTTAACTTTCCAACAATGATGTCAACGGCTTCCTTCGGGCTCACTTCGTGAATTTGCGCAGTTGCTTTTGCGCCTTTAGTAAACGCTTTCGCAACACGTGTAGGCGAGCCTTTTAAACCTAATTTTTCCTCTGCAACGTTGATTTCCGCAAATCCCCAAATCTCTACATCACGTTTGTAGGCTTCTACAATACCTTTCACCGACATATAGCGCGATTTGTTTGCCGATGCCAACACGGTTATCACACAAGGCATATCCACTTCTACAATTTGATGACCTTCTTCGGTGGCTTTTTTAATTGTGAGTGTTTTTGGTGCTGAGTATTGAATGTCGTCAACATACGTAATCTGTGGTAAATCGAGCAATTCAGCGATTTGCGGTCCTACTTGTGCCGTATCGCCGTCAATGGCTTGACGACCTGTGATGAGCAAATCGCAATCCATTTTGCGAATAGCACCAACCAAAGCATGCGATGTTGCTAAGGTGTCGGCTCCCGCAAATTTACGATCGGTCAACAAAATCGCGTGATCTGCGCCCATCGCAAGCGCTTCGCGAAGCATTACATCGGCTTGCGGAGGTCCCATCGTGATAACGGTTATATGTGCGCCATACTGATCTTTCAATTGTAACGCCATTTCCAACCCGCCCTTATCGTCGGGGTTCATGATGCTCGGAACGCCGTCCCGAATCATCGTGCCTGTTTCCGGATTCAGTTTGATTTCGGTGGTATCCGGAACTTGTTTGATACAAACTATTATTTTCATTTTTGATATTGGATTTTCAATTTCCGGACTCCATTGGATTGCTTTAGCGTTGGGGTCTTTGATGGAAACTATTATATTCATTTTTTTGTTATGATTTTTTAACACACGGGCGTTTCGACTCCGCTCAACGACCGTGTTGCGGTGGCTGAGCGGAGTCGAAGCCACTCTTTATTTCTTCATTAAATTAGCAGCAATAACCATCCGCTGCACTTCCGAAGTACCTTCGTAAATCTCGGTAATTTTCGCATCGCGCATCATACGTTCAACGGGATATTCGCGTGTATAACCGTATCCACCGTGGAATTGAACGGCTTTTACGGTTGTTTCCATTGCGGTTTCGGAAGCGTATAATTTAGCACGAGCAGCTTCTGTGGAATACGGCTCTTTTCGGTCTTTTTTGTCGGCTGCTATGTAAACTAGCAAACGAGCAGCTTCGATTTTCGTGTCCAAATCAGCTAATTGGAATTGTGTGTTTTGAAAACTTCCGATGGGTTTTCCGAATTGTTTGCGTTCTTTCACGTATTTTACGGTTTCGTCCATTGCGCCTTGTGCAATGCCGAGGGCTTGCGCAGCAATTCCGATGCGTCCGCCGTCGAGCGTTTGCATAGCCACTTTAAAACCTCCGCCAATTTTTCCCAACAAATTTTCTTTGGGAATTCGGCAGCTTTCAAAAATCAATTCGCAAGTCGCAGAGCCGCGAATACCCAACTTTTTTTCTTTTTTTCCGATTGTAAAACCGGGCGTACCTTTTTCCACGATAAACGCTGTAATTCCGCGAGTTCCTGCTGATTTATCAGTCATCGCCATCACAATGTAAAGATGTGCATATTCGGCGTTTGTAATGAAAATTTTGGAACCGTTGATCACGTATTCATCACCGTCTAAAACAGCGGTGGTTTGTTGCGCTGCTGCGTCTGTTCCCGCGTTGGGCTCGGTCAAGCCGAATGCACCGATCCATTTACCTGCGCACAAATTCGGCAGATACTTTTTCTTTTGATCTTCGGTGCCAAATTCGAAAATCGGCACTGCGCAAAGCGATGTATGCGCCGAAACCACAACACCTGTGGTTCCGCACACCCGCGAAAGTTCTTCAACAGCCATTGCGTACAGCATGTTGTCGCCACCCGCGCCGCCATATTCTACCGGAAAGGGAATCCCCATGATTCCCAATTTTGCCATTTTCTCCACCGTTTCTGTGGGAAAACGCTCGTCTTCATCTATTTCCGCAGCGATAGGCTTCACCTCTTTTTCGGCGAATTCTCTGATCATCTGCAGGAATAGGAGTTGTTCTTTTGTTTGTGAAAAATTCATGTTTTGTTTATATTGATTATTTTGTTATTTCAGTTGTTATTTGCTCGCTGCGCTCGCTGTTATTTGATCCATCACACAAAAGGTGTCACACCAAAAGTGTGATGACGATGATGTCTTGTTTTTGAAAAATTCATTTTTTTTAATTTCGCTGGCGCGGATTTGCCATCCGTGCCGATGTAGAAGTTTCAGCGGAGACGAGTAGCCATTGCGCTAAACCGCAAGTTGTGTGCAGTGTATCTTTCCTTCTCATGTTGTTTATATTTTTTGCACTATATTGTAGATTTCAATTTTTTGACATTTTCAATTAGTTTGTACATTTCTTTTGCGAGGCTTTCTCTAATTTGTGTGCTGTTTTTTACCTCATCACTTAAATGATCGCTAAATATTTTTTTTATGAAATTATCTATTTGTGGATCATTTGTGGGTACAGTACTTTGTTTTTCTTTTATAAGATTATCTATTTGTGGAGTATTTGTGAGTGCACCGGTAAAAATGTTTAACATAGAGAAGTATGTGGCTTCTCTTATTTTTTCAAGTAAAACCAACTGTTTATCACTTAAATACTCTTTATAATCAATCAAGTCTTTTACCACTTTATTTATTTCATTACGTTGTCCAATCAAGTGTTGTATAGTTGTTGTATTTGTTATGGACGGTGTATTTTTTAATAGTTTAATTAAGTCTGGTTCAGTAATATTTATATTATTTTTTCCTGATGGCTGTAACGCTTCTACACAACTGCTCATTCTAGTATGTATTGAATTTATTTTTAATGTGATAGCGGGTCTTATTTTTTTCAGCCGTTGCCGATAGGGGAAATAAGTTACCATAGCAAAAAAGATAAGTCCTGCAAGAAAACTATACGATAAATTTAGCAAGACAGTATTTAATTTATCTGATTCTTCCATAGAACCAACTGTTGGAAATATTGAAAGCCCTATACATCCTATGATGTATATACATGAGATTGTAAGTAAAAGGAGTATTATATTGTACCACCTAACTCTTATTGTTCGTTTTTTTTGAATAATTTTCATTTTTTAATATTTTTTTCCTGCTCTAATGGCTTAACATGACCGGCCTTTTCGCTATGCTTAACGTTCAAACTTTCACGGATTTCTTCACCGCACTTTCGCACATTGCACCACATCTCATAAATATACGCATTTAGTAACAATGGGATTCCTCGACTTCGCTCCGCTCCGCTCGGAATGACGGCTGGCTTCGACACTTCGACTACGCTCAGTGACCGAAGCTCAGCCACCGAATAACCGCTCCCTGAGCTTGTCGAAGGGAGCCTGTCGAAATGACCTCGTACCTGCTATACAGTCATTCCACCATCCACACTCAACGTATGTCCATTGATATACGACGCCTCATCAGAAGCCAAAAACGCATACACATTCGCAATTTCTTTCGGATCGCCCAAACGTGCCAACGGCACTTTTGCTTTCATCGCTTCAATCACGTTTTCGGGCATGGCAGCAACCATTTCCGTGGCAATAAAACCAGGGGCAACAGCATTTACAGTAATACCTTTTCGACCTAATTCTCTTGCCAAAGTTTTAGTCATTCCAATCAATCCCGATTTCGTGGCAACGTAATTGGCTTGTCCGAAATTGCCGTAAATTCCAACCACAGAGGAGGCATTGATGATACGTCCCCAAGTATTGGCGAGCATGTATTCGCTGATGATTTTTGTGCAATAAAACACGCCCGTCAGGTTGACATCAATGACTTGTTGCCATTGTTCGATGGTCATTTTTTTCAACGTGCTGTCGCGGGTTATTCCGGCATTGTTGATGAGAATGTCGATACGTCCGAATTGGTCGTTTACGGCTTTAGCAGCGGTTTCTATCTCGGCGTAATTGGCGGTGTTTACTTTGGCAAACGTTGCGTTCAACTGCGCTGCTAAGGCTTTTCCTTTGGTTTCGTCCAAATCCCAAATGATAACTTTTGCGCCTTCTTCAGCGAATTTTACAGCTGTGGCTGCGCCGATACCAGAGGCTCCTCCTGTGATAATAGCAACCTTTCCTTGTAATTTCATATTTTTGTGTTTTTAAGTTTTGTTTTTTAGTGGTTAATGATTAATTAGGCACTAATTATTAACCATTTATCATTCTAAACAAATTGTGCGTTGTTTTTGAGTTTCGCCGTGCCTTCGATAACGACCTTTCCACTCTCGTCTTCAAGCGTACATTTGATCGTACCGATGTGTTTTTCGGTGTTGACTTCGAGCACTTCGAACTTCGCTTTATAAGGCTGATCAACGAATACAGGAGCCAAGAATTTCATATCTTGGTACAAATAAATCGTTCCTTTGCCCGGAAATTTTGTACCGAAAACCATTGAAAACACTGACGCAGAATAAAAACCGTGAACAATCGGTTTCCCAAAAATGGTTTTTGCAGCGAAATCTGCGTCCAAATGGATGGGGTTGTTATCGCCCGTGATTTGGGCGAAGGTGTCCACATTCGGTTGGTTGAATGTGATTTCGTGGGTGTAGGTGTCGTGTTGTTTTATCATAATTTTAATGATTAATGGTTAATGATAAATGATAAATGGTTAATAATTGGTGCCTAATTAATCATTAACCATTAACCATTAACCATTATTTTAATTGTCCAAATACCCTTTTCAATATATCGTTGATACGAGCAGCGGGATTGGTACGAATGGCTTTTTCTTCCGCCGTTATTTTAGTGAACAAGGCATCCAATGCCTTTTCGGTGACGTAGGTTTCCAGATTTACGTTTACTGCTTTTAACCCCGCGGCTCTGCCTG
>JAIRRI010000157.1 GCA_031256055.1 Bacteroidales bacterium
AGTCAATTTCATGTTCCAGCCTGCGAACATTCCTGATTGAATGATCGTTCCGGCCTCGATTTGATGGAACAACAGTCCGCCCGAAACAAATTGCGGACAGATAACAAAATACATTAGCAAATAGGTCGTAATGTCAAAGATAGAACTGATGGGGCCGATATAAACCATAAAACGTTTCAAATCGGACGCATCCCATTTGCGCGGCTTTTCGATGTATTCCTTATCTACTCTATCGAATGGCGTCATGGATTGCGAAATATCGTAGAGTAGATTGTTGATTAAGATGTGAATCGGTTTCATTGGTAAAAACGGCAAAAACGCACTGGCTGCCATTACGCTGAACATATTTCCGAAATTAGAACTTGCCGTCATTTTAATATACTTCATGATATTTCCGAAAATTTTTCGACCTTCGGTCACGCCATGACAAAGCACCATTAAATCTTTTTCGAGCAAAATAATATCGGCGCTTTCTTTAGCGATATCTACTGCTGTATCTACGGAAATACCAACATCAGCTTGTCGCAAAGCCGAAGCATCATTGATACCATCGCCCAAAAAACCAACGGTGTTGCCTTGTTGTTGCAACAATGTAATGACACGGGTTTTCTGCATCGGTGTGAGTTTTGCAAAGATTTTGACATCACCGACACGCTTGCTTAATTCTTCATCGCTGAGTTCGGCAATTTCATTTCCGGTCAGCGTATAAGTTGTATCTACACCAACGTGCATACACGTGGATTTTACAACATCTAAATTATCGCCCGAAAGCACTTTGACTTCAATACCATTCGTCAGCAATTCTCGAATCGCAGTAGCCGACGATTCCTTAGGCGGATCAAGGAAAGCCAAAAATCCAATGAGAATCATTTCTGACTCATCCTCTACGGAAAATGTGTGAATCTCTTCGTCTTTCAAATTCTTTTGTGCGATACCAAGCACTCGCATGCCATCTTTATTCATGTCGCGGCTTTCACTCAAAATAAATTCACGCAACTCGGGCGTCAACGAACAAACTTCGCCTTCGTATTCGGCACGGTTACATACCGCCAACATCTCTTCAATCGCACCTTTTGTGATGATTTGTGCTTTTCCGGAATCATCGTCTCTGATAACGACCGACATTCGACGACGAGAAAAATCGAACGGAATTTCATCTATTTTTGTGTGATGATCTTCGATGTGTTCTAAACCCAATTTTTTAGTGTGTGCAAGAATCGCGTGATCCATCAAATTTTTCAAACCCGTTTGGAAAAAACTGTTGAAATAGGCATGCTGTAGGACTCGCTCATCGTCTTTCCCCATCACATTTAGATAGCGTTCCAAAACAATTTGATCTTCCGTAAGCGTTCCGGTTTTGTCGGTACACAAGATATTCATGGATCCGAAACTTTGAATGGCGTTAATGTTTTTGACAATTGTTTTACGTCTTGCCATCGCAACTGCACCTTTCGCCAAGTTTGAGGTTACGATCATCGGTAGCATTTCCGGCGTCAATCCAACCGCCACGGAAATCGCGAAGAGAAACGCATTAAACCATTCGCCTTTAGTAACTCCGTTCACTAAAAAAACGAACGGTACCATCACCAACATAAAACGGATAAGTAGCAAACTGACACTGTTGATACCTTTGTCGAAACTCGTTTGTGCTCGCACGCCTGTGAGGCTTTTTGCGATGGTTCCGAAATAGGTTTGTTGTCCGGTTGCAAACACCACACCAATTGCAGAGCCGCTCACCACGCTCGACCCCATGAAACACAAATTGTTGCATTCGACAACATTTTTCGTATTTTTATATTCATCAATAAGTTCAGACGTTTTTTCCACAGCGTCCGATTCGCCCGTGAGCGACGACTGACTGATAAACAAATCTTTCGATTCGATAATCCGCACATCGGCAGGAAGCATATCACCTGCAGCAAGGTAAACCACATCGCCAGGAACAATGTCCAGGATGTTCACTTCGCGGCTTTCTGTTTCTCCGTTGCGATACACCGAAGCCGTGTTGTGCACCATTTTTTTCAGTGCATCGGCAGCAATCACTGATTTTCGTTCTTGCACAAATTTCAAAATTGCACCAAACAAAACCATTGTACTGATGATGACTACAGTAGTCCAGTCGCGCTCGTGCGGAGGAGCCATCAACACATCCGTCACAAATGAAACCAATATCAACACCATCAAAATTCCAACAAACGGATTCATGAATGCTCGGATGAATAATTTCAAACCCTTGTTGTGTTCTTGATGAGCAATTTCGTTCTTGCCGTATTGTTTTTGACGATATTCTACTTCAGCATCAGACAAGCCGTTGCGTGCAGTTCCAAGAAATTCACAAACCGTTGTTTTTGACTGAGCCGCAACATTCAATATCTTTTCAGAATTGTATTGAATCTCATTTTTTTTCTTTTTCGACTTTTTTTCTTTCATGATTTAGTCTTTGTTATGCTGAAAACCCATTAGCCTACTTTGCTAATGTATCGCAATTTTTCAATATCGGTAATTTCGAAATTTTTTCCGGAAAACGAAACGATACCTTCTTGTTGCCATTTCGAAAGTGTCATGATGATATTTTCCACCGAACAGCAAGCAAATTCGGCAATTTCTTTTCTTGTTAAGGATAGTTTGAACGCTGTTCCGAAATAAATTTCTTCTGCCAAATAAATGAAAACATCCGCTATTCGCGCTTCTTTCTGCTTGTTGGCAACGCTGATAAAATTCAAAATCGATTTTTTGAACATTTCGGAAGCCATTTGAAATAGCGCTACGGCGTAATTTCCGTTGTCTTTGAGCAATTCATACATCGCACCGGCTTCAATCAAAAAAATCTCGCAGTCCTCTACTGCAACGATGGAAAATAGATTGTTGTCTTTGTAAAATAAGTTGGCACCTCCCAAAATTTTTGGTGCAGACACTAAGGTTAGAATGGTGTTTTTTTCGTTTTCCGGCGATTGAAAATTAAACTTCACAATACCGCTTTGTAAATAGGCAATATGTGTGGGTGTATGTCCTTGTTTTAAAATCGTTTCCCCCTTTTTAAACCGCAAAAAGACAGCTGCTTTTTCTATTTTTCGAAATTCGTCGGACGAGATAAATAACGTGGAAATCTTTCTGAAACCACTGAAATTATCTTTGCTATCCTTATTATCTAAAAAATTCATACAGTTTTATCAAACAATTCTTGAACAAATTACTCTTTTTCAACTCGCAAAGGTACAAAAAATATTCAAATAAGCAATGTTTTTCGAAAAAACATTGAAAATTCCATGTTTCGTTATGAAAAATGTCTTGAAAACGTACATCGTTTTTTGTGTATTTATTTCGTATCTTTGCAAAAACTTTTTTGATGAAGACTTTATACAAACAATTAGCCGAAGATGTCCGCTTTCAAGAAGGCATGAACGCCTGTATCAATTGCGGGACGTGCACTGCGATATGTGCGGCTGCGGAATTTTACGACTACGATCCGCGTCGTGTTGTGGATTTGGTGCAAAGTAGAAACGAAGCCGAAATTGAGAAATTATTGCGTGATGATACGATTTGGTTTTGTGGCGAATGTATGTCGTGTGTGACGCGTTGTCCGCGCAAAAATGCGCCGGGACTCATTATTATGGCCATGCGTTCACTTTCTCAGGATTTGGGATTTTTTACGGACTCCGAAAAAGGTCGTCAGCAATTGGCGTTGAAACGCACGATTGGCAAAATGATTTTGGATACGGGTTATTGCTTGTATCGCCGTTGGGTTACGCCCGAAGCCCATCCCGAAGGCGGACCGATTTGGAAATGGACGTTCGATAATGTTGACGCACTTTACGAACGATTAGGTTGTAATCTTGATGGTGAAGGCAACGGCGTTCTACGCAAAATTCCACAAGAAGATTTAGACGAATTGAAACGCATTTTTGAAGTAACCGGAGGTATGGATCGCTACGAAAAAATTGAAACATATTCCGCCAAAAAGGCAAAAGAAATGGGACTTTCGATAGACGAATACATCACACAATCAGTTTTAGGAAAAAAATAATATCGCGAAGTTTATGAAAATAGAAGGTAAAAAACAAATTTGGAAAGAGTATCAGAAAGAAATTCCCGACAATGATTTTTTCTATGTAAGAAGTTGCATTCGACAAAATTTATTTCCGGCATCGGAAGTTATTTTTCTGAAAATTCTTCGTGAAGAATTAGGCAAAAATGTTTACGAAACGCCGCATCACACCACGTGTGGCGGAATTGGTTACCACAGCGACATTGTTCCATTAGAAACGGTGATGACGATTATTGCACGTCAATTCGCGTTGATGACCGAGGCGGGTTTTGAAAACTATGCGTGTTCGTGCATCACATCGTTCGGCTTGTATTCCGAAATCATCGAAACTTGGAACCATTTTCCCGAACTTTTGGAAAAAACTCGCAAATCCTTGAAAGATGCAACCGGTAGAGAATTTAATATCCCGAAAACATTGTCACATGCAAGCGATGTGATTTACAAATTGCGAAACGAAATTGCCGAAAAAGCCAAATACAAACTCATCAACAAACACACTGGAAAACCACTAAAGGTGGTGGAACACATCGGTTGCCACTATTCCAAAATGTTTCCGAACAAAGGGGTTGGCGGCGCCGAATTTCCTTATGTTTTGCAAGGAATGATCGAAAGTTGGGGTGGCGAAATTGTGGATTATCCCGAACGCAGACATTGTTGCGGATTTGGTTTCAGACAATATCTGATTCAGGCCAACCGCGGATACTCGCTTGCGAATACGCATAAAAAATTCGAGTCCATGGAACCGTTTGAGCCCGATATGATTATCACGAATTGTCCGGGATGTCCGTTTTTCCTTGATCGTTGGCAGTATGTGATTGCTGAAACGGAAGGCAAATGCTACGGCGCAAAAGGGCAGGGAATTCCGGTGTTTACGTATGAAGAAGTGGCAGGAATGGTGCTCGGTTATGATCCTTGGGATTTGGGTTTGCAAGTGCATCAAATCGCTGTAGAACCGCTGTTAGATAAAATCGGAATTCCGTATAATCCCGAAACAAAATATCAAGGTTTGAATGGTAAAGATCTTGGAGAACCCGAATTTCCATCCAATATTCGTTGTTGTTAAAAAATGTAGGGGCATACGCCCACCAAAATAAAAATATGAAATCAATAGCCATCATCGGTGCCGGAATAGCAGGACTTTCAGCGGCATCAGATCTTTCGAAAAAAGGACATAAAGTCTACTTAATCGAAAAAAACGTAGAAATCGGCGGACATGTTGCGCAGTGGGATCGCTTGTTTCCTTCGCAAAAAGAAGCAAAAATCGTAGTTGACGAGTTAGTGAAAAATTTAAATAATCGTGCAGAAGTTTTGGCCAACTCAGAGGTTCAGCATTGTGAGAAAAAAGATAATAAGTTTGAACTCATACTGACCGGCAACAAAAATTTATTAGTTGATACCATTTTGGTTACAACAGGATTCGATACATTCCGCGCCCAACGCAAAGAAGAGTACGGTTACGGAATTTACGAGAATGTGATTACATCTGCGGATTTGGAACAACTATTCAAAAAACATAATGTAGTTTGCAAAACCGGAAATCCTCCGAAACGTGTGGCATTCGTGCACTGTGTGGGTTCACGTGATGAGAAAGTCGGCAATCGCCATTGTTCTAAAGTGTGTTGTGTAACGGCAGTAAAGCAGGCGTGCGAAATCAAAGAACTTTATCCCGATTGCGAAGTATACAATCTTTATATGGATTTGCGGATGTTTGACCGTCATTTCGAAGATATGTATCACGAAGCGCAATCGAAGTATCATGTCAATTTCATTCGCGGACGATTGTCGGAAGCCGGCGAAAACAAAGACCATCAGGTGGTTTTGAAAACAGAAGATACGTTGGCAGGAAAACCTTTGAAATTAACGGTTGATTTGTTGGTTTTGATGATTGGCATGGAAGCCTGTCATTCGCAAAAATCGCTGAACGCTAAGTTGGGCGTGCGTTCCGATACCGACGGCTTTCTTTCAACCAAAGACATATTCACACAAAATAATTTTTCAAACACCGATGGCGTTTTCTTTGCGGGCACTTGCACCGGTCCGAAAACAATTCCTGAAACTTTTGCGGATGCCCGTGCTGCTGCGAGTTTGGTTAATGCTTATCTTATGTCGTAGAAACAACAACCGTCATGTCGAGCGAAGCGCAGTCGAGACATCCCCTCGCTAAGGGGTATCATAGCAAGGAGATTCCTCGACTACGCTCGGAATGACGGAATAAAAAAAAGAAACTAATATGATTAACTTTGGATATAAAAGAAACGAAAGTGCAACCTTAGATTTGGATGTTGACAATTCCGAATTATACAAAAAAATGTTGGAAGAAGAACCAAGTTCAGCCACTTGTATTTCTTGTGGAACGTGTGCTTCAACTTGCTCAGCAGGACAATTCACAGATTTCAACCTCCGAAAAATCATGTTGCTTTGCAAACGCGGCGATACGCAATCGCTTGAACCGATCATCAATCGCTGTATGGTTTGCGGAAAGTGCCAATTCGCTTGCCCAAAAGGCTTAAACACTCGACATATTGTACTCATTTTAAACAAACATCTCAATGCAGGAAAGATTAGCTAACAGTTTCGACCCGTTCGTATTGCCTTATACCATCGGTTTGGTTTTCATACTGACCTATTTGTTTATTGCACTAATCCGTGTAGTTAAGGCGCTTCCAAACGATGATAAACTCAAATTATTGAAACATATATTTTCGTTAAAAATTTTCAAATCCGGTTGGGAAATTTTCATGGAATGTTTGCTTCATCGCAAAATTTGGAAGAAAAATTGGACGCTTGGTTATATGCATACCGCCTTCGCATTCGGCTGGTTTTTATTGATTATCTTAGGACATTTGGAAGTGCAAATTTATGCACCGCATCGCTTGAATTTGCCTTGGTATCCGATATTTTTCCGTTATTTCATGATGGAAACTCAAAGCACTATGCAAGGTGCGTTTTTCTTTTTCATGATGGATTTGACTTTGCTATATGTCTTGTCGGGATTGGGCTTAGCGATATTCAAACGATTTCGAAGAAAAGCGTTTGGAATGAAACGCACGACCAAATTACGTTGGAACGATCAAATTGCAGTGCTTGCACTTTGGTCGATTTTTCCATTGCGTTTTTTAGCCGAAAGTTTTTATTCAGAAATCAGCGGTGGAAGTTTTTTAACTGCGGGAGTAGGCTCGATATTCCATTGGTTTTATGATTTTACGGCAAACGAAATTTATGTGCGTCCGATTTGGTGGGCGTATTCGATTGCTTTGGGTGTCTTTTTTATCATGTTGCCTTGGTCGAGATTTACGCATATTTTGTCGGAACCTTTGTTCATTATTATGCGCAATGCGGGTATTCGCGAGGAACACAGAAATTCGGGATACGGAAAAGTCGAAATTTATTCATGTTCGCGTTGTGGAATTTGTTTGGATCCTTGTCAGCTGGTTTCGGTTGCTTCCTTGCGGGATTCTGCGGCAATCAACTATACGCGGCATTTACGACTTTGGAAGTCCGAAAAGGCGCATCAGGCGGCAAGTACGTGTTTGATGTGTAATCGTTGCACGCAGGCGTGTCCTGTCGGTGTTGATACTGCTGCACTCAAACTCAATACCAAGCATGAATTGGTTAACCTTCACACAACAGATCAATACAACTATTTGAACACTAATGCTGGCGCGGATTTGCAATCCGTGCCGTCCTCTGTCGATGTCATTTATTTCGCAGGCTGCATGACGCATTTAACGCCGGCAACAAAACTTGCAATGACTAAAATTTTGGAAGCCTCGGGTGAACAGTTTAGGTTTATTGATGAGGAAGGTTCAATTTGTTGCGGACGCCCTGTTTTACTTGCAGGAGCACGGAAATCGGCGAATGAGTTAATGGAAAAAAACACTGAATTGTTTAATCAAACTCATGCCAAAACATTAGTTACATCGTGCCCGATTTGTTACAAATTTTTCAAAGAAAATTATGATCTTAATATGCGTGTTTTGCACCACTCACAATACATTCAAGAACTTTTGAAAGAAGGAGAAATCAAAGTTAATCCAACCGCTGCAAAAATCGTTTTCCACGATCCTTGCGAATTAGGTCGAAATTCGGGCGTTTACGATGAACCGCGCGAAGTTTTAAAATCCGTAGGACAGCTTCAATCTACTGCCTATGACGGAGAGGAGTCCTTGTGTTGTGGGCATAGTCTTGCTGCCGAAGCCTTGCCTTACCGCAAACGCCGTGTAATGTCGGAGGATGCAGTTGAAAAACTCACGACAAACAACCCCGACATTTTAGCAACCGCTTGTCCTGCCTGCAAAAAAGCATTCTCGGAAACGAATAAAGTTGAGGTGAAGGATTTGGCGGAGATCGTTGCGGAGAATTTAGTTTAGAGTTTTCGTCATTCCCTCCTCATTTTTCTGCGATGCACCGTCATTCCCGCTTGCGCGGGAATAGTTAGTAAAGGGAATGACCATCTTTGTTCAGAATGATGTGCCTTAATTCAAAAAAAAATTGTATCTTTGCAAAAAAAAATCATGGAACACCAAAAAAACACCGAAAGCATGGATACCAAAATCAGGAAGTATCTTGAAAAAATTGGTATTACAGACACAAAAAAGATTTACCACAATCCGTCTTATCTCACGCTTTTCCGTCACGAAACCAACAAAAATTTAACCGGTTTCGACAAAGGTTACAAAACCGAAACTGGTGCCGTTGCTGTTAAAACAGGTGAATTTACAGGGCGTTCGCCTCGCGATCGTTTCATCGTTGAGGATGAAATCAGTAAGAAATCCGTTTGGTGGGATGGAAAAATCAATCGTCCGGTTAATCAAGATGTTTGGGACGAATTGAAAAATATTTCGTTGAACCATCTTTCTCATAAACCGCTCTATGTGGTTGATGCGTTTTGTGGCACCAATAAAAATTCCAGAATGAAAGTTCGTTTCATCATGGAAGTAGCTTGGCAGGCACATTTTGTAACGAATATGTTTATTCGCCCGTCGCGCTACGATTTGGAACATTTCGGCGAACCGGATTTTGTTGTGCTCAATTCCTCTAAAACAAGCAATCGCAATTGGGAAAAACACGGACTTAACTCAAGCACCTACGTTCTTTTCAATTTGACGGAACACATGCAAATCATCGGTGGTAGTTGGTATGGCGGTGAAATGAAAAAAGGTATGTTTTCTATGATGAATTATTACCAACCGTTGAGAAACATTGCTTCTATGCATTGTTCGGCAAACGTTGGTGAAGAGGGCGATGTAGCGATTTTCTTCGGCCTGTCGGGAACGGGGAAAACAACGTTGAGTGCAGATCCCAAACGCTATCTCATCGGCGACGACGAGCACGGTTGGGACGAACAAGGTATTTTCAATTACGAAGGCGGTTGCTATGCAAAAGTGATCAATCTTTCCGAAGAAAATGAACCCGATATTTGGTGGGCGATTCAACGTAATGCACTTTTGGAAAATGTGGTGGTTTTGCCTGATAATATGGTCGATTTCAGCGATGACAGTATTACAGAAAATACGCGTGTATCGTATCCGATTTCTCATATTTCGAAAATTGTTTTGCCGTCCAGAGCAGGACATGCCAAAACTATCGTTTACCTTTCTGCAGACGCGTTTGGCGTGTTACCTCCTGTGTCTATTTTAGATCGAAATCAAGCGCAATATCACTTCCTTTGTGGATATACATCCAAACTTGCAGGAACAGAACGTGGAATTTCAGAACCTGTTCCGACGTTTTCGCCGGCTTTCGGTGAAGCCTTTTTGATGTTACATCCAACAGTTTACGCATCGCAATTAGCAAAACGAATGGACGAACACAAGGCCAAAGCCTACTTGGTTAACACTGGCTGGAACGGAACAGGCAAGCGCATTTCTCTCAAAGATACACGCGCTATTATTGACGCTATTATTGACGGAAGTATTGAAAAAGCAGAACGCAAACACATCCCGATTCTTAATCTCACTATTCCGACTAAATTGGATAATGTAAGTGAAGGCATTTTAGATCCGCGCGAAACCTACGAAGATCCCAAAGAATGGGAAACAAAGGCGAAAGATTTAGCCGAGCGTTACATCAACAATTTCGCACAGTATTGCGATAATGATGCAGCAAAGGCTTTGATTTCGGCGGGACCACAGTTGTAAAAAACAAGTTTCTTACGGCTATATTGCACAATCTATCGGCAAGCCAAAAACTGCTCGTGCCATGGTTTAGAGAGAATATAGGGGAACCATGCCTAGCCCCTACAAACACAAAGTCACAGAATTTCCAATTGCTTTTGATAAGCCATCAGCGTTTCAATCAAGTTCGAACGAACATGAATAAATTCGCTAACTCCAGCTGCTTTGAATGCTTCGAGATTATCACCCGGATGACCGGCTAAGGTGATGTTCGCTTTACCTTTAAGCACTACACAAGCGCCGTTTACCAATTCGGAATATTCCTCGTCTGAACTGCACAGCACTACAATGTCAGCTTTCGCTGAAATAGCAGCATTTGCACCCTCTTCAGGAGTTTTGAAGCCTGCATTGTCCATAATTTCATAGCCTGCACAACCGAAAAAATTCAATGCAAACCCCGCACGCGCCTTACGCATGGCAAGATTACCGTAAGTCAACAAAAATACAATCGGTTTTTTCTTTCCAGCTTTTACAGCTCTTTCCGTTGCTAAACGCAATTCCTCAAATACTTCCGAACCACGGTACAAGTGGAGTTTTTCATATTCGCCTGTTGGTACACATGTGCAGTCCACATCGCATTTTGATTCAATTTTATCCAACATCGTTTCGTGCTGACTCGGGTATTGGTTTGTACCCAAAATAATGGTTCTGCGATTGGCAATATCCAAATCGCGTTGATGTGCGGTTTGCACAATCGCATCTTGAATAGTGCCCGCTTTGAAAGCTGTTGCAAAACCACCTGCTTCCTCAATACCTTGAAACAATTTCCAAGCATGTTGTGCAATAGCATCCGTTAGATTTTCGATATAATATGAACCACTTGGAGCATCTACGATTTTATCAAAATACGATTCTTCTTTCAAAATAATTTGTTGATTTCTCGCAATGCGCGCAGAAAACTCGTCAGCACATTTATATGTGTCATCATACGCATCTACGTGTATCGAATTTGCTCCACCAAGTGCTGCAGACATGGCTTCCGTAGTAGTTCGCAACATGTTCACATTTGGGTCATAAATGGTTTTATTCCATTTTGATGTTGAAGCGTGAACAAAAATTTGTGTATGCTTTGCATTGTGCGCTTTCAATACATTAGCCATAAGCATCCGCACTGCGCGGATTTTAGCAATTTCCATAAAATAGTTTGAACCAACAGCAACATGCAATGTCATGCGTTCGGCAATGGTGTTCACGTCTACTCCTTTTTCGGTCAATAAAACCAAATATTCATTCGCCCAATTCAATGCATAACCCAATTCTTGAACGGCTGTCGCACCTGAATTGTGTAGCAATTGTGCATTAACTGTCAACAAGCGAAATTTCGGAAATTTAGTTGCAAATTTATTAAAAAGTTCTACGGAGGTTTTCACACATTCTTCCAACGGGCCTCCGAAACTACCGTATTTTAGAGCACATCCAAAAAAATCAAAATCAATTGAACCGTAAACTTGTGTTGGAGAAATTTTATTTGCTGTAAGATAGTTTTCAAACAAATCCAACGTTATTGCATAGTCTGCAGAATTCATGAAATGAATTCCGACTTTTGTAACATCAATATCTTTCAACAATATTGCAAAATCCTGTTCCGTTTTCACATTTTTAACGTTCAAGCCAACACTCTGTGCGCCACGTTTAACAATATCTACCGCCGTCATATTGGTTCGTGAAAGATCTTTTTGACATGCATCTTGACGAATTTCCCAATCGTTGTTTTTGTCGGAATTACCACGAACAAACGGAAATTCGGCAGGATTGGCTTGCAAATAAGTCAAATTTTTCAAATCTTCTTCACGATAATAAGGCTTTACCTTAAATCCTTCGGGTGTTTTCCAAACCAACTTTTTTTCATAGTCGGCACCTTTGAGGTCTTTGATGATAACATCTTCCCACTGTTGCGTGGTAATAGGAGGAAATTCGGAGAATAATTTTTCGTTACTCATATTTGGATTGTATTTTTTTCAAATTATTAGATTGCAAAGATACAAAAAAATAATCAAACCACAAGCATTTCTTTTTTTTTCGTATCTTTGCATTATGAATACAAACCTCATTCGAAACGATTTTCCGATTTTAGATCAAACCATCAACGGGAAACCCCTGATATATTTAGATAATGCTGCCACAACGCAAAAGCCGCAAGTTGTGATTGATCGCATTTCGGATTATTACAAAACGATCAACAGCAATGTGCATCGCGGTGTTCATACACTCAGTCAGAGGGCTACGGAGGCTATGGAGAACGCAAGAATAACGGTTCAAAAATTTATCAATGCCAAAGAACATCACGAAATTATTTTCACAAAAGGCACTACGGAAAGCATCAACTTAGTGGCTCAAACGTTTGCGCAACAGTTTCTAAACAAAGGTGATGGCATTCTGATTTCTGCAATGGAACATCACGCCAATATCGTGCCTTGGCAACAGATGTGCAAACAAAAGAAAGCAAATTTATTGGTTATTCCAATCTTGGAAAATGGCGAATTGGATATGTCGAAAGTTGACGAATTGCTTTCTAAAAACGTGAAACTCCTTGCTATTGCTCATATTTCAAACGTTCTCGGCACCATCAATCCAATTGAATTATTGATTGAAAAAGCACATAAAAAAAATATTCCTGTATTGATTGATGCAGCACAAAGCGTGGCGCACGAAACGATTGACGTGCAAAAATTAGGCTGCGATTTTTTGGTTTTTTCAGGACATAAAATGTATGCACCACTTGGAATCGGTGTACTTTATGGAAAAACGGAATGGCTCAACAAACTCCCACCCTACCAATTCGGCGGCGAAATGATTTCAGAAGTGCGTTTTGACGAAAGTGTTTTCAACGAGTTGCCGTTCAAGTTCGAGGCCGGAACACCCAATGTTGAAGGGATTTTAGGACTTGAAACCGCTATTCACTACCTGCAAAAAATCGGCCTGAAACAAATTGCGGAATACGAAAACGAATTATTGACTTATGCTACTCAAAAACTCAGTGAAGTTGACGGTATTATTTTTCATGGTACAGCCAAACACAAATCCGCTGTTTTAAGTTTCAATTTTCAAGGGATTCACAATTCTGATATCGGAGCAATCCTTGACCAATTAGGAATTGCCGTGAGAACAGGGCATCATTGTGCCCAACCATTGATGGAAAATTTATGTGTTCCTGGAACGGTGCGTGTGAGTTTCGTATTTTACAACGCTAAAGAGGAAATTGACATTTTTGTAGATGGGGTAAAAATAGCGAAAAAAATGTTATCAACGTGATTGTAGAGACGCACGGCCGTGCGTCTCTACGAAAATATTACCGATTCCGCAAACGAATTTCCGTCAATTTCCGTTTCGTCGAAAGCGAAAAATCCGCATCCATCATCCACGCATAGTACGAAGGTTCATATTCGAAAACCTCCGAAACCAAGCGTCCTTTGTGTTTTCCGATGTTGAATATTTCTTGTCCTTTGTCATTATAGACCATTGTTCCTGCGTAATCCACGTGTTTTTGTTGAGTTGTAAACGTCGATAAAGCTTCGATATCATTAACAACAGGAAATGAAATTTGTCCTTTTTTATCTTCGAAAGGCACGTCTTTGTAGCGTTCTAATTGTGCTAACAAAATTTCATAAGTTGCCAACGTATCTACTTCTGCGCCATGTGCACCTTCCAATTTTTTGTTGCAGTAAAACTTGTATGCTGCAATAAGCGTGCGCTGTTCCATTTGATGAAAAATGTTTTGCACATCCACCAATCGGCGATTTTTCATCTCAAAATCCACATCGGCACGCAAAAATTCTTCAACCAAAATCGGCACATCGAATTTATTGGAGTTATAGCCCGCCAAATCGCTATTTCCGATGAACACATTGAGTTCGCCGGCAATCTCCTTGAATTTTGGACAATCTTTCACATCTTTGTCGTAAATTCCGTGTACCATACTTGCTTCCAAAGGTATGGGAATCATCGGATTTAGGCGATAAGTCTTCGTTTGAGAAGATTGGTCGGGGTTGATTTTATGCACGCAAATTTCAACAATGCGGTCTTTGTTTATGTTGATTCCCGTTGTTTCTAAATCGAAAAAACAAATGGGTTTAGTTAAATTCAGTATCATCGTAGCTTATTTTTGAAATTAAAAAACCCGCAAAAAGCGGGGATTTCAATGTGTTCATTGCAAAAACTATTTTTTGCATGCTTCTTTTTTATCTTCACATTTTTTCTCACATTCTTTTTTCTCTGCGCAAGACTTCTTTTCGCCACATCCTTTTTCTTTGTGGTCACATTCTTTTTCACAGTTTTCTTTGCCTTCACATGGTTTTCCATCTTTACAGCAGATTTTGTCTTCACCATCATGGTGTTTTGCACATTCTGTTTTTTCTTTTTCGCAGCCGTTACCCTCAGTAGAAGAATTGTTGCAACAAGCGAAAACGAATGCTGCCGTAGCGATCAATAGGAATGTTTTTTTCATAATTTTTTGATTTTATTTTGGTTAATATTTTGCAAAAATACAATTTTTTTTGCAAAAATACAAATTTTTTTGCATATTTCTTTGTTTTTTTGTTTTTTTATTTGTAACTTTGCACTGAAATTTCAATCCAAGTCAATTGGATTGGCAAAATTTATCAAACCTAACCCAACTAAATTGAAAAAATGAAAAACAAGTACATCGATTTAATAGAGCAGTCATTTGAGTTTCCTCAAGAGGAATTTAAAGTTATTGATTCCGAATTGTATTTCCATAATGTACCGTTAATGGACATTATTAAACAATACGGAACGCCATTAAAAATTAGTTATTTACCTAGAATAAGTTCACAGATTCAGCGAGCCAAACGCTTGTTTAATGTGGCTATGGCTAAGGTAGATTACCAAGGTGATTACAATTATTGTTATTGTACAAAGAGTTCACATTTCTCATTTGTATTGGAAGAGGCTCTGAAAAATGACATTAATATAGAGACTTCGTCGGCGTTTGACATTAATTTAATTAATGAGCTTTACGAGCAAGGTAAGATTACTAACAAAGACATCTATATCATTTGCAATGGTTTTAAACGTCCACAATACATCGAAAATATTGCTGACCTCATTAATAAAGGATTTCACAATACCATTCCTATCATTGATAATAAGGAGGAAATGGACTTACTTGAAGCCTATGTGCCGCAAAAATGTCAAATAGGCATTC
>JAIRRI010000192.1 GCA_031256055.1 Bacteroidales bacterium
ATAGAAATAAAAAAAGAGGTGCCATTTGCACCTCATTTTTTATTGTTTTCTCCACTCCATTCGTCCCAATCGCACCATATTCGGGCGATCCAACGTAAACGGAGTGCTCGCGACATAAACAACCTTAACCCCTTCAACAAGAAGTTTATTTTCCAAAATGTGCCCTTTGGCGTAAGCAACAGCTTCTGCGACAGTTTTAAATTCGGGGTATAAATACACTTCAACACCCCAAATCAAAGGTAGTGTCAGCAACAATTCGGGTTTTGTAGTGTAAACGATAATTTTCGCGTGAGCTGCACGGTGCGAGGAAACCCACCGCACTGGAAAATCGCTGTTGGCGAAAATAATGATACCGTTTGCATTCACTTGTTTGGCTAAAGCAGCAGCATTGAAGCAAATAGATTTGGCGAGATAGCCGTTTCCGCGACCGTTGTCTATCGGTGGATGCAGAGGAAATTGCAGTATCTGTTTCGATTCTGTCCAAGTGATGATTTTTTGCATGGCTTGAACAGCTTCGAACGGAAATTGTCCCATCGAAGTTTCGGCGCTCAACATCATGGCATCAGCACCTTCCAAAACAGCGTTTGCCACATCATTGGCTTCTGCACGTGTTGGCGAAAAATTGGTGATCATGCTTTCCATCATTTGTGTAGCGATGATGACGGGTTTGGAAGCCTTAATACATTTTGCAACAATTTCTTTTTGAATCAACGGCACTCTTTCGAACGAAACTTCCACACCTAAATCGCCACGCGCAACCATCACGGCATCTGTGGCTTCAATAATTTTGTCCAAGTATTGCAAAGCCTCAGGTTTTTCAATTTTTGCAACGATTTTTAACTTAGAATGGCGTGCGTGAATTTGATTGCGAAGTTCAATGATATCCGTGTTGCAGCGAACGAACGAAAGCCCAATCCAGTCCATATTCTGTTCGATTGAGAATTGCAAATCGTTCAAATCTTTTTCTGTTAAACAAGGCAGACTCAATTGTGTATTTGGCAGATTCACGCCTTTTCGTGAGCTCAAAATGCCGCCGTTAATCACTTTCGTAACAACTTCGTCTTTGCCGTTTGTAGAAACAACTTCTAATTTGATTTTTCCGTCGTCAATCAACACCTTTTCGCCTGTTTTTACACTTTTTGGAAGTGCAGTATAATTCATATATGCGCGCGTTTCATCACCTTCGCATTCATGCGCTGTGAGGATGAACGTTTGACCATTTTCCAACATTACGCCATTGTTTTTCATCACACCAATGCGCAATTTTGGACCTTGCAAATCGCCCAAAATAACCAAGTTTTTACCTGTTTTTTCACGAACTAATTTGATGTTATGAATGGCTTCAGCGTGAGTTTCGTGCGTATCGTGCGATAAATTCAATCGAAATACATCGGCGCCGGCTTCTGCCAATTTGGTTAGCATGTCTATCGAACGGCTTGCAGGTCCTATGGTTGCAACGATTTTGGCTTGGGATTCTTTACGGAAATTCATGGTGAAGTTTTTTTTGCAAAGATACGAAAAAAAAATATCAGAACCATGATTTTATTAAGATTTTTAAGATTTCCTGGATTTTAGTTACATATCTTGGTAATCTTTTTAATCTTGTAAAAATCATGGTTCAGATTTTTTTCGTATCTTTGCAGTATGAGAGTATTGTTTTACATTATAATTTTGCCATTTTCCAAACTGCCGTTTGCTTGTATGTACGGTATTTCTAATGGTTTGTCTTTTCTTTTGAATCATGTTTTGAAATATCGCAAAAAAATTGTTATACAAAATTTAACAAACGCATTTCCAAATCGTAGTCAAAAGGAAATCAAAACCATAACTAATCAATTTTACGATCATCTTGCTGATATTTTTGTGGAAGGTGTCAAAAATTTATCTCTATCAAAAAAACAAGTGATGGAGCGCTACATTTGCACAAATCCCGAAATTTTAACGTCTTATTTTGAACGAAAAAAATCGATTATTTTAGTTTCGTCGCATTACAATAATTGGGAATACATGGTACTTTCGTTGGATATGCAATTCAAATATCACGGTGTAGGCGTTGGAAAACCCTTGTCAGACAAATGGTTTGATCAAGTTTTGAACCGCTATCGACAACGCTATGGAACAGAAGTGGTATTTGCGTCCAATGTTCGCGAAACGTTTGAAACCTACGAAAACCAACAACTTCCAACGGCTTACATGATGCTTTTCGACCAATCGCACTCCCCCGAAAAAAGCTATTGGACAACATTTTTGCACCAAGATACCGGATTTATTTTTGGACCTGAATATTTTGCTAAAAAGTACGATTTTCCGGTGTTTTACTACAATGTGAGAAAAGTCAAACGTGGTTATTACGAGTTTGATTTAACTCCGATTTCCGAACATCCCAATCAAGTGCCGCATGGCGAAATCACGCAAACCTGCGTCAACATTCTTGAACAGACCATCAATGAAAAACCGCAATACTGGCTTTGGTCGCACCGCCGCTGGAAACATAAGAGGCCTGAAAATTGAGTATATTCCCTTCGACTCCGCTCAGGGAACGGAAACAAGATGGCTGAGCGGAGTCGAAGCCACCAACGAACAAAACTGAAAACAAAATGAAAATCGCAGTCGTCATACTAAATTGGAACGGAAAAAAGTTTCTCGAAAAATTTCTACCGAATGTTATCGAACACTCGGCAGATAGGGCAGAAGTGATTGTTGCAGACAATGCTTCAACCGATGATTCGGTGGAGTTTTTGAAGCAAAATTTTCCCCATATTCGTTTGATACAGAATGCAGAAAACGGTGGATTTTCCAAGGGTTATAACGACGCGTTGAACCATGTTGAAGCGGATTATTTTGTATTGTTGAATTCCGATATTGAGGTTACGGCGAACTGGATTCAGCCGGTAATTGATTTGATGGAAAGTGATCCAAACATTGTTGTTTGTCAACCCAAAATTCGTTCGTATGACGAACGTGAAAAGTTTGAATATGCAGGCGCAGCAGGTGGTTTCATTGATCGATTCGGGTATCCGTTTTGTCGTGGACGAATTTTTGAAACCATCGAAACCGACCATGGGCAATATGATGATGTTCGTGAAGTGTTTTGGGCAACCGGTGCGGCAATGTTCGTAAAAGCCCCTATTTACAAAGAATTTGGAGGTCTTGATGAAGATTTTTTTGCTCACATGGAGGAGATTGATTTTTGTTGGCGCGTCAAAAATGCGGGGTACAAAGTGATGTATTGTCCGAATTCCATGATTTATCACGTTGGTGGAGGAACTTTACCCAAATCTTCATCTCGAAAAACGTATTTGAATTTCAGAAATAACTTGAGTTTACTTTATAAAAATTTGTATCCGTCCGAACGGTTTTTTGTGCTTTTTGTACGGTTCTTTTTAGATCAAATTGCTGCAGCAAAATTTTTGTTTGAAGGGAATTTTAAAGACTCTTTCATGGTGCTCAGAGGCTATGCCCACTTCGTCAGACGATTTCCGCAAATCCGCAAAAAACGTAAAAAACAACTTACCATTTGCAAACACCACATCGGTATATATCCACATTCGATCGTTTGGAAATACTACATCCAAAAGCGCAAAACATTTGATAAACTATGAAAAAAATCGCCATAATCAACGGACCAAACCTGAACTTATTAGGCACAAGAGAGCCCGAAATCTACGGCAATCAAACGTTTGAAGCGTATTTCAAACAACTGCAAACCAAATTTCCGAATGTTGAATTGACGTATTTTCAAAGCAATGTCGAGGGCGAAATCATCAACAAACTCCACGAAATCGGATTTAGTTACGATGGAATTATACTTAACGCAGCAGGCTATACGCACACGTCCGTATCCATTGCCGACGCTGTAAAATCCATCACTATACCGGTTATTGAAGTTCACATTTCAAACGTTTACGCTCGTGAGGAATTTCGACACAAATCGTTGATAGCACCGAACTGCAAAGGTGTTATCACAGGTTTAGGATTATTGGTTTATGATTTGGCGATTGAATCCTTGTAGGGGCGGGGCGTATTGCATACACCCCTACAAAATCCCCAAAAATTTATGCACCTGCACCGACAATCGCCATTTCGGATTTTGCAAAATATAATCAATGATTGCCGTTGTATGAATTGTACGGGCGTTGCGCGCAGCGCCCATGTTCGACCATTCCCCCTGCAAAAATAATTTACAATTCGAATTAACCTGCTGCGCCTGCTGTTCCGCAAATTCAAAATCATCAGAATTTTCAATAATCACTTTCAATTCATCCGCTTTCTCGTAATTTTCGAAAAGCGGTAACTTGTGTTTTTTCGGCGATAAACACACCCAGTCAAAACCTCCTCTAAATGGTGCTGTTCCTGAGGTTTCAAGCCACAGAGAAATATTCGGAATATGCGTTCGCAACATTTCACAAAGTTCATCTAAATCGTGTAACAATGGCTCTCCGCCAGTAATTACCACATTTTTCGCACCTGATTTTTTCACCAAATGAACAATTTCTTTCAACGACATGTTTTGTGCATTTGCATCGTCCCAAGAATTTTTCGAATCGCAAAACGAACATCGCACATTACAACCGCTCAATCGCAGAAAATACGCAGGTTTTCCAACGTTTGCACCTTCGCCTTGAAGGGAAAAAAAATGTTCGGAAATAGGGTAGGTTTTCATGGTGTAAAGGCATGAAAAAAAATCCCGCCGAAGCAGGATTTTTGTCTATCGAGCACGACGCTCTTTAATTCTTGCTTTTTTACCTGTGAGTTTGCGCAGATAGAAAATACGTGCTCTGCGAACCACACCGCGTTTGTTCACTTCAATTTTATCAATAAACGGTGAACAATCAGGAAAAATACGTTCTACACCAACGTTTCCTGACATTTTACGAACGGTAAATGTGGCTGTGTTTCCAGCACCTGCACGTTGCAAAACAACGCCTTGATATTGCTGAATACGCTCTTTATTACCTTCTTTGATTTTATAATGAACCGTGATCGTATCACCCGCTTTGAAAGCAGGAAACGATTTACGTTCGACCATGGTTTCCACATATTGCATTAATTCCGGTTTCATGATAGTCTGTTTTTAAAAGATTTATAACTATTTTACGCTATCCACGATAGCTTTAAACGCTTGAGGATGGTTCATCGCTAAATCGGCTAAAACCTTACGGTTGAGCTGAACATTTTTAGCGTGAAGTTTGCCCATGAATACGGAATACGACATTCCGAACTGGCGGCATCCCGCGTTAATACGTACAATCCACAAATTGCGGAAACTGCGTTTTTTGGCTTTACGGTCGCGATAAGCGTACAATAAACCTTTCTCTAACGAGTTTTTGGCTACTGTCCAAACATTTTTTCTGCGGCCAAACTGACCTTTGGTCAATTTCAATGCTTTTTTTCTACGTGCCCTTGCGGCAACGACATTTACTGATCTTGGCATGTTTTTTTGTTTTTTTCTGTTAAGCGTCTCGTTTCACCGAGAACTTACTGAGCTTAACAAATGTTAATACTTAATTTCGGGATTTTTTAAACACAAAGCATGAGTCTTACATTTTTCTCATCTGCCGGTGTAACTAAGGCGCTGTAAGTCAAGTTACGTTTGCGCTTGGTCGATTTTTTCGTCAGAATGTGACTTTTGTAAGCGTGTTTGCGTTTGATTTTTCCCGTACCGGTGAAAGAAAAACGTTTCTTTGCAGCCGATTTTGTTTTCATCTTAGGCATTTGCTTAACGATTTTTTTGTTTTTTACTACTTTTTCCCTTTTAAGGGGTGCAAAGATACAAAA
>JAIRRI010000194.1 GCA_031256055.1 Bacteroidales bacterium
GTCCGTTGATTTCTTTCAAAATTACTTGCGGTTGTCCTACTTGCAATTCGTAACCTTCGCGACGCATGGTTTCGATTAAAATTGACAAGTGCAATATTCCACGTCCGTAAACCGTGTAACCGTCGTTGTTTGGCGAATCTTCAACACGCATTGCCAAGTTTTTTTCAAGTTCTTGATAAAGTCTGTCGTGAATGTGTCGCGATGTTACATATTTACCCTCTTTTCCAAAAAACGGCGAATTGTTTGCCGTAAAAAACATATTCATCGTAGGCTCCTCAACAGCAATAGGCGGAATGGCTTCGGGTTTTTCAAAATCAGCAACCGTATCACCGATATCGAAATTTTCCAAACCCATAATCGCACAAATTTCACCCACTTGAACTTCCTCTTTAGTTTTTTCTTTGCCCAAACCTTCAAACACATAAAGTTCTTTTACTTTTTGTTTGCTTTGCGTTCCATCGCGTTTGATGAGGGTGATGTTTTGTCCTGCAATCAGTGTTCCGCGCGACAAACGTCCTACGGCGATACGACCAATATACGATGAATAATCCAATGACGTAATCATCATTTGCGTATTGCCTTCAGTGGCTTTCGGCGGTTGGATATGTTCCAAAATCAAATCCAACAAGTATGAAAAATTGTCGGTCGGTTTTTTCCAATCTTCGCCCATCCAGCCTTGTTTGGCAGAACCGTAAGCCGTTGGAAAATCCAATTGTTCTTCGGTTGCACCGAGACTGAACATAAGGTCGAACACCGCTTCCTGCGTGAGTTCAGGATCACAATTCGGCTTGTCAACTTTATTGATAACAACAATCGGTTTCAAATTTAAATCTATCGCTTTTTGAAGCACAAAGCGTGTTTGCGGCATCGGACCTTCAAACGCATCAACAACCAACAAAACGCCGTCTGCCATATTCAACACACGTTCTACTTCACCTCCAAAATCGCTGTGCCCTGGCGTGTCGATGATATTTATTTTCGTATTTTTGTAGCGCACAGACACGTTTTTCGCTAAAATTGTAATCCCGCGTTCACGCTCAAGGTCGTTATTATCCAAAAGTAAATCACCAACATCTTGATTTTCTCTAAACAGTTGGCATTGGTGAAGGATTTTATCGACCAGCGTAGTTTTTCCGTGGTCAACGTGAGCGATGATGGCGATGTTTCGGATGTTTGTCATTGAATTGTTATAAAAAAAGGAGTGCAAAGGTACGAAAAATTATTGAAATTGTCAATAAAAATGTAGGGGTTGAAAATTTTCAACCCCTACAAAAATTTATTTTACCATATCCGTCATATACCCCGTCGGACAACAATATTTGCACCAAAATCTTGGACTGAAGATCGACATCAACAAAAATATTCCCGCAATCACCATCGGAATCCATAAATTTACATCCAGCATGAAGCCCGCGAAAGGCTCAAAATTTGCGAAGTCCGAGAGAATTCCTGTGAACAATAATGCGATGATCACAAGCAAATATGCAGGTCGCAAATAGATTAAAATGTTGTATACTTTTTGCGGAATTTTAACGTGTTTTTTATTCAGTTTAGAAACCAATTCCTGCGCTGCACCAAACGGACAAACATACATGCAATAGAATTGCTTTTTTGTAATCAACGGCAAGGCAAATGCCAATAAAAGCATCAACGGAAGAATCCAAATTGTCCAATTAAATCCGTGGCTCAACACATTAAAAATATACGTAACAGACAAATATTGTCCTTGCCAAAATCCCAGTACAATCACGGAAAGTGCTAGTAAATACAAACGAGCTGGATGCATCTTTTTCGGAAAAAAGAAACTGAGTAATGCAAGTCCAAGAACCAACAGCGATGCCGACAATCTGAGAAAACGTTCCCAATCTTTACCCGCTTTGAGTTTTTTTTCACCTTCGCACTCGATTTCACCCGATTCAATACGCCCGCGTATATCATCGCGAAGCGTCTGGATTACATTTATGGTCGTGATTGTAGCACCCGACAGAGCATCAACTTGGTGATTAACGGCTTGGCACAAGGTTAAACCATCCCACGAATTCATGAAGTCGGAATTCTCGATACTCCTAATAAATCCTGGGGTTTCATTATTTGGCAAAAAACTTACGCTAACAATTTTTCCGTCTTCGGAAAGCACAATTCTTAGCGGTGTTTCACCTGCCCAGCCAATACGTTGAGGACTTCTGGCTTCAAGCACTGTTTGATCGGGTAATGCCTGTAGAGACGCACCGCCGTGCGTCTCTACTACTGTCGTCTTATTTGCAAATCGAGGTAAGTCGCCTGCAAGTTTGTGCTGTTGAAGGTGCGCGTATCGGTTAATCGCCACGCATAAGAGAACGAGGGCGATGATAGACCAGATTCTTTTTCGGTTTTTTTTCATAGTATTTTCGTTTTTGTCTGAACCCAAATTTTTGCAAGATTGCTAAGATTTCCAAGATTATTTTTTTGAAAATCATAATCTTGAGAATCCCGTAAATCTTATTAAAATCCTGGTTCAGATTTTATGTATTCATCAATTCCTTTCGCAGCAGCACGCCCTGCTTCCATAGCAAGGATTACAGTTGCCGCACCCGTAACGGCATCACCTCCTGCGAAAACACCTTTTCGAAAAGTTTGCCCTGTGGTTTCGTTGGCAACAATACATTGCCATTTGTTTATTTCTAAACCTTTTGTAGTGCTTGATATGAGTGGGTTTGGCGATGTTCCAAGTGACATCACGACTGCGTCGGCATCAATCACAAAGTCTGAATTTTTTATCTCAACGGGGCTTCTGCGTCCTGATTGGTCAGGCTCTCCGAGTTCCATGCGAACACATTTCAAACCCGTTACCCAACCTTTTTCATCGCCTAAAATTTCCACAGGATTCGTCAAAACATTAAAGATAATACCTTCCTCACGTGCGTGATGAACTTCCTCCACACGTGCGGGCATTTCGGCTTCGGTGCGACGATATACGATATACGTTTCCGCACCCAAGCGTTTGGCCACACGTGCTGCGTCCATCGCCACATTTCCACCGCCGACAATTACGATTTTTTTTCCGACAAACACTGGCGTAGAAGCATTGGGATGATAGGCTTTCATGAGGTTTGAGCGAGTCAGAATTTCGTTTGCAGAAACAACACCGTTCAAGGATTCGCCGGGGATATTCATGAATTTTGGCAAACCCGCGCCCGAACCGATAAACACAGCGGAAAAACCTTCTTTATCCGTCAAATCATCAATCGTTACAGTTTTTCCGACCACCACATTCGTTTCAATTTTTACACCTAATTTTTTGAGATTTTCAATTTCGTATTGCACTACTGCTTTCGGCAAACGAAATTCGGGAATACCATAAACCAAAACGCCTCCAGGTTCGTGCAACGCTTCAAAAATCGTAACATCGTAACCCATTTTTGCTAAATCGCCTGCGCAAGTCAACCCTGCAGGACCGCTACCAATCACAGCGATTTTATGATTTTTGGATTCGGCTTTTTCGGTAAACGAAAGTTGGTTTTTCATCGCCCAATCGGCAACAAAGCGTTCCAATTTTCCAATATCAACAGGTTCGCCTTTCACGCCGAGAATACACACGCCTTCGCATTGTGTTTCCTGTGGGCACACGCGTCCACATACGGCAGGCAAAGCCGAATCCTTTGCAATAATTCGCGCCGCTTCCTCAATATTACCGTTTTTAATTTCTGCGATAAACGCAGGAATATCAATAGCCACAGGACATCCTGTAACACATTTCGGATTTTTGCACAACAAACAACGTTGCGCTTCGCGCGTGGCTTCGTCTAAATTGTAGCCGTAACAAACTTCTTGAAAATTTGTTGAACGAACGATTGGATCCTGTACACGAACGGGGACGCGGGATTGGCGTTTGGTCGAAATTTCGCGATTGAGTTCCTGTAGGGGCGAACCCACGTGTTCGCCCTTGTCAGATGGGTAGACACGTGGGTCTGCCCCTACGTGATTTTCATAAATATCATCATTCACCAAACCCGTTAAATTGCAAACGTGTTCGGATGTATCTTTGGCGATTTCAAACGATTTATATTTGCTTTGACGGCGCATAGCCTCATCAAAATCGACTTGATGTCCATCGAATTCGGGACCTTCCACACATGCAAATTTTACTTTTCCGCCAACGGTAACGCGGCATGCGCCACACATTCCCGTTCCGTCAATCATCAGCGTATTAAGGCTTACAATCGTTTTGATGTTGTATTCTTTGGTGAGTTCGGACACGAATTTCATCATGATCATCGGACCGATGGCAATCACTTCATCATAAGTTTTGCCTTGTTTTTCGATTAAATCCGTGATCACATCTGTA
>JAIRRI010000110.1 GCA_031256055.1 Bacteroidales bacterium
AACCGAATGTTCTCATCTGGGAACCATGGATAGTCTTGACTTGCACGAAATAAAACAACAGCAAATTCGGCATTTTCCGAACGTAATTGTTCATTCAAAAAAACACCTAAGTCTACAAATGCCGACAACCGATTTTCAAAAGTCATAATTTTTTTGTATCTTTGCGAAATGAAGAACAAAGTTACAAAAAATATTTCAATTATTGCAATGTGGCTGTTTTCTACGTTTTATGGGTATTCTCAGCGTTCAACTCAACAAACTATCGAACCAACGTTTGATTTTGCGAAAGCAGAAATGGAATTGGTGGAACTTTTTGATACTGTTTCAAAAGGTGAAAATCAACACATCCGATACAATACGAATGAACGTTTTCTAGAACTTCTGAAAAGCACGCTGGCAGAGAAAGGTGCGTTCGATTATCCGTTTGCAAATCTCTCTTGCCAAAAGTTAATGCCTCAAGACAAAAAATTTCGTATGTTCAACTGGGCAGTTCGCAGAGACGATGGTATAGAATATTTTGCAGTAATGATGGTGCATAACCAACGAAAGAAGGAATATGAAATTATCCAATTAATTGACGATAGCGATGGGATATTTGATTTGCCGAATGCCATACTCGGTAAAGATAACTGGTTTGGGGCATTTTACAGCGAATTAATCCAAACGGAAGCCAATGGACGTAAATATTATACGCTGTTGGGCTGGAACGGAAACGACAAAACCGTCAATCGAAGACTCATTGAAATTTTGACATTCAAATCCAACGGCGAACCGGTTTTTGGTGCAGATATTTTTACAAATCGGAGAGGACGGAAAGAAAGTTTCAAACGCAAAGTTTTCGAGCATACTCGAAGAGGCTCAATGATTTTGCGCTACGATAACCAAATGTATTCCGAGCCAATCGGAACACCGAAACCAGGACAAAAACAGAAGGAAAGATTGGTCAGAGCTAACATGATTGTGTTCGATCGCTTAGTGCCTCGAAACCCTGAAATGATAAATTCCAGGGAAACTTACATTGCTGCAGGCGGTGTTTATGATGCTTTCGTTTGGCTAAATGGTCGCTGGACGTTGAAAACCGATATTTTGGCGCGAAATCCGGAGCCTCCGAAAAAAAGACGACAGAGGCGTTAATTTACGTGCTTGTAGGGGCGAGGCATGCCTCGTCCCTACGATTAATACTGAATATCCAAATCCAAAACCTCGCGAAGCCGTTTCAATTCAGGATTTTTTTCAGAAAGTTTGGCGAATTTTTCGCCCGGTGTATAAAGTATGTCTTGGACTTTTTTCTCGTCGACAATCGTTTTTAATTGCAACGAAGCATTTGCTAATTTAGAGCGAAGAAAATTCATCAAATCTGTTTTTTTCTGTAACAACATAGTTTCTGAAACTTGACTTGCCAAAGTGATTTCAAGGCTTTGTTCATTTAATCGAACTTCCGACGTTTGAAGTATATTTGCAAATGCAGGATCATCGTTATTGGCTTCGGCGTAGGATTTCCAAGCGTTTTGGACATCTTCGAGAGTTAGCTCTTGGGAATTTTCTGCGATGTTTACTTCTTCTATTTTCGGTTTAGAAGGCTCTTCCAATGCGGCTTTTAGAGAAATTGCCGATTTTGGCTTGTTAGGTTGTTGAACAGGATTTGCAGACTCTACAATTTGGTGCGGGGTGCGGGGTGCGAAGTGCGGGGTCTGCTCCGAAGAAACCTCGTACCTCGTACCTCGTACCTCGTCACCCGAAATTTCTTTACTGATATTTTTTTCAGTAGTTTCAGATTTTACAGCAGGAGCAATAAACGGTTGTGGTTCGGGCTTTACGTCAGTTTCGGGTAAAAAAAAACTGGCGATTTGCATCAAGGCAATTTCTACCGAAAGGCGTTTATTGTTTGCATTTTTGTAATTCAAATCGCATTGGTTATTGATGTCTAAGGCTTTGATCAAAAACTGCACCGAACAAGCTTGCGATTGCTGCAAGTATTTAGCTTTAATGGTTTCTCCAACCTCTAACAAATTCACGGTTTGCGGATCTTTACATACCAACAAATTACGCAAATGTTCGCCTAATCCAATAATGAAATGTTGTCCGTCAAAACCGCGATCCATAATCTCATTGAAAATTCGCAAACTGCTTGGTAAATCGCCCTTCAAGAAAGCGTCCACGATCTGAAAATAATAATCGTAGTCTAACACATTCA
This sequence comes from Bacteroidales bacterium, assembly GCA_031256055.1. Lineage (GTDB taxonomy): Bacteria > Bacteroidota > Bacteroidia > Bacteroidales > P3 > WRKV01. The sequence continues at coordinate 2,195 of JAIRRI010000110.1, forward strand.
AATTCTCAATCACCGATTGATAAGTGAGATGATTGCCCGAAAAACTTACTAATTGATCGAACATCGAAAGCGCGTCTCGCAAGCCACCATCGGCTTTTTGTGCAATCACATGCAACGCGTCAGGTTCAGCAACAATACTCTCTTTCTCAGCAATTTTTGTCAAATGATTAGAAATATCCTCAATTTTTATTCGTTTGAAATCAAAAATCTGGCAACGGGATAAAATCGTTGGTAAAATCTTATGTTTTTCCGTAGTTGCCAAAATGAATTTAGCATACGGCGGCGGTTCTTCCAACGTTTTCAAAAACGCATTGAAAGCAGCGGTTGAGAGCATGTGAACCTCATCAATGATGTAGATTTTATATTTACCAACTTGTGGCGGAACGCGTACTTGGTCTATCAACCCGCGAATATGCTCTACGCCGTTATTTGACGCTGCGTCTAATTCATGAATGTTGTACGATACATTGTTTTTAAAACTTTCGCACGATTCGCAAACTCCGCAAGCCTCCATGTTTTCAGCCGGATTGAAACAGTTGATGATGCGTGCTAAAATCCGTGCACATGTCGTTTTTCCAACACCACGCGGTCCGCAAAACAAAAAGGCATGGGTTAGTTGTCCGCTTTTAATCGCATTTTTCAAAGTTGTGGTAATCGCCTCTTGTCCAACCACTGTATCAAACGCCTCAGGGCGATATTTCCGTGCAGAAACAATATAATTTTCCATAATCATACAAATTCAGTTTACAAAGATACGAAAAAAAAATGATATTCTAAAACTATCGGTTTTCAACGGCTTTCCCCGCTCTCGACCAAGCATTTATACCACCATTTAATTCATAAACCGTTTTGAAGCCGAGTTCTCGACAAATTTCCATTGCTGATTTGCTTCGAGGGCCTGCCAAGCAATAAATCAAAACAGGTTTGTTTTTGTCAAGTTTTTCTATTTCTTTTCGAAATGTGGGACTTCTAAAATTAATATTTTTTGCACCCGGAATTCGAAATCTTTCAAATTCTTGAGGCGTTCGAACATCAATCAATTGCTCACCTTTAGAGTTTATAAGTTGCTTTTCAAATTCGTCAACGGAAATGGTTTGTATTTGCGAAAAAACACAAAAGAAAAGCGAAATAAAAATGAAGGTTATAGTTGTTTTTTTCATACGAATGTATTTGTATATTGATTTTTTTGCAAAGATACAAAAAAAATCGTATCTTTGCACCACTATGGATTTACAAACTTATTTAGAACCAACCTTTATTGCGATCGACGATCAGTTGCAAACGCTGATGATACAAGATGTTCGCATATATTCCGAAGTGGATAAATTTCCCGATTTGGACGATGTGGACATGGCAATTATTGGCGTGCCCGAATTTCGAAACGCTTGGAATAACGCTAAGTGCGAACAAGCGCCCGATATCATTCGCGAATATTTTTACGCCCTTCATCAAGGCGAATTTAAACATAAAATTGTCGATCTCGGAAACTTGAAAATCGGTCAAACTCCAAAAGATACTTACGCTGCATTGGCTGATATTGTTGGACGTTTGCTCGACGCGAATATTTTGCCGATCATACTCGGAGGCAGTCAGGATTTAACCATCGCAACCTATAATGCCTTTGCTCATCGCAAGCAAATCATCAATCTTTTTGCATTGGACAACCGTTTTGATTTGGGTGATCCCGAACATGAAATTACGTCTCGCTCTTACCTCAGTAAAATTATCGTGAGTCAGCCGAACTATCTGTTTACGTACTCCAACGCGGGCTACCAAACCTATTTGGTAGATAAACACGCTATTCAGTTGATGAAAAATTTGAATTTTGACTCTTATCGTTTGGGCGTTCTTCGTCAAGATATTCACAATATTGAGCCTGTTGTTCGCAATGCAGATATGATGAGTGTGGATATTTCGGCTATTCGCAAAAACGACGCTCCGGGTAATCCAAACGCTGTTGTTACAGGGCTTTTTGGTGAGGAAGCGTCGCAAATTATGCGCTATGCGGGGATGAGCGAAAAAATGCGAGCAATTGGTTTTTACGAATACAATCCGAGTTTCGATATTGACGGACAAACTGCACAGTTGATCGGAATTATGCTCTGGTGTTTCGTCGAAGGATTTTATCAGCGTAAACACGAATATCCCTACAAAGACAAGGAAAAACTAACGAAATTCATCGTTTCCGTGGATGAACACAACCAAGAAATCGTGTTTTACAAAAGCAAAACCACCGACCGTTGGTGGATGGAAATCCCGGGGCATGAAGATAAAGCCAAGTTTCAAGCGCATTACATGTTGCCTTGCAGTTATGCCGACTATGAGCAAGCTATGCGTAATGAATTGCCGGATCGGTGGGTGGCAGCATTAGCGCGGTTTGTGTAATTACACCCGTTATTCCGAGCGTAGTCGAGGAATCCCCTTGCGATTTATTGTCATTTCGCAATTTTCACAATCGAAATGCAACGTGTATTCATTTTTTGATGTGATTAGGATCAAATCCGCGTTTGGTAGATTTTTTCTACATTTTCCAAGCTCGTGATTTAAGCAATATTTTGTAACCATTAAGTCTACATTCGGTTTTGGGTTGAGTTCAAACGCAGGTTCGATGGTTTGCACACCGCGTTTTTGGTAGAATTGTTTGGCTAATCGGTTTGAAACGTTGTGTTTGTAGGTTAATGATTTTTGTGGATAAACAGGGTGTGTAGAGACACACGGCCGTGTGTCTCTACGTTGTCGTCCATTTATTTCTAACAATTCATCCAAAAAATCTCGTCGCAATTGATTGATTACAGAAATTGGGTAATAACCAGAAATATTTGATTTTTCAACAGATTTCAGAGATAAACAAAAAATCGTTCCCCCTGATTTTTCCAATTGCTTGCGAATGGTTTCAATATTTTTTTGCAAATCATTTGCACATTCATTGCTTTTTGGAATGGATTTGGAATGTTGCAGTCCGTTTTCTAAGATGCCTGATAATTCTAAATGTTCGTCAGTTTCTCGAATGGAAATTTCGACCTTCATTTGTCGAATAGAGGCATCGTTTTTAACCTGTTTTTCGAAAGCAGCATCAAAATTTCGATAGATCGTTGTGCCAATCATTAAACCGTTAAATTGGTTTGGAAAAATTTTAGAGCTTTCGATTTTATTAATATTCAATCCTGTAAAAACACTGTCTTTATTGAGAAAACACAAACCATCGCCGTTTTGAAATTGAACTGTTTTATTGTCGATTTCGAAGAAGTACTTTTCTATTTTTGAAATTTTCCCCAAATATTCACCTTTGGATTTTGGAGTATCCATAGAGCAAAGCGAAGTTGGTTTATCAGTCAAAAAATACTCCGTAAAGCCTCGATTAAAAGACTTTTCTAAATTCGGAATAAAAGAAACTTCTGTTGTTCCAAACGATGATTTTTTACAATCCGAACGTTGCGAAATAATCTTATCCAACGCATTTCGATAAAACGAAACCACATTTTTGATATACGTTTCATCTTTCAATCGCCCCTCGATTTTGAATGATGTAATTCCTGCGTCAATTAGTTCGTTCAGGCGATTTGACAAATTCAAGTCTTTGGGTGAAAGTAAATGTTTATCTCTGAAAATAACCTTTCCGTTTTCGTCTTTCAACGTGTAGGGTAATCTGCAAAATTGTGCACATTCGCCACGATTAGCACTACGTTTGGTGGCTTCAAAACTCATATAACATTGTCCGCTATAACAAACGCACAATGCGCCGTGCACAAACGCTTCGAGTTCGATGGTCGTATTTTGATGAATGGTTTGAATGGTTTTCAAATCCAATTCTCGGGCTAAAATCACGCGTTCGAAGCCAACTTTTTCTAAAAATTGAATATGTGCTAAATCTCTGTTGTTGGCTTGTGTGCTGGCATGTAGAGGAATTGGCGGTAAATCTATTTCCAAAATTCCCATATCTTGAATAATCAGTGCGTCCACGCCAACATTATAAAGTTGATGAATGATTTTTTCGGCTTTATCCAATTCATCATCATACAAAATTGTGTTCAATGCTGCATAAACTTTAGCATTATAGCGATGTGCAAATTGCACCAACTCTGCAATATCATCCACACTCACGCCCACGCTTGCACGTGCGCTAAACATCGGTGCGCCCACGTAAACCGCGTCTGCACCATAGTTTATGGCGGATTTGCCTTGTTGCAGATTTTTGGCAGGAGCGAGAAGTTCGAGGTGTTTCATTTTTGCAAAGGTACGAATTTTATTTTGTTTGGACAATTTTTTGCTATAAATACCAAAAAAATTGTATCTTTACAAAAACTATACTATGTATATGTTTAATTTTGATTTGTAATTTGTTGAATATCCTGCAAGGAAAAATCGCCAACAAGCAGAATAGCCGTGAATTCGCCTTCGTCCTCTACCAGCATAATTAGTTCTTTTATCCGGTTACCTTGCATATTGGAATAAAAATTAACACGGCTTGTTCCATCTGCCACACGCATTAATTCTTGATAATGAGTGGATGCAAATTGAGAAAAATCTCTTTTCATTTGCGCCGCTCTTGCCGGCGTTTCGGAGGTAAGAATTTGCAACGACTCGATGCGGTTTATCATCTTCGAAATGTTTACTCCAGCTTTGTCTATGCCGGTAACATTGCTCATATTGCCTATCAGTCCGAGCATCGCTTTTGAGATAGAAACCGAAGTTACACCGTCCATTTCGGCAAACTTTTGAAACGGTCTATTTTGTGCAAATCCTGCACTTGCAAAAAATAAGCAAAGGCTTATAAAAATACATTTTGTTTTCATACTTTTTAATTAAAATGTTTATTTAATAATTGGTTTAATTTTTCAAATTCCTGTCCGGCATCAGCCGCTATGTCCAACCCTTTATTCAATTTGGTGGATATAAAAACTAGTGTTTGTTCTACCACCAATGTGGCTTCTTCCGGTGTGCTGAAAGTATCTGTCAGCATAAACTGAGGCGATGGCTGTGCGGTAAAAAAATGCAGTCCGACACACAGCAACAGAATGGCCGCCGCACCGCTTATCCAATAATACAATGTTTGTTTGCGAGGTTGAATTTTCTGCGAAACATCGAATTGCATTATGGTTTTTTCCAACCGGTTGGAAACATTCGCCGGAACTTCAATCTGCATATCGTGCAAAGCAAGAAACAGCTGCCGGTCTTCTTTCCAACGTTCTTCTACATTTTCTTCGTTTAGAAAATATTCTGTTAAAAGGCGTTCTTCTTCCGAAGTAGAATTTCCTTCATAAAATTTGTTTAATAAGTGTTCGATATTCATTTTGATATTTTTTTTAAATCCTGTTTGAGAGCATGCTTTTCAACGTTTTTCGCGCTCTTGAAAGAAGCATTCGTACATTTTCCGCGCTTTCGCCCGTTGCGATTTCTATTTCTTTGAGCGAACAGTTGCCACAACTTTTCATTTGCATCACTATGCGCTGTTTTTTGGGAAGCCGGTCAATCATCGCTCCTATTTGCTGAATTTTTTCTTTACTTTCCAATTCTTTTTCTGGCGTTGTGTCGGTGGTTATTTGTATTAACTCCGGCGGCTCGTTATTCTGCCGATTTTTTGGCAACCGTAGAAAATCCAAGCAAAGATTTTTTACTAATCTGACACAAAATGCTTCCGGTTGAAGAATATCGGTTAATTCCTTTCGTTTACTCCACAATTTGCAATAAGTGTCTTGAAGAATGTCGTTTGCATCATCTGCATTATTCAGTAAAGCGAATGCAACTCGGTAAAGTTTCGGATGAAAAGGATAATATAATTGTTTAAATTCTTCCGCACTCATCTTTTACTTATGTTACTTTTATTCATTATATTTTCAACTTCCGAAGGTCTGATTTTTCCTTTGATGCGGATTAATGCAGGCTCGTTTCCGGCAGTCATCACAATCAATTCTCGGATAGCATCGTTTTTTAGTTTTACCAAAATTCTAACTCGTTCTCCTTCATCATTTACCGAAATCAATGTTTCGTAATCCGCATCTCTCAAAGAGATAATTTCACGATTTATTCGATCTTTCACACGCGGACAGCAGTCGGAAAAATCCAACATTTCTATTTCACTTACTCCTTTTATGCCGGTGAAGAGTCTGACGAAACCCATCGAAACACGACCAAGATTCACACGCTCAACTCCTTCTTTTTTTGAAAATTCTTTAAAAAGTTGGTTCATGTTTTTTGAACTACTACCTGAATTGGTGTTGTGACTGTGCATCGCAGGAGTTATAAAAAACAATGCAAGCAAGAAAAATAAGTTTGTTTTTGTTTTCATTTGTTTATTATTTTTTTGATGTTTCAGTAATAAGACGAACAAGGGTATGAATTTGTGACAAATATGGTAATTTTATGTGTAATTTGTGTGTAGAAGATAAAAAACCTTCACAAGAAAATCTTTGTAAAGGTTTGATTATTAGAGTTGTCATGAGGGACTTAACCCTCCGACCAATTGATTATGAGTCCCATCCTTAAAATTATTGAATTAACCCGCGACTACGCAACAACGCATTCACATCCGGCTCTCGCCCTCGGAAATTTTTATACAACGTCATAGCATTATCAATACCGCCACGAGCAAAAACTTCGAAACGCAGTTTGCGCGCTAACTCTTGATCAAAGATATTTCCGGTTTCCACAAACGCTTCAAATGCGTCGCTGTCTAACTGTGCAGCCCACAAATACATATAATATCCGGCATTGTAACCACCCGAAAACGTATGGGTAAAATAGGTCGGACGGTGGCGTAACGGAATTTGCGGAAGCATCGTGTATTTCTCTCTTATTGCATATTCGAAGTTCACGATATCGAAATCTTTTGGGATTTCCGGAAGCATGTGAACTTCCATATCCACCAACGCAGACGCCAAAAATTCGGACGTACGGAACCCTTGCCCATATTTTTTGCTTTCTTCTATTTTTTTAATCAACGCATTTGGAATTACGCGCCCTGTTCTGAAATGTTTGGCATACACTCTCAACACTTCGGGTTGAAATGCCCAATGTTCCATAATTTGTGCGTCAAACTCGCCAAAATCTCTTTCAGGGCGTGCTGTTCCGAAATATCTGGTATCTCTGAGCAAATGACCGAGAGCGTGTCCGAATTCGTGAAAAAAGGTTTTGACTTCGTCGGTCGTCAGCAAAGCCGGTCTTCCGCCCGACGGACGTGTGAAATTACAAGCAAGCGTTATGATCGGAATGATACGATTTCCGTTTTCATCATAACTTGTTGCACGATAGGTGCCGCACCACGCACCGCCGTTTTTCGTGCCCGGACGTGGGTGCATATCCCAGTAAAAGATACCCAAAATTGTGCCATCTTTGTCCAAACATTTCCAAGCCGTGGCTTCGGGGTGAGGAAGGGGCATATCGTTCAACTGCTCAAATGTAATGCCCCAAAGGCGAGTGCAAACGTAGTAAATGCCTTCCATAACTTTTTCTAATTGGAAGTATTCACGAACTTCTTCGGGATTTAAATTAAACTTTTGCTGTTTGGCTTTGTTTGAAAAATAACGCCAATCGGCTGCAGTGGAGGGCAATGCAGCGCGTTGTCTTCTCATCATATTTTCGATATCGACTAATTCTCTTTTTGCTGCAGTCAAGGTTGGAGTCCACATTTTATTCAAAAAATTCATCACGGTTTCCGGATTTTTCGACATTCGGTCTTCAATCGCCATTTCTGCGTAATTCTCGTAGCCCATAAGTTTGGCACGTTCCAAGCGATTGGTTACGATTTTTTTGATAATTTCTTTGTTGTCGAACTCGTTGTTATTGTTACCACGACTAAGGTAGGCGTTCAATAATTCTGTGCGAAGTTCACGATCGTCGGCACTTTCCAAAAACGGCATGATGCTCGGATTATCCAACCCGAAAAAGAATGCATTCACCTCTCCTGCTTTTTGTGCGCGAGACTGAGCGTCTGCCAATTGTGCTGCCGACAAACCTTTGAGCCTATTTCGATCGGTTACTTTCAATGTAAAATTAGCCGTCTCGGCCAATACATTTTGAGCAAATTGCACTTGCAAAGCCGACAATTCGCTGTTGAGTTGACGCAATCTTTCTTGTTTGTCTGCCGGCAAATTCGCACCACTGCGAATAAATCGGCGATACGTGTTTTCCAACAATTTTAGTTGCTCGGGGTTTAAATTCAATTGATCTTTTTGTGCATAAACTGCTTTTACACGTTGAAACAATAGCGGATTCAAGTTGATGTCATCGCGATGTTTGCTCATCATCGGCGAAAACTGACGAGCCAAATTTCGTAGTTCAGGGCTGTTGTTCACGCTTGAAAGTCCGCCAAACACAGGTGTTACCTTGCGAAGCAAAGCACCGCTTCTATCCATTGCCAAAATCGTGTTTTGAAAATTCGGAGGTTCAGGATTTCGAATAATTGCCCAGATTTCAGCAGCTTCTTCGGCGATTCCGGCTTGGTAAGCGGGCATGAAATGTTCAACTTTAATTTCGTTAAACGGCGGAACGCCAAATGGAGTGTTCCATTCTTTGAAGAATGGATTGTCTTGAGAGAATCCTTGTAAGCCCATAAAAGTGGCGATTGCAAAAGTTAGAAGTGTTTTCATAATTTGTTTATTGATTTATTTTTTTGCAAAGATACGAAAAAATTTGAACCACGATTTTTTCAAGATTGAAAAGATTACCAAGATTGACAAAAAAAATCTTGAAAATCTTGAAAATCTTATTAAAATCAAGGTTCAGACGTTATTAAATCTCACTTGTTAATAAGTTAAGCCCAAGAGCACTCAATTTTAGGCTCTTTTTTTGTAATTTTACATTCTGAAAAAACTGTTTTTATGAAAAAAATAACTAAATGTTTGTTGTTTGGAATGTTTGTGTTAATGGGCGTTTCAGCAATTGGACAACAAACTATGTCGAAAAAGAACCCTGGCGAAAAATACCGCATGGGCGTAGAGCTTTTTAATCTCGAAAAATTTGCGTCTGCCAACGAGTTGATGCTTTCGGTGGTTGCAGAAACGAGAAAAACTGATCCGATGATGGCGATGAATGCAGCATTTTACGCTGCTGTTTCGTCGGCAAGATTATCTCATCGCGATGCAGTGAAAAATTTGCAACAGTTTATTTTGAATTATCCTGAAAGTACGAGAGTTCCGGAAGTTAGATTGGAATTGGCGAATGTACTTTATGTAGAGAAAGAATATGAGAGGGCTATCCAAGTTTACGATCAAATTGATGTGAGAGATTTGTCTGAAAAACAGCAAATTGAGTACCATTTCAAAAAAGGGTATTCCTATTTCATGAGAAATCAGCTATCGAAAGCTAAACCGCATTTTGCTGAAATCAGAAACGTCGAAAGTCGCTACACACCTTTAGCAACGTACTTTTACGCCTATATTCTCTACGCCGAAGGTAACTTCCAATCGGCTTTGCTTGAATTTGAGAAATTGCAAAATGATGAAACATTCGGTTCGATTGTGCCGTTTTACATGATGCAAATTTTCTACAGGCAAGGTAAAAATGATTTAATTATTGCACAAGGTCCTGCCTTGCTTAAAACGGCTACACCCCGCAGGGCTGTTGAGATTTCACGGTTAATCGGCGAAGCGTTTTACAACGAAAACAGATACGCCGAAGCCTTGCCATTTTTGCAGTTATATTTTGAAAAATCTGCGATAACGCCAACGAGAGAGGACGATTACATCTTGGGATTTACGTATTACCACTTGCAAAAATACGATTCTGCTGCATTTTTCTTTCAAAGAGTGGTGAATGCATCGACTGAAATTGATTTGATGAAACAGAATGCGCTCTACCATTTGGGCGATATTTATATTAAACTCGGACAACGTCAATTCGCACAAGCCGCGTTTTTAGACGCTTCTAAAATCGACATTGACGAACGTATACAAGAGGACGCATTTTACAATTATGCAAAACTATCGTACCAGCTTTCGCCAAGTCCTTACAATGAGGCGTTGAGAGCCATGCAAGCCTATTTGGAAAAGTACCCCGATTCGAGGTATGCTGACGAAATTTACGGTTATTTGATAGCGATGTATACGACTACAAAAAATTACAGAGATGCCTACGCAGCCATCGCCAACGTGAAGCGCAAAGACCCGCGTTTGCTTGAAGCTGCGCAACGGATTGCTTTTAATCGTGGCGTTGAATTGTTCAACGAAATGAAATTTACAGAAGCGCAAAAAATGTTTAATGAGGCTATTCAAAGCAGTTATGACGAGCGATTGACACTGTTGGCATTTTACTGGAAAGGCGAGACTTACTACCGCATGGGACGATTTGCGGATGCCCTTGAAAATTATGAAAGAACACTCTTTTCGTCGCTTTTCGAAACGTTTTCGGAATTTCCGCTTGCTGCTTATGGTGCAGGATACGCGAATTTTCAAATGAGAAATTATCCGCAAGCAGCCAAATATTTCGCAATGGTTATTCAGCACAAAAATCAATTGAATCAAGTGATTTTGAATGATGCGTATTTGCGTTTGGGCGATGCGTTTTTTATGCAAAGAAGGCTCAATGAAGCATTGCAAAATTACGAATTAGCCATACAACTGAACCAAACCGATAGAGATTATGCAATGCTCCAAAAAGCCATCAGTTTGCGCATTTTAGGGCGATATGATGCTGCAATCACAACTCTGCTTTCGATACTCAAAGACTATGAAAACTCTCCATTGATACCCAAAGCCATCAACGAATTGGCAAGCACCTATTTGATTTTAGACAACAATACAAAAGCCCTTGAATACTACAGGTTGCTCTCAACCAACCACGGACGATCAAGTTTCGGAAAAATGGCTTTGCTCAAACAAGGTTTGATTTATTACAACATCGGAAAAAATAATGAAGCAATTGCCATGTTTGAAAAAGTGATTGCCGAACACCCCGGAACTACTGAAGCCAAAGAGGCTTTGATGAGTTTGCGCAACATCTATGTGGCGATTAACAGAACCGATGATTTCTTTGCCTATGTGAAAAGAATAGGAACGAACATCAACGAAGATACGCAGGATTCGATTGCTTTTTCGGCAGCGGAAAATCGCTATTTGGAAAACGATTGTCATGGAGCAAAACCCTCGTTGGAAGGCTATTTACAACGGTTTCCGAATGGTATATTTATCACCGAAGTCACATATTATTTGGCAGATTGTGAAATGCGAAGCGGTAATGTACAACAAGCGCGAAAGCATTTTTTAACAGTAATTTCTCTTCCTATATCAAATTTTACAGAACGCTCAATCATCAGCGCAGCTAAGATTTCGTTCGACTTGCAGGATTTTCAACAGGCATTGAAACTTTACACCATGCTGTCGGAATTTTCCGAAAATACAGCAAATATCAACATGGCTATCATCGCCATCATGCGTTGCGAAATGCGTTTGGGCAATGATGAGCGAATTTTGGCAGCAGCGCAAAACGTGTTGAAATTGGATAAACTGACCGATGATATTCGAGATGAAGCAAACCATGCCATTGCTACATCTGCACAGCGTTTGGGACAAAACCTGTTGGCAAGAGAAGCCTTTGCAAAATTGCGAAACTCGAAAAACAGCGAATTTGCAGCACAAGCGCGCTACTTCGAAATTGAAGAATTGTTTGCCAACAAAGAATATGAATTAGCAGAAAAGAAAATTTTCGAATTTATCAGTGAAACTCCGTCGAGCGATTATTTTCTTGCAAAAACGTATTTGCTTTGGGGCTCAATTTATGCGGAACGAGGCAACTTTTTACAAGCCAGACAAACCTTCCAAAGCATTATTGATAACTACGATAACGAAAATGATGACATCATTGAAACGGCAAAACGCAGACTTCAAAACGTTTTAGACAAAGAAGCTCAACTCAGAGATGAAGAGGATAGAAGGCGTGCTGAAGATGCCGGTGAAGAAGACTTCATTATGTTACCTGATGACTTTTAGCAGGTACGAGGTGGCTTCGACTTCGCTCAGCCACCACACCGCGGGTCGTTGAGCGTAGTCGAAACGCCCCGCACCTTTTAACCCTATAAATTCTTTTACAATGAAAAAAATACAAATCACATTCGCATTGCTTTTCCTCACAGGAAGCCTGTTTGCTCAAGTTAGCAACGAACAGGTAACAGTTATCGCTCCATTTCAACCAATGGTGCTTGATGCGCATAAAATCAATGTTACGCCACAAACGATTGACAGCGCTTTGAGACCTCGCGAAGCCCGTTTCGACATTTTGAGCCGTAAGGTGGTAACCTCGTTCGGTATGGATCACATTAGACCTGCAAGAGTTGCAGGCGAACCGTTAAGCAAACTTTCGCCGCTTCATGTGCGTGGAGGTTTTGGTAATTATGCAACGGCTTACGGCGAACTTTTTTATGGTAGCGAGCGTTCCGCACAATGGCAGTATGGCGCGCATCTCAAACACAATTCGTCGAGAGGTACGTTCAAAAATCACGAAGTGCCGTTTGATAATTCGGTAAATTTGATTAAATTGTTTGGGGATTATTTTGGCAGAAAAGCCCTTGTTTCAGCGAATTTTTATTATGATAGACAACGATATTCGGCATATGGAGCAGATGTTGTGTTTTTAGACTTTTGGAGCAATTTCAAGGATGATAACTATTTTAAAATAGTTTATAATAATACAGGTGGAAGTATTGGCTTTTCGGATAATAACACTGAGCCAAATAGTTTGGGTTATAGCGGAAAATTAAATATTGATGTATTGCAACCCAATATTATATTTCTTGCCGGAGATAAAAATGAGGTTTCACTAAACTTTACAGGAAATATTCATCATACATTTGATTTAGGTCATCCCATTTTTGAACAAACAGTTCTCGGGCTTGATGGTACTGTTGATTGGCATACATGGCATCTTCACCGTATCAATGATCCAAAAATGTTTAAATTTCATCCTTACGGAAAATTGCGCTTTTCGGGACATGATTTTTCTTTGGGGCTAAGAGTAAATGCATTTGGCACACTTGATGGTGATTTTTTTGAAAGGGAGGTTAAAACCGAGTGGCAAGTAATACCTACTATTCATGCAAAATTTAATTTGATTGATAATTTGCTCGCTATTGAGTTTGGATTGGACGGAGATGTACAATATATGACCCACAAAAAAATGGCAAGAATTAATCCGTTTGTTTTTTGGTGGCCTATGGAGGCATTTTCTCATCCGCAAAGGCACTGGGAGTCTTATCTTGGTTTAAATACAATGCTGAGTAAAACCATTGATTTTGCATTGAAAGGCAGACTTGTTTCTTATAAAAATTTGATGAATTTTGATGTGTCGACAATATCCATTAGGGACTATGACGGTACTATTCTTTCGTCTATCTCAATGCCATTTTTTGATCCAACCTACGACACAGTTAATTGTTTTCAACTGCAAGCCGATTTGAATTATCATTTGGATGAAAAAATCGCTGTTTCTGTAATGGCTCGTGGAAATTTTTATGATAAGGACATTCTCTACAAACCTAAATATGAAGCTAATTTAGCAGCTCGATACAATATTCAGGATAAAATTATTTTAAAAACGCAATTGTATTTTTCTTCTGGAACAAAATATCATGATTTTTCTAAAATAGAACTCATTAAACCAAAACTTGAAACATTCGACCCAATCATAGATTGGAGCATAGGCGCAGAATACCGCTTCAACAGACGTTGGTCGGCGTTTTTGGACGTGAATAATATACTGAATCAGCGTTATTATCATTGGTATAATTACAGATCGTTTAGGACGAATTTCCTTATTGGTGCAACGTTTAACTTGTAAGTTAAGAGTTAAGAACTAAAAGTTAAAAGTTGCTTTGCCAAATCGCATTCATA
>JAIRRI010000114.1 GCA_031256055.1 Bacteroidales bacterium
AAATTACACAATAAACCCAATTGGTTTTCTATCTTCCCATTCTTTTCTACGTTTTTGCTCATCGTCAAACGATTTCAGATACTCGTACAATGTTTTAATATATCCATCATGCTCGCCAACTTTATTGGCAAGTTCAGCAACCTTAGTCAGCAACTCCTGATGATTCAAAAACAAATTCCGCATTTCCACAAAAACACGCATGATGGCGATATTGACTTCTATGGCTCTTTCGCTTCGCAATACAGAGGAGAGCATGGCGATGCCTTGTTCTGTGAAAGCGTAGGGTAAATACTTGATATTTGAACCTCTTTTGTTTGACCTCATAATATTATTTTGATTATCAGGCTTTTCGTTGTTCAAGATCACAAATTGTGATCTTGAACAATCATCTTCCGCAAAATCAGAATTTTGCAACTTCAAGGTTTCAAATTGAAGCCTTGAAATGCTATTTAACTCTTTTCGAGTTAATTGAAACATAAAGTCGAGAGGGAAACGACTAATGTTTCGTTTTATAGACTGGTTAAGAATTCTTTTTTCGACATCATAAAGTTCCGCAAGATCAAAATCGAGCATAACTTTTTGACCACGGATTTTGTGGATTTTCCGGAAAATCGGTAGAATGGTTTGGGTTTGAATGGTAGTTTCCATAATTTTGGTTTTGGTTTCTACCCTATATAACGCTCAATTTTCGATTTTCGTATAAAAATGTTGATAAATTGGCGGTTTTGTTAATAACTTTTCTAAAACAACTCCCCCTGCACCATTTTCCCATCGTGCTCAATGCCTAATTCAGAATCCAATTGCAAATCGGTTTCCGTGGGCTCATCAGATGTTTCGTCGGTTTCATTTTCGTGTGGTTGAGGCTCTAACCAATTCACAGACTTAATCACGTAATTCGACAGGCGTTTGCCTTTGGCTTTGTGGCTTTTTTCGCTGATAAATTCGGTGCAATCTACGATTTCGTCTTCGATGTCGCGTTTGTTGGCTTTTTTGTCGAATTCCAATTCGAGCATGGGTCGCCAATCCGCGCTGATGGTGAGCAAATACGATTCAGGATGTTCGTCAATAAACAATGTTTTTTTGTCGGTTTCTTCAACCATAAAACGCTTGAGATAAAATCGCTGAATTTCGCCATCGAAATACACCGCCGTAATTGGTTTTTTCGGATTGAGTTTTTCGATGTGGATTAAGTCTTCGTCGAAGTGCGTGCCTAAATCGAAATTCACCAGGCGATAATAACCGTCTTGCGTAAGTTCTAAAATTTTATCCTGTGCTTTGAATTCGCCCAAATATTGTCCACGCTCGTCGGCATTGAGTCGCTTGATACTCTCGTCAAACCAAAGTTTCCGAGCACCCAATGTGGAATGCCCTTCGTTTTCCAAAACAATTTTTTTGACTAAATTTCGTGATAAAATATTACCCATCGATGAACGTCCTTTTACCGCTAATTCTGTGAAATCGTAGTCGAACACCAAACGCCTCAAACCCGGTTTATTTTTCAAAAACACGCGGATTTTTTCAGCCTCGCCATTCGGATTAGCCGTAAAATACAACACTTTGCTGTCTTTCGTACATTTGGTCAAGTCATACACTTTATCACGAGTAATACCACCAATATTAAAACGTTTCGCATAAGCAAACCCATATTTCCCGTCTTGATAAACCATGTTGTAAACCGTGCGTTCGTCGTTTTTTCGAAACACATCTACATGAATAATATTTTGCCCGAAAAACACTTTTTCGGCAACCTTTGCTACCATAAACGAGCCATCCTCGCGGAATGCAATGATGTCATCCAAATCCGAACAGTCGCAAACAAATTCGTCTTTTTTCAACGATGTGCCGACAAAACCTTCCTCACGATTCACATAAAGCTTCATGTTTGCGGCAGCAACCACAGTGCGTTCGATGGTTTCAAAATTCCGAATTTCGGTTTTACGTTCCCAATTTTTTCCGTATTTTTTCTTGATTTGTTGGAAATAATTAATTGTGTAATCCACCAAATGTTTTAAGTGGTTTTTCACTTCGTCCATTTCCAATTCCAAGTTTTTGATGTGTTCGTCGGCTTTTTTAACATCGAATTTGGAAATTTTTCGAACCGGTTTTTCGGTGAGTTTTAAAATATCATCACGCGTAATTTCACGTTTGAGTTTCTTTTTGTATGGCGTGAACACTTCCTCAATATCATTCAACAAATGCTCCCAAGTTTTCACATCGTTTTCTAATTCGCGGTAAATGCGTTTTTCGAAAAAGATTTTTTCGAGCGACGTATAGTGCCAATCGTCGTTTAATTCGTTTAATCGAATTTCAAGCTCGCTTTTCAAAAGCGCCATTGTGTTTTCGGTAGAGCGTTTCAAAATGTCTGTAACGCCAATAAAAACAGGCTTTTCACCATCAATCACACAGGCATTCGGCGAAATCGAAACTTCGCAATCGGTGAATGCATAAAGTGCATCAATTGTGGTGTCTGGCGATATCCCAGCTTCCAAATGGATTAAAATCTCGACAAATTCCGAGGTATTGTCGTCAATTTTGCGTATCTTGATTTTACCTTTTTCTCGGGCTTTTAGAATGGAATCTATCAGCGAAGAAGTCGTTGTTGCAAAAGGGATTTCCGTAATTTTCAACGTTTTTTTATCCTCTTGCGAAATCTTTGCACGAACTCTGATTTTTCCACCTCGCAAGCCGTCATTGTAGTTTTCAACATCAATCAAACCGCCTGTTTGAAAATCGGGATAAAGCTCAAACTTCTGATTTTTCAAAACTTTTATGGAAGCATCAATTAATTCGTTGAAATTATGCGGTAAAATTTTCGACGCCAACCCCACAGCAATCCCTTCAACACCTTGTGCCAGTAGCAAAGGAAATTTTACAGGCAGTGTAATCGGTTCTTTATTTCGTCCGTCATATGATGGCTTCCATTGTGTGGTTTTAGGGTTGAAAACCACGTCTGCTGCGAATTTCGACAATCGCGCTTCGATATAACGTGGTGCGGCGGCACTGTCGCCCGTTAAGATATTTCCCCAGTTTCCTTGACAATCTATCAGATAATCTTTTTGCCCGAGTTGCACCAAAGCATCGCCAATAGAGGCATCGCCG
>JAIRRI010000115.1 GCA_031256055.1 Bacteroidales bacterium
CGCTTTTATTTTGATGATTAATCGAACTGTGTGTAAACGCTGTACGATACAAAAAAACATTCCCGGGATAAAAACCGAGAATGTTCTTAATAGCTCGATACAGCGATTTATCTTTCGAAAAATAAATGCGAATAAATTTTAACACGGCGTTTGTTATTCGACGTGTTTTTTGAACGCCAACGAAACGTTGTGTCCACCAAATCCAAACGTATTGCTCAACGCCACGTTGATGTCGCGTTGTTGCGGTTTTCCGAATGTGAAATTTAGACGCTTGTCGAATATAGGATCGTCCGTAAAATGGTTGATGGTCGGTGGAATAATACCGTTTTTTACAGCCAAAATGGTTGCAACCGCTTCAACAGCCCCTGCAGCACCCAAAAGGTGTCCGTGCATGGATTTGGTTGAGTTGATATTCATTTTGAACGCATGTTCGCCAAACACATTCATCACAGCCGAAATCTCAGCCGGGTCGCCTACAGGCGTGGATGTTCCGTGCGTATTCAAATGGTCTACTTCGTGAAGTTGAATGTTACCTTCTGCCATCGCCATTTTCATAGCATTTCCTGCACCCAAACCTTCGGGATGTGGTGCAGTCATGTGATAAGCATCGCCTGTCATTCCGCAGCCTACGATTTCCGCATAGATTTTTGCACCACGTGCTTTAGCATGTTCGAGTTCTTCAAGAACCAAACCTGCTGCACCTTCACCCAAAACAAAGCCATCACGATCCAAATCGAATGGACGCGAAGCTGTTTGAGGGCTATCGTTGCGCGTAGACAAAGCATGCATGGCATTGAAACCACCAATTCCCGCTTCAGTAACAGCCGCTTCCGATCCTCCGCAAATAAACGCATCTGCCTTACCTGCCTTAATATAAGTAAGTGCATCTGCAATAGCATTTGCTGATGAAGCGCAAGCTGAAACCGTAGCAAAGTTCGGACCTCTAAATCCGTGCTTAATGGAAATATGTCCTGCCGTAATATCCGCAATCATTTTTGGAATGAAAAACGGGTTAAAACGCGGTGTTCCATCGCCTTTAGTGAAATCCCGAACTTCGTCGTAAAAGGTAATAATACCACCAATTCCCGAAGCCCAAATTACGCCGATACGATCCGGATCCAATTTTTCCGTCTTAATACCCGAATCGGCAATGGCTTCATCTGCCGCTGCAAAGCCGAATTGCGTGTATAAGTCATATTTACGAGCCTCTTTTTTATCCATCATTTGCAGCACATCGAAGTTTTTGACTTCACAGGCAAATTGAGTTTTGAATTTCGAGGCATCAAATCTTGTGATAGGTGCTGCACCACTAACGCCTGCAAGCAGGTTTTGCCAGTATTCGGGCGTCGAGTTGCCGATAGGCGTTAGTGAGCCAAGCCCTGTAACAACTACTCTTCTCATAATAGTAGGAAAGAGGAATTATTTCGCATTTGCTTCGATGTAACTGATAGCGTCGCCAACAGTAGCGATTTTCTCAGCTTGATCGTCCGGAATGGAGATGTTGAATTCTTTTTCAAGTTCCATGATCAACTCAACAGTGTCAAGTGAATCAGCGCCCAAATCATTGGTAAAGCTTGCGGTTGGAACAACTTCTTTTTCATCTACGCCAAGCTTATCAGTGATGATAGCTTTTACTTTGTTTGCAATTTCTGACATTTTTTAATGTTTTATTGGTTAAACTTAATTGCAAAGGTACAAAAACTTTTTGAATTAGACCTAATTTTTAGCTCAAAATTATTAACATTTTTTGTTAATTCATTGAAAAAGTTATGAGTTATGGGTTATGAATTATGAGTTGCTTCGCCAAGTCGTATTCATTTAACCCATAACTCATAACCCATAACTCATAACTTTTTAAAACTGCATCAAATAGGCTTTAATAAAATCATCCAAGTCGCCGTCCATGACGGCCTGAACATTGGACGTTTCCACACCCGTGCGTAAATCTTTCACCATTTTATAAGGATGCATCACATACGAACGAATTTGCGATCCCCACTCGATTTTCTTTTTTGAACCTTCGATTTCGTTGAGTTTCTCTTTCTTTTTGCGAAGTTCGATTTCGTAAAGTTGAGATTTGAGCATTTGAAGCGCTTTTTCGCGATTTTGCTGTTGCGAACGGGTTACTTGACATTCAACGATAATGCCGGATGGCGCATGTCTTAGACGAACTGCCGTTTCAACTTTATTCACATTCTGTCCGCCCGGACCGCTTGAACGAAATGTATCCCATGTCAAATCCGCAGGATTGATATCGATTTCAATGTTATCATCAATAATCGGATAGGCATAAACCGAAGCAAAAGACGTGTGGCGTTTATTTGCGGAATCGAACGGCGAGAGGCGAACCAAGCGATGTACGCCGCTTTCACTTTTTAAATAACCGTAGGCAAAATCGCCTTCAAATTCTAATGTAGCCTGTTTAATTCCTGCTGTATCGCCATCTTGAAGGTCGATGGTCGTTACTTTATAATTGTGGCGTTCACCGTAGCGGATATACATGCGCATGAGCATCTCTGCCCAATCCTGACTTTCCGTGCCACCTGCACCTGAGTTAATCGTAACAATCGCACCCATGCGATCCTCCTCGGCGGAGAGCATGTTTTTGAATTCTAAGTTTTCAATGAGTTTTTCGGTTGTTGCGTATTGCTGATCGATTTCGTCCTGCGTGGCATCACCGTTGTAAAAAAACTCTGCAAGAACTTGCAAATCTTCCAAGCTTTGCGAAACTTTGGCAAATTCCTCCGTCCAAATTTTTTTCTGTTGAATACCTTTTAAATGGGCTTCCGCTTTCTTAGAATCGTTCCAAAAATCAGGCAAAAGCGCTTGTTTTTCTTCTTCGGCAATAGCCGTTAATTTTTTATCAATGTCAAAGAAACCTCCTCAGGTCGGCGACTCTTGATTCTAATTGTTTTTGATGTTCGATGGTGTACATGAGATTTGAAAATTCGATTTGCAAAGATACAAAAAAAATATATTTTTCACAAAATTCGGAAAATTCAAAAAAAAGTTGTAACTTTACATTACGAAATAGTAATTAATTGTGGCCACAACCAAGCAAATATTAAAAAAAGCCTTAAAGAGAGCCGGTTTAGCTCTGTTGGGATTGGTTGTTTTATCGGGGATTCTGCTCAGTTCCTCATTTGTGCAAAATAAATTTATTGATTGGTGGCTTACTCAACAATCGAGAGCACTTGGTATCACTGTACGAGTTCAAAGTGTTGATGTGAATTTGTTTTCGAGAAATGTAAAAATCGTGGGATTTGAAGTTTATGATCATCATAAAAATTTACTGATTGATATTGGCTCCTTGCAAACAACCATTCGCAGTTTTTCGCCTTCACACTTGACTTTGGGAACAACTCATGTGTTCGATGCTGTGTTCCGCCTTCATCGGTATGAAGAAGACAGTGTCAGTAATTTGAAGCGAATAATTGACTTGCTGAAAAATCCGGTACGCGATCCGAATGCGCCTGATTTTACATTCAAAAGTTCGGCTGTTTTTTTGAAAAATGGAGATTTATCATACGTTGATGAAGCACGTTCGCTGGGCGATACATTCCAATTTATGGATTTTAACAACGTGTTTTTATCGCAAGTCAATCTATCTGCAAGAAATGTGGATGTTGTTGGTAGCCAAGTGTTGGCGAATATCGAAAATTTGTCGTTCGACGAACAAAAAGGGTTTAATGTTTCAAGGTTTGCTACTCGACTGAATCTATCTCCAACAGGCATCATCGCTCGAGAAACTCGTATCGCATCATCTTCCGGCGATGTAGATTTCGACTTGCGATTTACAACCAATTCGTGGCTCGACTACAAAGAATTTATTTCAAACGTTCGCATCTATACGAAATTCAGAACATCGAATTTGAATTTAAGTGAATTGGCTTATTTTGTGCCCAAACTTGAAAACATGGACAACCGGTTTCAATTTTCGGGAAGTATTTGGGGCTACGTTAATTATTTTCAAACCAAAGATTTTAAATTCTCGTATGGCCGAAATACTAAATTTGACGGAGATATGCACATATCCGGATTGCCAAAGCTTGACCAGACATTTTTTGATTTTTCGATTGCGCATTTAGCTACAAGTCCTGAAGATATTGAGAGTTTTTCATTGCCAAATGCCGGAAAAATTGTTCTTCCCAACGAATTGAACAAACTTGGAACAGCGTCTTTGTCCGGAGAATTATACGGCTTTCCTTCCGATTTGACGGCTTCCGTAAATGTAACGACATCTGTCGGACATGTGCAAACCGATTTCAAATTTTTGCACGACGAAGCAGCAAAAACCTTTGATTTTTCAGGACATATCAACGATTCTCGATTAGCTTTTGGGCGTTTGTTGAATGAAAAATCACTCGGCAATAATCTCAGTTTGACCGGTTCTTTCGACGGTAATTTTTCGGAGGAAAACGGTATGGATTTTTCGGCAAATATCGTTTGTGAAAACATCGAGCATCAAGAGCGAATGATTGATGTCATTTCAATAAAAGGCGATTGGAAAGACCAACTTATTTCGGCTCTGATTTCTATTGATGACAATGAAGGAACTGCTGAATTTTCGGGTGAATTATCACTCGATCCGAAAAATTTATATTTAGATGTGACCGGATTTTTCAAGGATGTGGATTTGCACAGTCTCGGAATTTTGAACGACACCAACCAACCGATGTTGAGTACTGATTTTTCTGTGAAAATTTATAGTTTCAATATCGATTCTTTAGTCGGAATGGCGAATATTTCCAATTTGCAGTTTGCGCTTAAAGATACGATGTTCCGATTGAATAATTTTTTAATTTCTCAAGAGATTTTACCACAGGGCACTTCAACAAAGGTAGATTGTGATTTTTTCAAAGCCGACATTTTGGGCAATTACAAATTCTCAACTCTTGACGCGATTTGGCTCGACATTCAAAACAGTTATTTGTCGGCTATTGGGCAATCCATTAACGAAATTGAGTCGTTGGCCATCCGGCCGCAAGAAGAAAAATCCGGAAAAAAGAACAAACCTGTTGTGGAACCACAAACGCTGAATTTAACGCTCAACATGTTTAAAACCGAAGGCCTGTTATCCTATCTTGTGCCTAAGGTTTACTTGCCAAATGGTGCGGATTTAAAACTTGATTATAACGAAAATGAGCGCGAACATTTATCTGTAACGGTCTTCGCGAAAAATGCGTCTGTATTTGGAGTTTCAGCTTCACATTTCGATTTGATTGGACGTAGTAAAGACAGTGTTTTAGGGCTTGACTTGGACGTAAAAAATCTGCATTTCAAAAATACACGTTATTTCGAAGACCTCTCTCTCTCGTCTAAACTCAAGAATAATGCCATTTTGTGGCAACTCGACTGGAATGGTGTATCGGACCAAAACACGTCTTTCAACGGAAATTTTGATGGAAGTTTAGATGTGTTGAGCAAAACAGAAATTTCACTCAACATAAAAAATTCCGAACTGCTTTTCATTGACCAGTTGTGGCAATTTGCCCCAAACAGCATCATCGCGATTGATTCGATGGGTGTTCATTTTGAAAATTTTCGTTTTTTCAAACAAAGCGATCCTGATGAATATTTGAGTTTAAGCGGTGATTTGTCAAGAAGCCCGGATAGCCGATTAAACCTCGCTTTCAATCGTTATGAATTACTCCCATGGACACCGTTCATCAAACATATCGGCTTAGATTTTGAGGGCGATATTTCAGGTGAAATCAATATTTTCGACTTTTACAACAATTTGCATTTCAATTCGGATTTGAGAATTAACGAATTTGCGATAAATCAATTCAACTATGGAACGGCGTTTTTACAAACCGGCACAAACGGAAGACGATCAGAAAGCCTTATCAATTTTGAGATTCAGGACAGTGTAGAGAATAGAACCTACCTTTCTGCAACAGGGTATTTTACTCCGGGCCGAACTAAACAAAATTTCAACATTCGTGTTTCCATTTCCGAATTAGACTTGTCGCTTTTGAGAAATTATGTCAATTCCTTTTCATCGTCGTTGACCGGAAAATTCGGAGGTGAATTAACGCTTGACGGGCCGCTGAGAAAGCCTAATTTTTATGGTGATTTGGTAACTCATGATGCCGTTTTGAAAATAGATTTTTTGAACACATTTTATGCATTAACTTGTGAGAAAATCGCATTTAGCTTAGACACTATTTTATTTGTAAATGCAAACTTGGAAGACGTGCTGCATAATACACAGAGTACATTATCGGGCGGATTGTATCACAAAAGATTTAAGGATTTCCGATTCGATTTGGGGCTTGATATGAATAATTTTCTTGCACTGAATACGTCTCAATTGCACAATGAAATTTTCTTTGGAAAGGCTTTTGTTACAGGGCATACGAACCTCAGAGGAAGAGCTCAGGATATCTTGATTGACGTTCAGGCGCGCACAGAGCGAGGTACCGAAATTCAAGTTAATCACAATTCGAGTAGCAATATTTCCGAAACTAATCGGTTTATTCGTTTTGTCATGCCAACGAATGTCGACACGATAATTGTTCAAGCGCCTGCTATTGAAGCAAACCCAACGAATATCATTGTTAGACTGAACATTGAAGCAACACCCGATGCGACCTTCCTTTTCGACATGGATATTCCGCCAACTGCCGGTTTGATCAACGCTTCGGGAAGCGGCAACTTGCGATTGAATTTTGAATCGAGAAGCAGCTTGTTTGCCATGTTTGGTGATTATGTTTTACAAGATGGTTTTTATGATTTTTCCTTTGAAGACCGATCTTTTGGACAATTGATTACACGGCGGTTTCATATCGAGCGAGGCGGAACTATTCAATGGACGGGTGATCCGGGCAATATGATTTTGAATATTTCAGCAATTTATTCAACAAGAGCAAGCTTGTATCCTGTTCTTGTCAACAATTTTGTTGCATTAGACCATAATTATGCCGAACTCAGACGAAAAGCGAATGTTCAGAGTGTTATCAGTATTGAGGGGCGAATGTCACAACCCAACGTTCGGTTTGATTTTCGATTGCCGAATACAGATGACAATATTCGCACGCAATTTTTCAATTTAGTGAACAATGATGAAAATGAAATGATGAAACAAACGTTTTCTCTTTTACTTTTCGGAGGGTTCTTGGCGCCCGGAAACAATGCAATTTTTGAACTGGCATCAGACGTAAATCCCGTGTCGATAGCCTCAGACATGTTGTTTAATCAAATCAACAATATTTTACAGAATTTTGGCAGTAATTTTAATTTTGGAGTCAATTATAGACCATCGGATCCTTACAATACCCAACAAACGCAGTTTACGTTGAGTACGCAATTTTTCGACAATCGATTGCTTATTGATGGACATGTGGGTCAAGGCGGCTTATCCAGAGATTTGTCTGATGCTGAACAGCAAGCTTGGTTGCATGAGCTCAATGCCGAATGGCGAATTACCAATCGATTCAGTTTTAGAGCTTTCAATCGTCCGAGCGAACGCGACTTGGGACGCTCCCCGCAAACGGGCTATCTGCAAGGGATTGGTATTGCTTACAGACGTGAATTTGATTCGTTTAGGCCGTTGTTTTCGCGGCGACGAGAAGACAATTGACATTTTTCAGCAATGTTCATAACTTTATTTTAGCAAAATCTTGTCAATCCAAAAATTATTTGTATCTTTGGCACTCGAAAATAAGGACTTGGCATAAACCAAATCAAACTACAATAAAAAAATAAACAAACCAAATTATTAACCAAAACCAAAAAACATGAAAAGACTACTTACTTTTCTCGTTCTAATGCTTGCGATAATAAGCATACAAGGACAAATGGTGAAATCTGTTAGCGAGGCGATGCCGAAAGCTACGGTTGAAACCATGAATGTGTCTGTGCAAGATGCCTCTACTGGTATGATTGCGCACGATGCTGCAAAGGTAGCAGAAAAACTGATTACCGACAAAAAACAACGCGGTGTTACGCAAGACAGTCGACTAAAAACACTCGACAAGTTTGCATTCAGCACAAACACTACCGAACCTGCTAAATCCAGAGCAACCTCGGAACTTACCATTTATGAAGAAGGATTTGAGGCAACTGTGGACAGCATTCTGCCTACCGGTTGGACGAGAACCGGAACCACCAGAGCACAAGGCTGGCATGCACACTTAGGAACTAACACAACCTTTCCGCCTCCGGGTTTTAACTCTCCATTCAGCTTCCCTGCTCGCACAGGAACTCGCTATATGATAGCGACGTGGAGTGCACCGGCCAGTTGGGCATGGAGTGCTGGCATTAATCTCGTAGCAGGAAAAACCTACGACATCAGTTTTTGGTATGTTGCTCCGGGTGATCCGGAATACGTAGAATATGACAATTTCGAAGTATTCATTGGCCAAACAGCCGATGCAACCCTTGCAACAACCGGTACAAGTATTCTCCGTCAATTCGGAGTATACGGACCGAGTGCATATACTCAGGTTACGAAAAGATTCGTTCCGACAACTTCGGGTGTTTATTATCTCGGATTCCAGAAAATAACAGGTGGTCAAGGTTTCTACATTGCTATCGACGATATTTCTGTGGTGGAAATAGTGCCTGCTACAGGTGTTGACGTTGAACTTGCCGAAATTATTCAACCTAATTCAGGAATTAGTCTGACGGCAGTCGAACCGGTTAAAGTTTTAATCACAAACAACGGAACTGTAACGCTAACAAGCGTTAGTTTGGAACTAAAACTAGACGGACACATCATTGCAACCGAAACTTGGACAGGTTCACTTACAAGTATACAATCTGCCGAATACACCTTTGCAGCGACGTTAAACCTTGCTGCTGAAGGAACTTACGAAGTTGTTGTAACTGCAACTGCTGCAGGTGATGTTGATCCAACTAACAATTCTCTACTAAAAACAGTTACCAATACGGTTATACCAACTATTAATACCTTCCCGTGGACAGAAAACTTCGCAAGCACAACGTTTCCTCCAAGCGGTATGTTGAATCTATCAAGTAACGCTGTTAATTCAAGATGGGTAAGAAATACAGCTGCACCTCTAGTAGCAGGTACTACAGCTCATGCAAGGTATCCTAATACTAATGGCACAGCCGGGCAAATCAGTTTATTAATCACAGAGCCGATAGAAATACCTGCTACAGGAGTTCTCGCACTTAGTTTCTTTGATCGTTTTCAATATGGAGAAGATGGCGGAACTTTTGGAGTTTGGGTTTCAACCACAGATAATAGTCCTGCATCGTTTACATTATTTTCTAATAGTCCAGTACGAGGTTCAGGTGTTACATGGACAGCATGGCAACAAAACGAAGTTACACTTCAGGACTATGCCGGACAAATCATTTTCATCGCATTTGCAGTTCGAGGTCAAGCATCGGGCTGGACTTCCGGTTGGGATGTTAGTAATATAACTATTAAAGCACTACCTACAAACGATTTGCGAATTACAAATGCTTTTTACCCGTTTACACAAGTTCCGGTATCTCAAAACATGTTGTCGCCACTATCGGCAAGCGTTCTAAATTATGGAACAGCTCAGCAAACCAATGCTACACTCTCTGTTACTCGTAACGGAACTAATGTTGCAACATCTACGCCGACTAACATCGCTCCGTTTGCAACCGTAACTTTGAATGCTCCATTAACAACTGCAACTACTCCTGTTGTTCTTGGTGCAAACACACTTGTATATACCGTAACACAAACTGAAACTGATGAAAATCCTGCAGACAATGTGGCTACAGCATCATTTATCGGAACCGAAAATGTATATGCAATGGATGTTGATGGTACTGCCGGTTATATTATTGGAAATGCTAACTCGTGTTTAGGAAACATTTTTACGGTTAATGCTCCAATGGAGCTTAATCAGATTTTGTGGCAAACAA
>JAIRRI010000158.1 GCA_031256055.1 Bacteroidales bacterium
CCAGAGCATATAGGCGCGTTTCATCTGAATGATGAGCAGTCGCACCAAGGCTGTTTTTTCACCGCCATCGTGCATTTCGGACGCTTTGGAAATCATGCGTTGCAAACTTTGTCCGTAGTGTTTCAAGCGAATGTCGTTACTTGGATACGGCACTATTGCAGGTTTTTTGTGCAAAGTTTCTTGCGTCGGAATCGGGTATGGCGAATCAATGTCCAATTTGAAATTCGACATCACAAACAAATGGTCGTAAAGTTGGTGTTCGCGATCCTCTCGACTACCGCCGTCTTGCACACTGAGTTGCGACATCACTCGAATAATCGAACGGGCCATATCATTACGTTTGTCGCGATCTTCAATCGTGCAAACAAAGTCAATCATGTTTTGTACCGAACGACCGTATTCGCGGATAATCAAAGGGGTTCGAGTTGTGTTGTATTCCATAGTTTAAGTTGAGTTAAAAGTTAAAAGTTAAGAGTTAAGAACTAAGAGTTAAAAGTTGCTACACCAAATTGCTAAGGGCGAAGCCAACTTTTAACTCTTAACTTTTAGTTCTTAGTTTAATGTTACATGTCGTGCCTTTTTGTCTTCATAAATATCTGAAATTTTTATCAGTATTCCTGTTTCTTCTACATCGCCGAAATGTTCGTTAATAGCGGTGCCAAAGGTTTTCATCGTGGACGATAATTTGATGTATGCGCCAATCAAGGGCGGAATATTTTCGCCCAATTCGCGAACTTTTTTGTTGGTGGCTTTAAACGCATTTTCCAACGAAAGTCCTTTAAAATAGGCATCTATTTCGTTTAAATCGGTTACCAAATGTACAGGTTCTATCGGCGTTACCAAATGTTCTGCATCGCAAAAATACAAATTCATAAAGCGCAGCAAATAGTCGCGAGCCGTAACATTGTAGGTGGTGTACATTGTTACTTTTCCGAAAAAATAATCCACATAGGGATTGTGAACCACCAATGCGCCTAAGCCGTCCCAAAGATTGTCGAGCGAAAACAATCCATTTCTTGACGATTGATATTTTGGTTGGATAAACGAGCGTCCGAGTTCGATCGTTTTTGGCAAATAGTCTTTGATAAATTTTGGTGAAAAGTGAAATAATTTTGATGTTGCAATTTGCGGAACGCCGTCTTTTATAGGAATTATAGAACCTTCCAAGTAGCGATAACCGCCCACAATTTCCTCTTCATCGTTGTCCCAAACCAACAACTGACGATACGGCACTTCACACAAATCAAATTCATCCAAATCCACCGCTTTCCCTGTTCCACCACCTGCTTCACGAAAACTAACTTCGCGCAAGCGACCGATTTCCTGCACCACATTTGGCGCAGTGTGGCACGTTACCGAATAAATATCGCGATTGCCGTAATTGGTTTTTCGCAAACATTTATCGGGTGTCAATTCTGCTTTCAAAAGCGCTCTATCTATTGGTGTGATGATGGGTTTCATAAATAACTGACAAAGTTACGAAAAAAAACTGAATTACACAAACTCAAACGTTTTTTCGGGATTCGACTTCAAATCGTAAACATGTTGTTTCAAAAGTGCTGCCCATTTTCTGTCGTTGAAACGCTTGTCGAATGTGCTGTAAGGAATAGGCTTTCCGAAAATTATTTTTATGGGTTTTCCGTCGAAATTATACATTTCATCAACCAAAAATAATTGTTCGATATTGACTTTTATTCCCAATTTTTTTCGCCAATACGCCCAATCGTAAAATCGGTTGGAGTTGCGCGCATCAATATACGTTGGAATAATGTCGCGTTGGTTTTTTCGGGCTTGTGTGATCACCGTACTTTTCCATTCCAAATCAGAGATTACGCCTTTTTTTTGTCTGCGCGAGCAAAGTCCTGCAGGGAAAAACAAAATTACACTTTCGCCTGCAAAAGCATCGGTCAAACTTTTGGCATTCGACGAATTTCCGCCGTATTTGTTAATCCCGACAAATACGGGTTGCAGATTAACCAACAGCGTCAAAATATCATTCACGGGAAACAGCACATCGGGGCGGATTTGTCCAACTGTACTAATCAGCGCAACGCCATCCAATCCGCCGAGAGGATGGTTTGCAGCAACAAGGAATCGCCCGTCATTCGAGATATTTTCCGTTCCAACTGCAGTTAAATCAGGATTAAAACTTTTTATGATTTGTGTAGCAAAATCAACACCTTGATAGTCGCGATTGACATGCAAAAATTCGTTTACTTGGTCAACATGCAACAATCTGTTTAGCCAATTGTATACAAATTTCGGCAGAAATCGTCCGAGTTTTGGGCTTTTCGAGGTAATGAATTTTTTGAGGTCTACCGTTTTCGGCATTTCGTCGTGCTGTGTCATCATTTTTTCGAATACAAAATTGCAGTTATAAGGTCAGGCGCAAGCCCACATAAAACATCCGTGGCATCAGCGAACCGTAGATTACAGTAGCATCAAACGTTGGTCCGAATGGATTTTCATAGCCGATAATCGGATTTTCCTGCACGGTGTTGAAAATATTTTCACAACCGACATACACATCCAATTTTTTGAAACGCTTTGTCAATTGGGCGAAAAACATGGGATAGGGTTCGGAATAATCGGAACGTGCACCATTGGTATTCGGCAAGCGAACTTTGCCGTTATATTGCGACGTAAGATCAAACATCCATTTGTTGTTGAAGTTAAGATTATTCACCATTAAAAATTTCCATTTGCTGACGTAAAGTTTGTCTCGCAATTTCCCATCTATGGTTTGTTTAGAATCGTTGTAACGTCCTGCTAATGTGAGTGCCCAAAGGTTTTCCAATACATCGGTCCTAATTTCCAATTGCAAACTATTGGCGAATGATTTTTCATCTGACATGTAGAAATACGCTGCATGTGCATCGCGATCCAAATTCACAATTAATTGATTTCTGAAATCCGTGCGATAGGCATCGAAACTAAGCGTAAGCACGCGTTCATTGTCGCCAATAAAAAAGTTGTGAACGTAGTTAATTCCATAATTCCAAGCATCCTCCAAGCCTAAATTTCCAAGCTCCAACCTTCTTGAACTCGCCATTAATCCTAAATTTTCAGCAAGCGGAATTGGTGAACGATAGGCTTTCCCGATAGATCCTCGAATGGTGCCATATTCGAAAACATCCCGCTTTACGTGCAAACGCGGTGTGAAAAGCGATTGTTCATACAACGTGTTGTAGTCATAACGCAAGCCTAAAACCACTGATGTTTTTCCACCGGAATAGGTGTATTGAGAAAATACTCCGGGAACGTTTTCGATTTTTTTGGAAGTCGTAAACCCTAGAGATTTTATATCTTCTATGTTAACATAATAAGGTATATAGCGTTCCTCAATATTGTTGTACTGTAAACTCGCGCCGGCATTCAACTTATGATCTTCGGCAAATGATTTTTCATAGATGATATTGGCGTAAAAATTCTTTTCTATAGCATCATATCCTCTCACACCATACATGGCTTTCATGTCCGCGTAAGTAGCGGAAAGTTGCGTACCAAGATTGGACTCATCATCAAAAACAAATCCATTTTTTGTAAAGGCTTGTGCACGATACACGCGATTGGTAAAACCCCAAACAGGTGACTGACTATGCCAGGTATTATTTTGTGGATTAAAGCCCATTTGTCCGCCTGTTTTATCATCGACCAAAAACATCAATGTTGAGATATTTCGGTAGTTGTCCCCATCGTAACTCCAACGGTTAACCAAATTGAGTTTTTTGTATTTCGGATGATCCATAAATCCATCGTTTCCGACGTGATCCATTTCTTGATTAAACATTGAACCATGAATGAATGTCGTAGTTCCCAAACGTTCATTTATACGGCTATTGGCAATCACATTAGCCTCCATTTTGAGTTCATTGTTGAAAAATAAATTGATAAACCAAGGATCAGCAGTTTGCGGTTTGCGGTATTCCAAATTAATTTGTCCTGCTAATCCTTCAAAACCATTGATAACAGTGGATGTCCCTTTCGCAATTTGAATGGATTCCATGAACGAACCCGGCACATACGATAAGCCGTAAGGCGCAGAAAGTCCGCGAAGAAACGGCATGTTTTCGTACATCAATTGTGTGTAAAGTCCGGTCAATCCAAGCATTTGGATTTGCTTTGCTCCGGAAACGGCATCTGCATAACCGACATCAACCGTGGCACTGTTTTCAAAACTTTCCGCCAAATCGCAACATGCCAGTTGACAGAGTCCAACACTTGTAATCACTTCGGTTTTCAACGAAGTAAGTCGAGAAATGTAAGCGCCTTGCTGACGTTGAATAATCTGAACTTCGTCCAGCATAATGTTTTCCGAAAGGATGATGGTGATGTTGTTATCGCCGGGCTTGACATCTATCGTATCACTCGTATATCCGACATAACTAACCACCAATCGGTTTCCATCGGCAGGCGTTTGTTCCAATGTGAATTTTCCGAAATCATCGGTAGTCGTACCTGTTAACGTTTTTAACCAATATACATTGGCAAACGGCAAGGGACTTGTTTTATTTCTTGCCTTGGCATCGTATTCCAAGACCGTTCCCGAAAGGGTTTGAGAAAAAATAGAATGGCTTAAACATAGAAGAAAAAAGCCAATAAATATATGTTTCATAGAATTATAAAGTTTTTTATTTGTAAAAAAAATGATTAGAAAATGATTGAGAGTAATCAAAAATCAAATTTTTCACAACAAAAATTCAGTTGTTTGCTTTATCAGCAGATGTTTGGAAATCCCGACATCACTCGAAAAGCCACTACAATGAAGCGAGTGGCAATTTGGACAAGCCAAATTTTCTGCATTGAACAAATATTCGACGTAAAAAATCGGACAATTTGCCGTTTTTACATCCTTATGAGTTGAAAAATAATCTGCAACTAATTTAAAAAATTTGTTGAAGTTTTGACAGCAAGCCGTTGTTTCTTCGTGCGAGCAGCAAGATTCTTTTTCGACAGGTGCGCAATCATGATCATCACAATTCGGATTTTGAACAAACCAATACACATAACTTTCCTTTTGGAACGAACAATAATGTTCAACCAAACTCAAACCATTGGTTGCTACTAAAAAGCAAACCAACGAAACAGAAGTAAAAATATGTTTAAAAACCCGATTCATCTCACAAAGATACGACTTTTTTTTGAAATAAACAAAAAAAAATGTAGGGGCGTGCATGCAACGCCCCTACATTTTTACCAATTAAACAATTTTTCGTATCTTTGCAAAAAATCAAACCTATGAAAACCATTTCTATTGACCAACAGTATGTTGAAAAATTCATTCAACAATCCGAACTTGACGCCCTGCAACCTGCATTGCAAAAGGCACAGCAAGATTTAATTCAAAAAACGGGAGAAGGCAATGATTTTCTCGGATGGGTAACGTTACCCGATGAACTTTCCGACACATTTTTGGCAGATATTGAAGCCACTGCAAAGCGTTTGCGTGAAAAAGCGAAGTTGTTTGTTGTAATTGGTATTGGTGGCTCGTATCTCGGTGCTCGCGCAGTGATTGAAGCCTTGCAAAATCAATTTGCAGCGTTGGATTCGAATCGAAAAGATCCGTTTGTGATTTACGCAGGACATCAGTTGAGCGAGGATTATATGCACGAATTGCTTGCTGTGTTTGATAAAACCGATTATGCAATGACCGTAATTTCAAAATCGGGAACAACAACAGAACCTGCTGTAGCGTTCCGCATTTTGAAAAATCATTTGGAGAAAAAATACGGCAAAGAAGAAGCCAAGTCGCGCATTGTAGCGATTACCGACAAAGAGCGCGGAGCCTTGAAAACATTAGCAATAAAGGAAGGTTACAAAACCTATATCGTTCCTGATGATGTGGGCGGACGCTACTCTGTGCTTACACCTGTTGGGCTTTTGCCGATTGCTGTTGCAGGTTTTGATATTCGCAGTTTAGTGAAAGGCGCGCAAGACATGAAAGCGATTGTAACAACTGAAAATACAATTTCCAAAAACCCTGCAATGCACTACGCAGCCTTGCGAAATGTGCTGTATCAACAAGGCAAAAAAATTGAAATTATGGTCAATTACGACCCTCGCCTATCCTATTTAACTGAATGGTGGAAGCA
>JAIRRI010000184.1 GCA_031256055.1 Bacteroidales bacterium
TATTTCTGTAATGTCGCATCATGCGTCGAATGCCCATCGGATATTGACGTCCGAATGAAAATTCGTTGAACACTTCGGTTGGTGTAACCACTAAAACATTCAGATTTCGATTGCGATGAAATTCCGCCAACCGCTCGGCTTCGCTGCGAAAAAGGGGATGTACAACAATTACATATTCTACGGAATCTACTCCGTGGAAATTTTGATTTTGGATAGGTTCAAATTGAGTTATCGAAGTAACGGAATTTTCTGAAAAACCGATAAATTCAGGTCTTCCGACAAGTGAAGAGGTAAACGAAAACGTGTTTCCCTCAGGCGTTCCTTGAACAATTTGCGGTTCCAATGGATTGGAAATATCCCAAAATTGTGATGTTGAATTTGCCGAACCAATTATAAATTTGCCTATTTCCGTTTCATTATCTACAAATCGGAATTGAAAAGGCGCATTTCCAACAAATGATAGTTGTCGTCGGTAATGAAGTTCCAAGTAATCCAAATACGCCCAACTTGTATTGTTTGAAAGTCTTGTGTAGGCAAACGATATGCCGGGTGTGGCGTTAGTGAATGTCCAAGAAAATTCGTCCTTCAGTTCCACCATCCAATCATTAATGGTGGAGCCGTAGGACAATGTTCGCGTTGGGTTGTTCCCGTTGGAAATCGCGACTCTCGCGGGTTCATTAATTACCAAACGAGCATTGATGATAACAGGTTTAGAAGTTACCAACCCCGGCAAATTCAAATCAATAGTTAGGTTTGGTCTTGCTGGATCCAATCGCTCGCCATACCATTCTTGACTTGATTTAAACGGATTAACATCATCTTTTTCGTAACGATAATGGTCTAAAAATTCGGTGATGGTTATTGTCGGTGATGTCTCAATGGGCTTATTTGCCAGGCGTTTTCGTGTGCCGACTAAATAATCTGTCGTTAAAAAATACGCCATCACATCCGTAAAAACATTCATGTGAAAGGTATATTTTCTCTGTGTCGAATTCCAGTTCCAACTGCTTGGCGATTGCCCGTAAAACAAGATGTAACTGCCTGTGCCAAAAGTTCCGCTACCATTGTCTACAACAAGGATTGCAATTTCTTGCAAATCGAATGTTTCGCCACTTCGATTGGGTAGGGGAAGAGCACCATTCGGACCTCCGAACAATGCAATTCGCGATGATGGAACAGGATTTTGCAAAACACCTCTACTGACTAAATCTTCGTATCGAATTCTATAAATACCATCGTTTCTAACGTCAATGCGATGCCACGACCCGTCTGATAAAATAGAGGATTGCGCAAATCCATCATGCAATATGAACAGAATTGTAATCCAAAAAATGATGATATGTTTTATCCTTGAAAAGGGCATTTTATATTTTCTTTATCAATGTAAGTTGAGATTTTAGCTATTTTGCTTTTCCTTGATTGGCAACGGCTTCCATACGTTTTGCCAATTCTTCGGGATTACCCAAAAAGTAATCGTTAATCAAGTTCATGTTATCATCAAACTCGAAAACGTAAGGCATTGCCGTTGGTAAATTTAATTTTGGAATATCTTCATCGGAAATATTTTTGAGATATTTGATGATTCCGCGCAAACTGTTGCCGTGAGCAGCCACAATGACTTGGTCGTATGTTTTTAACGATGGCACAATGTGGTCGTTCCAATAAGGAACAGCACGATTAACACAGTCTTTCAACGATTCTGTCAACGGAATTAATTTTGGATCAACGTCGGAATATTTTGGATCTTTACGAGTGTTACGCTCATCGTTTTCGGGAATTTCGTTGGGTGCAATATCGTAACTTCTGCGCCAAATCAGAACTTGTTCCTCACTGTATTTGGCAGCAGTTTCGGCTTTATTCAAACCTTGCAGCATCCCGTAATGCTTTTCATTCAAACGCCATGATTTTTCAACAGGAATTTGCAACAAATCCATATCTTCCAAAACGATATTCAACGTTTTAATTGCACGTTTCAGATAGGATGTAAACGCCATACCAAAACGAAAACCGGCTTCGTTCATCAATCGTGCTGCTTCGTGAGCTTCTTCAACCCCAACGGGAGTCAAATCTACATCAGTCCAACCTGTAAAACGATTTTCTTTGTTCCAAGTGCTTTCGCCATGGCGAAGTAAAACGACTTTTTTCATGATTTTTTTCTTTATAATATAGTAAGTAAATTAATCGTCCTACAAAGATACGAAAAAAAAATGACATGTACAAATAAAAAAAGACCTGCGGTTTGCAAGTCTTCTTTGATGGTGGCATCGGTCGGAATCGAACCAACGACACAAGGATTTTCAGTCCTCCGCTCTACCAACTGAGCTACGACGCCATCCGTTTGGGGGTGCAAAGTTACAACTTTTTTTTGAAATAACCAAATTTTTTTTAATTTATGACGTCATGTCGAGCGTAGTCGAACATCCTATAGCGAGGAGACTCCTCGACTACGCTTGGAATGACGACGCTAATTTCATTTATTTTTTGTATCTTTGCACAACTTTTATGACAACATTAGCCATTGATATCGGAAACACGTTAACTAAATTCGCCGTTTTTCAAAATGACGAAATGTTGAGCTTTCAAAGTCTTGAGAGGTTTGAGAAAAAACATATTCGTGCAATTTTGGAGCAATTTAGCTTGGATGGATACATTGTGTCGTCGGTTGCCAAAACACCTGATTTTATGCATGAATTGTTGAAAGGTGTAAAACATGTGAATTTTGATCATCAAACACCGATTCCGATTATTAATATGTATGAAACACCGGAAACTTTGGGATTAGACCGCTTGGCGTTAGCTGTTGCTGCTGTAAAATTAGCACCGCAAACCGATGCCTTAGTAATTTCTGCAGGAACGTGCATCACGTATGATTTTATCACATCGAAAAGCGAATATAGAGGTGGCGCGATTTCTCCGGGCTTGCGAATGCGTGCACGCGCCCTGCATGAATACACCGAACGCCTACCATTGGTAGATTTGTCGATCGATATTGACTATTGCGGTACAAACTCGACCTCTGCGATTCAATCCGGAATATTAAAAGGTACACAAGATGAAATGGAGGCTAAAATTTTGTTTTTCAAAGAAAAAAATCCAACAGGAAAAGTTTTTTTTACAGGTGGCGATCAAAAATATTTGGTCAATTCAACAAAAAATCGTATCTTTGCAGATTATAACATTTCTAACATGGTATTAATTGGACTTAATGAAATTCTACACTATAATATTAAATAGCCTCAAACAGCCACTCTTTTTCCTGTTTTTCGTTTTTTTTGCGATCAATTTTCAAGCTCAGAATCTGTCTAATTCACCGTATTCTCGCTTTGGAATAGGCGATTTGCAAACGATTCAAATGCCCAGAAATGTAGCCATGGGTGGCTTGTCTGTCGGATTAACAGGAACATCAAATCTATCTGTAAAAAATCCGGCTTCCTATCTGAATTTAGATTCGTTACGGGTTATGTTTGAAGTGAGTTTGCAAGCAACGTATTCCAGATTACACGAAAAACAGCTGAATTCGGAACTCATATCAGCAAACACGAATAGCGTGTCGTTAGGGCAAATTTCGTTTGCATTTCCAATCACATCTTGGCTGAAATCCAGTTTCGGATTAGTGCCAACTTCCAACATGAGCTACCATGTACTTCGTGAAATTCCCGATCCAGATTCCATTCCAAAGATAGGTAAGTATGAACTTCATCATTACGGAAATGGGGGATTTAGTCAAGTGTTTCTCGGACTTGCAGCAGGGACGAGCCGTGTATCTGTTGGCGCTAATGCTAACTATCAGTTTGGATCATTTACTCGTACTGCGGAATTAGCATTTAGAGACACCGTTTTAACAGCTCCTTCCGGAACTCGTCAAAACAATTATATCGAAGCAGCAGGATTTTCTTGGGATTTGGGACTTCAATACAGACATCCGCTGAATAACAGTTATCAACTTGGTTTTGGATTTACTTACACTCCGAAATCTAATTTGAATGCATCGAGAAATCGGCAAATATTATCAGTAGGTAATCATATCCCAGATACCATTTCCGGAGGTGATACAGAAAAAGGAACTTTGCAGATGCCAGACAGGTATGCGTTTGGACTATCGTTTGAAAGGTTAAATCGTTGGGTTATTGCTGCAGAATATTCAGCAGTGAATTTCAAGAATTATCGAGAATTTTCGGAACGCGACCCGAATTTATCGAACGCTTATACGTTTCGTGCAGGCATGGAGCTGAAAGGTAGACGGTTAGACAATGATTTTCTAAACCGCTTGACTTACCGAGTGGGTTATCATTACGGCACGAATTATATTATTTTTGATGATAGAGAGATCAAGCAATTCGGCGTTAGTTTTGGTGTTGGAGTGCCTATTCGCAGAAGCTTCACAAGAGTTGATTTTGCTGTGGAAATCGGGCGAAAAGGACGTGTTGATGCCGGACAAATTCAAGAAAACTACGGACGCATAGTCATTGGTCTATCCGCATTTGATCGCTGGTTTATGCGCCCAAAATTCGATTAAATATCAAACTATTCAAATTTATAAACGTCAAACTACAAAACTTGTAATTTTTTTTATGATGAAAACATTTAAACCGATTATTGTATTGATTTTTGCTGTAAGCTGCATGAGCGCTTCCGCCCAAAGATTTGGTAAAACAGAACAAGACAGCATAGAATGCATTAAAAATTTGTCCTTATCGACGGGATTTTTCAATCAGCGCGATTTCATTAGCGCTTATGAACCTTGGTTGGAGGTTTACAGGATTTGCCCGTGCAACCATATTAATACGTTTATTCGCGGAGGTACGATTTTGAAAGCAAAAATTGCTCAAGAAAGAGACCGAGAAAGACGTCAGGAATTGATAGATTTATTGCTCGAAACATGGGTTACACGCACCATGTGTTTTGGAAACGAAGGTTTTAATTTAAGTCGTAAAGCCATAGATATGTTGGCTTATGAACCGAACCGAATAAAAGATGCTTACGAATTGATGAAAAGGGCTATAGAAGTGGGTGTTGGCAATGATCATATTGCACCATTCTTTTACTTTGAATATGCAATGGCAAACGAGAGAGCAGGGAATATTGATAAAGAAGAGGTATTTGATGTTTACGATATAGCCAGTGCCTATTTGGAAAAAATACTTAAAGCTCAACCCGGAGATACGACGATTATGTTTGCACTGACAAACTTGGATATTGCGTTTGAGCCTTATGCAACGTGTGATGAAATCGTTCCGATTTTTGAAAGAAAATGGGACGAAAACAAAAATGACATTGAATTCCTGGAAAAAGTAACTCGAGTTTTAGACCATAAAGATTGTAATGAAAGCGAACTTTTTTTCAAAGCTACAGAGGCTTTACATGCATTGAAACCCGATCCGAAAACGGCTTACTTAATGGCAAAAATGCTTGATGGTAAAAAAATGTTTCGCGAAGTTATTGAGTATTTGAGAGAAAATGCCGCCCAATTGGATAACGATCGCGATCGCGTTCGAGCTTACTTGCTGTTGGTCAAAGCATATATCAACGAGCATCGCTATCGGGAGTCTCGCGTTGCAGCACAAGAAGCACTGAAAATTAATCCTAATGAAGGTTTGGCTTATATTTTCATAGCTATGGCGTATGCTCAGAGTGCAAAAGAGTGCGGTGATGAGCCGCAAGTATCGCAAAGAGCGGCATATTGGGCTGCTGTTGATAAGTTGAGGATGGCGAGACAAGTTGATCCGAACAGAACCAGACAAGTCGATGAGTTGATTGCAATGTATATGCGACATTTTCCGTCGGGCGATGATTTGTTTTTCCAAGGCGTTGCAGAAGGCAGTACATATCGTGTGGGTTGCTGGATTCAAGAAAATACAATTGTTCGCAAACGTCCGTAATTCTTTACTGTTATGATGTTTTATCAACCACGTATTTGGCTGTTTATTACACTTGTTGCTTTGTTAGCAATAAGTTGTCGCCAACAAAATTCATCCTTAGTTTTAGAAGAAGGTGGGCCGGATCAAACTATGAAAAATGCAACCATTCAATACACGGATTCCGGGCGATTGAAGATGATTACATTTGGAGAAGAAATTTTAAATTTCGATGATGAAGACGAAACACAGGAATTTCCGAAAGGTATTAAGGCCACGTTTTACGATGAAATAACCGGAAAAATAACATCCATCATAACTGCAGATGAAGCCACCAACCGGCAAAAGAAAAAATTGATGCAACTGCGAAAAAATGTGGTCATTAACAACATTCGAGATGGCAAAATAACCTACACTGAAGAGTTTTTTTGGAATCAAGATAAAGGCAAAATTTTTTCAAATGTTCCTGTTTTACAAATAGGTAAAGATGGTTCTCGACACAGCGGAGACGGCTTTGAATCGGACGAAGATATGGTTAACTTTAGACTTATCAGACCAAGAGGTAGTGCCGTAATAGACTAATGGATACATTATTGATTATTGGTATTGTTTTAGTGTTTTCGGCCTTTTTTTCAGGTATCGAAATTGCATTCGTAAGTGCAAATAAGTTAAAAATAGAGGTTGATAAATCAAACCATGTATTTTCGGCACGCCTACTATCACGCTTCGCAAAGATGCCTTCGAAGTTCATTATATTTGTGCTTCTCGGCAACAATATCACGCTGGTTGTTTACGGAATATTCGCCGCAAAACTCTTAGATCCGTGGATTGACAGTTGGCTTCCGGAAGCGTTGAATATACCATCGATTCAGCTCATCATTCAAACCCTTATCGCTACATTTGTGGTTTTGGTGTTTGCTGAATTTTTGCCCAAAACGTTGTTTCGTGCTAATTCGAATAAAGTTTTGTCGGCGTTTTCTATTCCCATTACGCTGATTTATGTGTTGCTTTATCCGATTGTGTATTTGTTTATGTGGTTGAGTAACGCGCTTCTCAGACGTTTTTTTAAACAAAAAACGGAAGCTCAAAAAATCACATTTTCGCCAATAGATATTGATTATTACATTCAAGAATTTAGTAATGTTCCGAAAGAAGAAAACGAAATTCGCCAAGAAATTCAAATGGTGCAAAACGTGATGGATTTGCAACATGCGAAAGTGCGCGAATGCATGGTTCCACGTAAGGAAATTGTGGCAGTTGATGTGAATTCTTCGCTTTCCGAATTGCAACAAAAATTCACAGAAACGGGCTTATCGAAAATATTGATTTACAAAAATTCGGTAGATGATATTATTGGCTATATTCACGCGTTTGATTTGTTTAAAAATCCAAAAACTATTCGCGATATTTTGCGAAAAATCGAAGTTGTTCCCGAGTCCATGCTCAGCAGCAAATTGATGAAAGAGATGATTGATAAAAAGCGCAGTATTACAGTAGTTGTGGATGAATTTGGAGGCACGTCGGGTATTATTACATTAGAAGATTTAATGGAAGAAATTTTTGGCGAAATCGAAGATGAGTTTGATGTGCGTGATTCAGCAGAACGAAAGATCGATGACAAGCATTATGTATTTTCGGCACGTTCGGAAATAGACCATTTGAACCAAGAATTTGATTTAAATTTGCCCGAATCCGACGAATATGAAACCTTGGCCGGATTGATTATGAATTATCACGAAAGTATTCCGCAAAATGGTGAAGAAATTCACATCAACGACAAGTTTGTTTTCCGCATTCTGCAAGCCTCCGGCGCGAAGATAGAGAAGGTGATGTTGACGATTATTGAGGATTAAACTAAACAAAAGTGAAATCGGGCTTTTTATTTCCGATTTTTTTTCGTATCTTTGCTTCCCGAAAAATAGATTTTTTAATATGGAAAGCAAACTTCAACAACTCACGGAAAAGCTCTACAACGAAGGGCTTTCGAAAGGCAAATCTGAAGCCGAACATTTGGTGCAGCATGCACATCATCAAGCCGAAAAAATTATCAATGAAGCTAAACATCAAGCGGCTGAAATCCTTGAACAGGCTCAAAAATCGGCTGCTGAAGTCAAACGCAATACAGATGCGGAGATTGATTTGGCTTCGCGCCAAACCATCGCACGAGTGAAACAAACTGTGGAAAATCTGATTGTTGCAAAAACCATTGAAACGCCTGTTACAAAAGCATTTGATGATGTTGCGTTTGTGAAAGATTTAATCAAAACCGTTGTCGCAAATATGCCTGCAAATGGTGATTTGACGGTGATTTTACCTGCAAGCAAAGAAAACGAATTTTCGAATGTGATTCAAGGCAATATGCAAAATGCATTCGGACAAGGCGTTGATGTGAAATTTGAACGCGGTATTAAGTCCGGATTCCGCATTGGAACGGGAAAAGGCGGTTATCAGTTGACGTTCACAGATGCTGATTTTACGGAACTTTTTAAAAGTCATATTCGTTCAAAGTTGGTTGACTTTTTGTTTGGAACTCCATAGTTATGTTTAAGCAAGAATATCATTATTTAATTGCAGCATTGCCTGATTTGGCGCTTGAGCGAGATGTGAAAAACTTCGATTTGAAGGCACTTGTTGATGAAATTTTTGAGCACACTGCAAAGCGAGATCATCGCCCTATTCGTGAACTTTTTTCAACAAAATTCGTTGAAAAATCTCCTGATGTGCAACAAAGTCGGGAGAATTGGCAACACTTTTATGAAGAAATTGAACGTACATCCAAAAACAAGTTTATTCGTTCTTGGTTTCGATTTGACCAGTTGCTACGCAATATTCAAAGTGCTTGGCTGTGTCGAAAATTAGACTTGTCTGTGCAAGAGCAATTGGTCGGATGTGCTGAAGACATAGCCTATTTTGTCAAAAATAATCTGCCGGATTTTGGCTTGAAACGCGAAATAACGCTTGGCGAGCAGATTTTTAATTTGCTCGACGAAAAAATGGATATGCTGGAACGCGAATTTCGTTTCGATCAAATTCGTTGGCAAATGGCAGATGAATTGACCACTTTTAACTATTTTGACATTGATAAAGTGCTTGCCTATTTGGCGAAAGCAGAAATTTTAGATCGCTGGTTGAAATTGGACAAAGAATACGGAGCCGTATTATTTGACGGCTTTGTAAAAACATTAGTAGAACAAAAAAATATAAATTTATGACAACAGGTAAAGTAACGAGTATTATTTCTAACCTTGTGGTGGTGCAGGTGGACGGTCCTGTGGGGCAAAACGAGATTTGTATGATTGAAGTGGGAGACACGAAAATCATGGCGGAAGTGATTAAAATCGTCGGAGATAAGGCTTATACGCAGGTTTTCGAAAATACGAGAGGTCTGAAAGTAGCTAGTCACGTAGAATTTCAAGGACACATGCTTGAACTAACCTTGGGACCTGGCTTGCTTTCTCGAAATTTCGACGGTTTGCAAAACGATCTCGAACGTATGGACGGCGTTTTTCTGAAACGTGGCGAATATACTCAACCGCTTGATTTTGAG
>JAIRRI010000091.1 GCA_031256055.1 Bacteroidales bacterium
ATTTCCACGTTGTCAACCTCAATTAAAGCATTATCAATACCCATTGCGAACAACGATGCCAAAACATGCTCAACTGTGCAAACTGCGGCTTCGCCGACTTGTAAGGTTGTTCCTCGTGAAGTATCCGTTACATTTTCAGCAACAGCGGCAATCAGTTTGGAGTTTTCCAAATCCACGCGTTTGAACTTATACCAATGATTTGTAGGGGCAGGTAAAATATTCATTGTTACCTGTTGTCCCGAATGCAAGCCTACACCTGTAATGGTTACAGGGGCTTTTAATGTGCACTGTTTTTCTTGAGCCATAGTTTGGGTTAAAATTATCTTGCAAAGATACGAAAATTAATTGAGAATTAAAAATGGAAAATTGAAAATTATTTTGGATTCCAGCTATGGTTATTAACAAAATTAAGGAAGTTGTTGAACTGAAGTGCTTATTAGCAAGGGGACTCCTCGACTTCGCTCAGAATGACACTCCTTGTTCATAACCCATAATTCATAACTTTTTCGTATCTTTGCAAAACAAATGCCCAAACACATTCTCTATTCGATTGCGGTGGCGATGTCAATTTCGCTGGTTACGCTTCTGTTTATTCAGGGTGTGTGGGTTCGTAATGCGTTTAAGTTGAGTGAAGCGAATTTTAAATCGGAGGTTTCGGAAGCAGCAAATGCGTTTATTTTACAACTCGAAAAAAACGAAATTAGTGCTCAATTCAAGGCACAAAACCGTCGAGTTGCTATTTTGAATATGCTTGATTCGCTTAATCATTCTATCGAAAATCTCAAAATTCAAAATCCGGATGTACGTTTTGAGGAAAGTGTGCAAGGCATATTGTCTGCAATTAATGCTGAAACAGGGCTGATTATCCAACAAGATACTGCGAATGCCGAACATCGCGAGGAGGTTACAGAGGCAAGTGTTCCAACATCCAAAGCACAAGAACAATCTGTTCGAAATATCCGCCGAATTTACAGACAATTAAGTACCGAACGCGACAATCTTTTGCATAAATCTCGATTAGTGGATGAGTTGTTGCAGGAAGTGGTCGGTTATCAAGATACGCGACCGCTTGTCAGTCGTGTAAATCCGTATTCTATTGATTCGTTGTTGCAAAAACAGTTGGTTCGACAAAACATCAACACACGTTGTGAATGGGGCATTTTCAGCGCTTCGCAAAACAGATTGATTGTTCAAAAAACAGGGCGTTATCGCGAGGAATTACTGAAAAGTAAATTCATTTACAAACTGTTTCCTTCGGATAGAGATCAAAATGCGCACTATCTGATTTTGTATTTTCCAGACTTCAGACAAGCCATTTTTTCGAGAGTTTCTGCACTGTTAGTGCTTTCGCTGATTTTGATTGCGAGCATTGTTTCGGTGTATGCTTACGCTTTGTATAAAATGTTTCAAAATCGAAAATTATCTGAAATTAAGACGGATTTCATCAACAATATCACGCATGAAATCAAAACTCCGATTTCTACAATTGCCCTGGTTTGCGAGGCTTTGGAGGATTCTGATGTAGAAAAAAACGAAGAAAACTTAAAACGTTTCACAAGTTTAATTAAGCAAGAAAACGAACGGTTAAAGACCTTAAGCAAGCATATTATCGAAATTTCAAAATTGGAACGCGGGCAACTCCTTATGAACAAGGCGCCTATGCACATCCATGAAGCGATTGAAACGGCTATTCAAAATATGGATTATCAAGTGAAGCACAACAACGGCAAAATTATTAAATCGCTCAATGCTACGAACGACGTGATTAACGGCGATTTTGTACATACCGTGAATGTGTTCACTAATTTAATCGACAACGCCAACAAATACAGTAACACAACGCCGATTATTGAAATTTCAACTAAAAATACACCAAAAGGCATTGAAATTCAGTTTAAAGATAACGGCATGGGCATTTCGAAAACCCATTTGAAGAAGATTTTCGAAACCTTGTATCGCATTCCAACCGGCAACGTTCACGATGTAAAAGGCTTCGGATTAGGGTTAAGTTACGCTAAACAAGTGATAACCATGCATCAAGGATCAATTCGTGTAGAAAGTCAACCCAAAAAAGGCACTATATTTACAATAAGTTATTAACAAAACCCATAATTTATTAACATTTTTATACGAAAATCGAAAGTCGAGCGTTATATAGGGTGTAAATCCTAAATAACAAAATTATGAAAACACCAAACGA
Source organism: Bacteroidales bacterium (assembly GCA_031256055.1). GTDB lineage: Bacteria > Bacteroidota > Bacteroidia > Bacteroidales > P3 > WRKV01. Next base: position 2,201 of record JAIRRI010000091.1, read on the forward strand.
CATCAAAATTTTACTCGCCGAAGATGATCCGAATTTCGGTCCATTCCTCCAAACCTATTTGGTTGCCAAAGGCTATTCGTGCTTTTTAGCTAAAAACGGAAACGAGGCATTGGATGCCTTTTTAACGGGACAATACAATTTTTGTATTACCGATGTGATGATGCCTGCCAAAGACGGCTTTTCGTTAGTAAAAGAAATTCGTAAACGCAATGCAACCGTGCCAATTTTGTTTATTACCGCAAAAAATCTGGAAGAAGACCGTTTGCAAGGCTTTCAGGTTGGCGGTGATGACTACATTACCAAGCCGTTCAGCATGGATGAACTCACGTTTCGAATTCAAGCCATCATTCGTCGTATCGAAGCCACGAAACAGCAGGAACGATCGGTCTTTCCCATTGGGCGATTAGCATTTGATTACGATAACCATTTAGTTATTACACCGGTTCAAGAAATCAAACTAACACCAAAAGAGAGCGATTTGCTTCGATTGTTGTGTCAATATCAAAACGAAATTGTATATCGAAACATTGCATTGACGAAGATTTGGGGCGACGATAACACTTACACTGCTCGTAGTATGGACGTTTACATGACCAAGCTTCGAAAAATTTTGCGTGATGATCCCGAAGTTGAACTTCAAAACATTCATGGCGTTGGCTTCAAGTTAGTCACATCTCAAAACAAGCGAAAACGGGGATAAACACTACTAATCTAACGATACTTTCGACAAATAAAACACCACTCGCCTATTTGCACCTTGTAGCGTATTGTTTTGAATGGTTTGATAACCGCAAACCAAAAAATGCGAATCATACCAGTTTAAAATTCGCGAATCATAATCTTCCACAATTCTATCACTTTTGTGAAGTGGCTGAAGTCTCAAGGTATGGTGGGAATCTTCGTGAGGTCGAAGCGATTTGTAAAACACGTTGGTAGCGTTCGCAAACAGGATGACTGTTTCGTTTTTGTTGACGGCAAGTGCCACTTTGTTAAGTAATGTTTTACTGTTGAGTGCCATCGAAATGTCTGAAACGTAGTTTCGGTAAGCATTTCCGTTCGAATCCAAATGCCAAATGAACGCATCGTTAAACCGATAACCATCGAAAATAGTTGTGGTATAAGGTATCACACGACCGTAGTAATCATAGTACGTTCGAGTGGTTGTTCGGAACTCTCGCGTAACGCTTTCGCCAACCATTAGCAAGTTATCGCCGATAGTTTTGAGTTGAATCGGCACCAAAGCCTCCAACGAAAAAGGATGTTGTCGTCTGTGCCGTTTTTGACGAAGAACTTGAGATTGGTCGGGGCTAATACGTGCATCAACACTATCAAAATCGACATAGTTCTGCATAGACAAAAGTCGCATGGATGAGCCATCAAAACCCATGCTGAAAAAACCTGCGGATGCTGTGACGCGATCCATGGTTTCGATTCTTTGACGCTCGGACGTTAGGTTGTAAGTACCGTAAATAAAGAGTTTCCCGTTTGTGTCTAAGTGTAATTTTGCATGAATGGGGCGATTTTCATCATTCAGCCGAACTTCTTTTGACATTAGCAGATTGGCAGATGTATCAAAAACAGTAAGCGTGAAAAAATTATTTCGACGAGAATCATCGCCATAAAGAACGTACAATTTTTGCGAGATCGTGTCTAATGCTGCGTCCACAAGTTCTTGACTTGAAAATTTCGGAAAATCGTATTTAAAAATAATGCTATCCCCTATTTTGGCTGTATTTACAGAGCATTCCGAACGATCGACTTGAACTAACCAAACTCGCGAATTATGCACAAATCCCACAAATGTAGGAACTTTTGCCAACGAAAACAAGGTATCTATCGTAAATTCGCCGTTAAGCAAATTCACATTCATCAGGAATGTAGGAGTATGCGTGTTTCTGTACACTTGATTACGCAGAATGATGTGTAATTGCTCGGCTTCGAGAGTATGGCCTACCACAGCATATTCAACAGGAAATCGTGTTTTTATTTGCCATGTTTGCCGAAGAAAAACATCATAAAATAAAAAATCCTGAATGCTGCTATTTTGCGAATTTCTATTGACATCACTCGTTGCCGTGTGAACCAAAACACCTTTATTTTCGAGGTTTATCAGTGTAAACGGATAAGTTCCTGAAGGCACGTTGATTTCCGCACGCAAAGGCTTATCCAATTGCGAATAAGCAACGACAGAGATAGTCAAACATAAAGACAAAATCAAAAAACGTAGTTTCATTTTGCAAAGATACGAAAAATTCACATTCTACGCCCACTTAATCAAATTAAAATCCTGTCGATGCGGTAGCAACGGATGTGTTGGGAAAATGCGGAACGCGAAATCGTAAACACCGGAAGTTGTTGCAGGGAACGATAAGTGGAATGTTGCAATCGAACCGTCGGTTTTAGTTAATTTTAGCTTATAAACGCCTAAAAGTTTTTCCACAACATCGTTTTTCTTTTGTCCGTAAATCAATTCTACACCGATGTCTTCAGGGTTGAGTTCTTTCAAATCCATCACTAATTCGGCTTTAAAGTCATCGCCCATTTGAAGCGGTTTTTGCGTTGAATTGTGATAATCTACACTTAAGACTTCCAGATTATTCCATGCTTGTGCTACTTTTACTTTCCATTGCGCCAATTCGTCTGCCATGCGTCCGTTGTTTTCTAACATTAGTTTCGAACGTTCGTATTGTGGTGTGTAATACTGTTTGATATAATCATCCAACTGGCGTTTCATGGTGAAATTCGGTGAAATTTCCATGAAATTTTTCCGAATTAATTCAATCCAACGCTTGGAAATTCTGGTTTTTTTGTCAGTTTCGTAGAATGCTTCGGTGATTTCGTTTTCGATTAAATTGTAAATCGTTTCGGCATCCAATGTGTTTTGGAAATCGTTGTTGAGGTATGTTTGTTCTTCTTTCAGCGCCCAACCCGCACCTTTGCGATAGCCTTCCGCCCACCAACCATCGAGCACACTCAAATTCAAAACGCCGTTCATAATCGCTTTTTCGCCCGATGTTCCCGATGCTTCGAGCGGACGCATGGGCGTATTCATCCAAACATCCACACCTTGAACCAAGCGTTTGGCAATTTCAATATTGTAATTTTCCAAAAAGAAAATTTTGCCGATAAATTCCGGACGGCGCGAAATTTCCAAAATCAGTTTAATCAAGTCTTGCCCTGCTCCGTCAGCGGGATGCGCCTTTCCGGCGAAAACAAATTGTACCGGACGTGTCGGATGATTCACAATTTTTTCCAATCTCGGAAGATTTGTAAACAGTAATTGAGCACGTTTGTACGTTGCAAAACGACGAGCAAAACCAATCGTCAATTTGTTGTAATCAAAGCCTTCCAAGGTTTTTTGGATGGTGGTTGGATTTTCTTCACGAATGGTCATGTCCTCTTCCAATTTGATTTTGGAAAGGTCGATCAATTTGGTGCGAAGTTTGGTGCGAATATCCCGAATCTCTTTGTCTGTGGCGTTTTCAATACCTTTCCAATGTTCGGGATTGGACATATCTTGGTCAAATTTTTCTCCGAAATATTTGGCGTGAAGTTTTTGCCAATTCTCGTTTGTCCACGTCTTATAGTGAACTCCGTTGGTTACATAGCCGATATGCAATTCTTCGGGATAAAAACCGTCGTACATGCCGACAAACATTTCGCGCGACACTCTACCGTGAATTCGGCTCACACCGTTCATTTCCTGAGAAAG
>JAIRRI010000045.1 GCA_031256055.1 Bacteroidales bacterium
CTAATTTGGGAATTTCGGAGAGCGAGTGGAGAAAACATTCGTCCAACGAAGTTTTGTTTTATAATTCAACTGCGTCCACATGGTCAGGACTAACAAGCTGTCCGTTGCAGGTAAGACAGCTTCCCAATAGTGGTGTAGCTCGTATTGAAGCTCGTTTGAAAAATTCTTGCGGTTGGAGTCATTGGAAAACCATACATTATTTACCCGGTAGCAATTGTCAGATTATCAAAAATGTCAATTCTACCAATCCCGTCAATAGCGAACTCACCATCGAATTTGAAGAACTCCCCGACACCGATGACCCGGAAGAATACACCGTCAAACTCCTTGACAATCTCGGAAACGCTCCAAGACAGACGCGTTTCCGCCACCACCGTCGCAATGGAAGACCAAGACCGGTGAAATTCAACACCTACAACTTGCCATCGGGCACCTACTTCCTGCATGTGGAAGGCGCAGGAGAATTAGTTCGGGAACAAATTATAGTGACAAGATAAAAATATACAGAACTAAACTCAAACTTTATAAACCTATGACACTATTAGAAACCGCAACCCAAGTCGTTGCACAAACAGATTTCAGCGCTCTTGCCAAAATGGGTGGAGCCATCGGTGCAGGTATTGCCGCTATCGGAGCAGGTATTGGTATCGGAAAAATCGGTAGTAGCGCTTTAGAATCTATCGCGCGTCAGCCCGAAGCTTCCGGAGAGATTCGTATAAACATGCTTTTGACCGCCGCTTTCGTGGAAGGCGTGGCATTGCTTAGTGTTGTTGTTTGCTTTTTAGCCGTTATCTGATGAAAAACTTAGTTCTGACGAGCAATCCGCTTCTTGAGCCGAGTTTAGGGTTGATTATATGGATGACGGTGATTTTTTTGGCGTTGTTTTTTTTGCTGAAAAAATTTGCATGGCCTTCGGTTTTGTCGATTCTCAAAGAGCGGGAAGAAGCAATTGAAAATGCCTTGACCGCTGCCGAGAAAGCGCGCGAAGAAATAAAAAATCTTAATGCCGACAACGAAAAACTTCTGCGCGAAGCCCGCATCCAAAGCGAAGAAATTCTTCGCAGTGCCGATGAAATGCGTAAACAAACTATCGGCAAAGCGCAAAATGAAGCCCAAAAAGAGTATGAACGCATCATTGAAAATGCCCGTTTAGCTATTGAAAATGAGAAAAAAGCAGCCATTGTCGAGCTCCAAAACGAAGTGGCGAAACTTTCTATCGATATCGCTGAAAAAATTCTTCGCGAAGAATTGAAAAACAAACAGCAGTATGACGCGTTAATCGAAAAATCCATCAAAGAAGTTAATCTTCACAACTCATGATTACAGCCAAACGTGTAGATATTCGATACGCAACAGCCTTGTTTCAAACCGCAAAAGAACAGGGCTTGGATGAGGTTGTTTACCGCGATATGGTTGAGTTGCGAGTGTTGGTCATCAATAATTCCGATTTTAGAAATTTTCTGAAAAATCCGTCTATCAAGTCTTCCCAAAAAGCCCACATTTTTCACAAATTGTTTGATGGCGTTTTTCACAAACTCACGTTAGATTTTTTGATGTTAATTCTCAAAAAATTGCGACTCAACAACATTCAGGGTATCACCACTGCATACGTTCAAATCTATCGAAAAAAGCATCATCTCAGAACCGTAACCGTTTTCACGGAAAATGATCTTCTTGATGTTCAAAAACAAAACCTTTTGACTGTTTTAAGTGAACAAATGCTTGATCAAACCGTCGAACTTCGTTGCCAAATTCGTTCGGAAATCATCGGAGGTTTTGTCCTCCGCTATGGCGATTTTCTCTATGATGGAAGCGTGGCTACGCAACTTAAAAATATGCGTCAAAAATTTGAATCTAACCTTCACGAATCACAACTTTAGTTATGTCAAATACGTCAACCATAAAATCCGCCGAAATTTCGGCCATTTTGAAACAGCAACTTTCCGGTTTATCCGTTGAAACTAAACTTGAAGAAGTTGGCACCGTGCTCGAAGTCGGCGATGGAATTGCTCACATTTACGGCCTTTCCAACGCACAATCGGGAGAATTGGTGGAATTTATCACCACCGGACAAAAAGCCATTGTTTTAAATCTCGAAGAAGACAACGTCGGTGTTGTTATTTTGGGAGAAGCCGAAAACATTCAAGAAGGGCATTTGGTACGTCGCACAAATCACATCGCATCGTTGATGGTTGGCGAAGGATTGATTGGTCGCGTTGTGGATACGCTCGGAAAACCTATGGACGGAAAAGGCGAAATAGTTGGAGAGTTAGTAGAAATGCCCCTCGAACGCAAAGCTCCGGGTGTAATCTTTCGTCAACCGGTGAATGAACCGCTTCAAACAGGTATAAAGGCTGTGGATTCGATGGTTCCAATCGGTCGCGGACAACGTGAACTCATCATCGGCGACCGTCAAACCGGAAAAACCGCCATTGCCATTGATACCATTCTCAATCAAAAAGAGTTTTACGATCGAGGCGAGCCGGTTTATTGTATTTATGTGGCTTGCGGACAAAAGGGTTCGACCATCGCCAACACCGTTCAAGTTCTTGAAGAATACGGTGCTTTGGCTTATACCGTTGTAGTTGCAGCAACAGCTTCTTCGGCTGCAGCAATGCAATTTTATGCGCCTTTTGCGGGTGCTGCTATCGGCGAGTATTTCCGCGATACGGGACGTCCTGCTTTGGTGGTATTCGACGATCTTTCCAAGCAGGCTGTGGCTTATCGCGAAGTATCTCTTTTGCTTCGTCGTCCGCCCGGACGTGAAGCCTACCCGGGCGATGTGTTTTATCTGCACTCTCGCTTACTCGAACGCGCTGCAAAAATCATCGCTAATGACAGTATTGCTGCAAAAATGAACGATCTTCCCGATTCTCTCAAAGGACGCGTGAAAGGTGGCGGTTCGCTCACTGCACTTCCGATTATCGAAACGCAAGCAGGCGATATTTCCGCATACATTCCAACCAACGTGATTTCGATTACAGATGGACAAATTTTTTTGGAGAGCAGCCTCTTTCTTTCGGGCGTGAGACCTGCCATCAATGTAGGTGTTTCCGTATCTCGCGTGGGCGGAAATGCACAAACCAAAGCCATGAAAAAAGTGTCGGGCGTGTTGCGTCTAAATCAAGCACAATATCGCGAGTTGGAAGCATTTTCAAAATTTGGATCGGATTTGGATGCAGCTACACAACATGTGCTCGACAAAGGCGCACGGAACGTGGAAATCCTCAAACAAGCACAATACGCACCGGTGAAAGTTGAACACCAAATTGCCATCATCTTTTGCGGGAGCAACGGATTGCTTAAACAAGTGCCTATTCACGAAATAAGCAATTTTGAACGGCAATTTATTAGTATTCTTGAACTGAGTCACAAACCATTGCTCGACGAACTCAAAGCCGGTAAACTTTCCGACGAAACCGCCGAAACTCTCACCAAAGAAGCACTTGCTCTTGCAAAAACATTCGAAAAAAATACTTAACTGTTGACAACAATTAATGGCCAACCTCAAAGAAATAAAAACCCGTATTGCAACCGTAGCATCAACACAGCAAACCACGTCGGCAATGAAACTCATTTCGGCGTCGAAACTTCGTAAAGCGCAGTTGATTTTACTCAAATTGCGACCGTTTTCCGACAAGTTACATCGCATCATGTTGCAAACGGTGCAAGACGGAGAAACCAATTTTCATTCGCCATTTTTAGAAATACGTAAACCCGAAAAAGTGCTGCTCATCGTGGTAACATCAAACAGTGGGCTTTGCGGCGCTTTCAACTCGGTTGTTTTGAAAACAGCGATGAACCACATCAAGACCAAATATCTCACAAATCCCGATGTTAAAGAGATTTCAATTTTATGTTTTGGAAAAAAAGCCGCCGAATTTTTTGCCAAACAACCTTACAACGTTGTGGCAAATTACGTTGATTTTATGGCGCATCTGAATTACAGTGAATGTAATCAAATTGTTGAAAATTTGCTTCAGTCCTACAAAAATCACACTTACGATTTGGTGGATATGGTGAGCAACCGATTTGTCAATGCGGTTGTTTATGAAACTGTGGTTCGTCAAAAATTGCCTTACAACATCAAGGAAATGGCTATGCAAGATTTGCCTCCGTCTGATCATTATCTTTACATGCCCAATAAAGATTCTGTCATTCACAACATCATCCCGATGTCGATCAAAGTGCGAACCTACATGCACCTTTCGGAATCTTTCACCGCTGAATTTGCTGCACGCATGACCTCCATGCACAAAGCCACCGAAAACGCCATTCAGTTGCAAAAAGAACTCAAACTCCGCTATAATAAAGCCCGCCAAGCCGCAATTACCAACGAAATTATCGAAATCACCAACGGTGCCAATGCGTTGAGAATGGGAAATTAAAATCACAAAAAAACCAAAAACCGCTGGTGCGGACGTCCGCGCTCAATGTCATTAAGTCAAGGCTGAAAGCCTTGTTATCACTAGCATAGGGCAACGCCCTATGATTTTAAATTCACCCCCATTTTATTGAGCCCTGAAAGGGCGACATCCTCTTGATTACGCCCTTTCAGGGCTTTATCGGATGGAATGATGACATTTTGTTCACAGGGCGATGCCCTGTGCTATGATTGCTGTCCTTTCAGGGCGTTTGTTTTTCAATGAACTATCTCTTAACTTAATGACATTGCGTCCGCGCCAGCGGATAGGTGCATTCTTGATTATTTGTAACTAATTACACTATACAAACGCTCTGTACCGCTAACACCATCCTCGTTTCTACGCTCGAAAATTCTCAATATATACCTTCGCTGTCGGTTTCGTATCGGAAGGTTTTGAATCGCCACCCGAAATAATTTTAGAGGGAAGATTCGCATTCGATTTTCCAAACCAACCACGAGGCATAAAATCGCCTTCCACAATATACCAAAAATCCATACTTGCAGGCTTGTTCTGCACCGTGCCGTATTCATATTCGGTGGTATATGGAGGGTATGACGGCTCTTCCATTACAACTGTTTTTATATTTCCGTTTTGCCATGTGTACGTTATGGTGTAATTTCCATTGTAGGTGTTTGTCATTTTCTGTAAGTAGCCATTGTCATAGGCGTAGGTCACTCCGAATGTTGAAACAATGCTGCCATCGCCGTTCAATGTAAGTGTTTCACTACTTCCGGATTCTTCGTGAAAAACTATGGTATTTGCAGTGGGATAGGTAATGGTCGTAGTTCCTTTGCCTTCACCGGATTCACTGGTGCTGATAATTTTAATCACGCGGTTTTGTGCATCGTACTGAAATTCGTTGCTAAGGAGTCCTGACCACTCAGAGTAATGGTCAATACGGCTTACGAGTTTGAGATTTAGCGTTTCGCCACCATCTTGGTCTCCATTCGGGTCTTTGTCGCAACCCGAAAACATTGTTGTTACTGCGAGGCAGATTGCTATCGCAACCACATTCCTCAAATTAAAGAATTTTTTTTTCATTTTTTTTGTTTTTATTGGTTTTTTTGTTTTTATTTGATTTCTGACAATAAAAAAACGGACTTACATTATCCGTTTCCAAGGTCGTGAGAATAACCCATTATTGTAAATAAGTAAGTCCGCATTTTAGCGGACGTTACTATTCTTACAATAAGTTTCAAAATTTCTCACGTTTTGGAAACAAGAATTAGCAACGCTAATTTTATGTGTTTTTTTTCGTGCTTTTCAGCACAGTTTTTTCATAGGTATATGTTTTAATTTTTGTATGGATTTTGTAAATATTTTTTGAATTGAGAACCGAGCCCTTCGATTTCGCTCAGGATAAACTCCGCGAACTCATCAAGGTAAAGTCGAAAATAATTAGGCAAATTCCTTCTTTTTTCGCAAAGGAGTTGATGCAACTCTGCGTTTGGCTGGTGTTGTCTTAGGCTTTTCATTGTGAATAAAAGCCTTGAACTCCTCAAAGGTCATTCCTTTCGTGTTCTCATACAATTCGTCACGAATGTCGCGCATCATTTTTACGGCATCGAATGTTTTTTCCTTAGTTTTCATCGCTATTTCATTTTATTAGTTCTCTCGGACTTCTTATTTCAATCATCGGAAATCCGTTTTTTAAGTTTACGGCATTAAATTGTTTTATTTTGTCAAGATTTACAATATGTTTAAAATTCCAACTCACGATTACATCTACTTT
>JAIRRI010000076.1 GCA_031256055.1 Bacteroidales bacterium
TTGGTTGGTTTTCCGAATGCCGGAAAATCTACATTGTTGTCGGTGGTTTCAGCTGCAAAACCTGAAATTGCGGATTATCCGTTTACAACGCTAGTGCCGAATCTGGGTATTGTTTCTTATCGCGATCACAAGTCGTTTATCATGGCCGATATTCCCGGAATTATTGAAGGCGCTGCCGAAGGAAAAGGGCTTGGATTGCGTTTTCTGCGCCATATTGAGCGAAATTCACTTTTGCTGTTTATGGTGCCCTGCGATACAAACGACATCAAAAAAGAGTACAAAATTTTGTTAAGCGAACTTAAAAAACACAATCCCGAACTAATGCACAAGAAACGCATTTTAGCGATTACCAAATGTGATTTGGCGGATGATGAATTGATAAAAGCGTTCAAAAAAGAATTGCCGAAAGGTATTCCAACGGTGTTTATTTCTGCTGTTTCAGGAAAAGGTATTCAGGAATTGAAGGATTTGATTTGGAAAGAAATGCATGACTAAACAACAATGTTCAAAGTTGCAGATTCTTCTGTAATTTCCATCGTATAAACCCCTCCAAAAACTAATGGTTTATTGATTTCACAATGTCCTGTCGGAACGTCGAAAAGTACGGGATAATCGTAAGTTGCAACATGTTCGGCGATAATTTCGTAAACGGTTTTTCCAAACGGAATATCATTATCTTTTAAATCTGTGAATTGACCAATCGCCAAACCCGCCAATTGGTCGAGCTTTCCGGCGCGTTTCAAAGTCATCATCATGCGATCAATCGCGTAAAGATATTCGCCTACATCTTCTAAAAACAAGATTTTTCCACGTGTATCCATTTCCGACGAACTACCTAACAAACTACACAAAATTGCTAAATTTCCACCAACTAACTCGCCTTTAGCTGAGCCCATTTTATTCAGTGAATTAGATTGAATTCGGATAGGGTCAATTCTTCCAAAAAGTGCGTTTTTCAAGGCACCCAAACTATCATTCGTATTTGGGAAATCAGGAAATTTCAACGGCATTTCAGCATGAAGCGAAGCGATGTTGTAGTTTTTCAAAATGTGATTTTGTATCACCGTAACATCGCTATAACCCACAATCCACTTCGGATGTTTTACAAACTCGGAAAAGTCTAAATACTCGATGATTCGAACAGAACCATAGCCTCCGCGAAGGCAAATAATAGTGTTTACATTTGGGTTATCCAACTGTGTTTGAAAATCTTTGGTTCGCAGCTCATCATCACCTGCAAATTGATGTTCCGAAGCCATTGCCGATTCACCGACAATAACTTGAAAGCCCCAACTTTCAAAGTGCTTTCGTGCATTTTCAACAATTTGGAAATCCACTTTTTTTGCAGAGGAAGCTAAAGCGATGGTGTCACCCGGTTGTAAATATTTTGGGATTATGGCCATGGTTCTTTTGCAAAGATACGAAAAAAAACCGAAAAGCTACAATGTAATTTCTTTTCCATTATAAAAATCCAAAATTTTCGTATTAAAAATAAATTCATACTTAGCTTGAATTTGCTCGGAAAGAGCTCTTTCTAAATTGTTTTTGGATTGTTGCAAATCGAAAAATGTGGCACGTCCTGCTTCGAAACGTTCTGTAACAAAATGAAATGCTTTTTGACTGGCTTCAGCGGAATTGGCAGCTGCAATATAGCGGTCTTTCGACACTTTGGCATTGAGCATGGATCGCTGAATGTCTTTGTAAATGGCTTTTTTGGCTCTTTCAACTTCAAACTCTTGATTTTGAATTTGAAGTTTGTTTATGGATACATTTGTCCTTACACTCATTCGGTTGAATATCGGAATACTCATTGACATTCCCACATAACTACGCCAATTACGTTCTATTTGAGTGCTGAACGGGTCGTTTACTGCATCATGTCCACTCATGTAAAAATAACCTGTTGAAGTTGAACCACTGAGCGAAACACTTGGAAAATAAGCCGATCGTGCTATCGCTAAATCCTTTTTTGAACGCTCCAAACGAAATTCTTCGGCTCGAACATCGGGTAGTGTAACTACGGCATTTTCGAAAACAACAACAGGAATAGGCATTTGTGAAACATCAATCAATAACTTTGGGATTGCAACATCAAAAGCCAAAAAATCATCAATCTCTAAAAGTTGCACCAAATCTAGCAATGCTAAACTCAGATTTTTTTCGGCAGTTGTAACATTAAAAACATCGTTGGCTAACTGTGCTTTGAGTTCGTAAAGTTTTGCGGTGGATTCTCGTCCGCTACTAACAAGGACTTCGATACGCTTGAGCAGTGTATCGGTCAATGTCATTTGATTTTGTACAATCTTCAAAAATTCCTTTTGCAGTAGCACATTCAGAAAATATGAAGCAACCGTTAAACTCACATCATTTTTAATTTTCTGCTGGTCTTCAATCGAAGCCATAAAATCCAATTTGCGTGCTGCAATATCGTTATTTATGCGAAACCCTTCAAAAACTGGAATACTCGTACTTAACGAGCCGCTTGCGGAATTTGAGTTTTGATTGATATAGGTGTTATCACTACCCAATGTACGCCCAAAATTAAATCCATCGCCAATATTTGCATTAAGACTTGGCAAACGGTTGTATCTTGCCTGCCTCAATTGTCGCCCAGAAGTTTCCGATTGAATGCTTGCCTGTTTGATTTGAATGTTATTCTGCAAAGCGTAATGAATACATTTTCTCAAATCCCACGCACTTTGAGAAAAACAGGTGCCGGATATGATGAGTAAAAAAAGTATGCAAAATGTTCTCATTCGAATTATTTATTTTACGCTAACTTCCCATTTCCAATTGGTTTTTCACTAACTCAAAATACCGTCCTTTGAGTTTGGTAAGCTCTGCGTGAGTGCCTTGCTCCACGATTTTTCCTTTTTCCAAAACCACAATATTGTCGGCATTTTTAACTGTGCTCAAACGGTGTGCAACCACCACAACCGTGCGACCTTCAAAAACCCCATGCAGATTTTCCATAATCACTTTTTCGTTATTCGCATCAAGTGCGTTTGTAGCTTCGTCAAAAAAGAAATAGTGCGGGTCTTTGTAAATGGCTCGTGCAATCAAAATGCGCTGCTTTTGTCCTTGACTGATACCGCTTCCCTCTTGCCCGATTTTGGTGTTGTAGCCGAGTGGCATGGCTTCTATCATTTCTTGAATGTTTGCCATTTGTGAAGCGTATTGCAAGCGTTTGGTGTCGATGGATTCCGCACCGACAGCTATGTTTTTGGCAATACTTTCCGAAAAAATAAAGCCGTCTTGCATCACCGCTCCACATTGCTCGCGCCACGCTTTGGAACTGAATTGCGATAATTTCTGTTCGCCCAAACGCACGCATCCTTTTTGCGGTTGATAAAATCCCAAAAGCAATTTGAGCATCGTGGTTTTTCCGCTTCCGCTCATACCTACGATAGCTGTTGTTTTGCCGTGTGGAATGGTGAGTGTAATATCAGAAAGAACAGGCTCAGAAAGCGGATCGTAATGAAAAGTTAGATTATCCAAATGCAGGTCTTGATGTTGTGGAATGTTTCCTATGCGGTGTTCATCGTCTTGTTCTTCATCGGGTTTGTTGTGAATTTCACCCAAACGTTCCAAACTGATTTTAGCGTCTTGTGCTGATTGAATAAAGTTGATGAGTTGTGAAATCGGACTGTTGAGTTGCCCGATGATGTATTGCACGGCCATCATCATACCGAGTGTCATATTCCCTGTGATTACGGCTTGTGCAGCAAAAAATGAAATGATGATATTTTTACTTTCGTTGATGAAAAACGCCCCGCTTTGCTGATATTGCGAAAGCGCAAGCCCTTTGATGCTGACTTTGAAAAGTTTGGCTTGTATGTTTTCCCACTCCCAACGGCGTTGTCGTTCGCAGTTGTTGAGTTTGATTTCCTGCATGCCTGTTATCATTTGAACGATATTGCTTTGCTCCTGCGAAGCCTGTGCAAAACGCTTGAAATCCAAATCACGCCTGCGTTTCAAAAATATCGTTATCCAACCTACATACAGTGCACTTGAAAGTACGAAAACACCCAACAAGGTCAAATTGTAAAAACCCAAAATAATTGTAAAAACAACCAAGTTTACAATCGAAAACAACG
>JAIRRI010000012.1 GCA_031256055.1 Bacteroidales bacterium
TACAGAAATAAAGCAATAGCGCAGGGTTCAGACATTGTTCCGAAATATTTGCTGCTTTTTGGCTCGCCATCTTACGATTATCGTAACCGAACAGGGAATGCACAGAATTTTGTATTGAATTATCAATTTCCAACGGGGTTGAGAGAAGCTCATAGTTTTTCGACCGATGATATGTTCGGCTTTTTGGCAGATGGTGATACAGGAGTGCCAAGTCCCGGCAATACCAGCAGATTAACTATCAGCATTGGTCGTTTTCCCGCACGAACACTCGAACAAGCACGCACATTGGTAGATAAAACCATTTCTTATGCAGGTCCGAGATTCGGTGATTGGCGAAATATGGTTACCAATTTAGCAGACGATGGAGACAGTGGACTCTTCGTTAAAGTCTTTGAATCTACTTATAATAGTAGGGTTTATTTTGAGAATGATTTCAGAAAAAATTTCAGAGAAATCAACATTGATAAAATCTACTTTGACGCTTTTCCTCAAGTTGCAACACCAAGCGGAGCGCGCTTCCCTGCTGCAAAAGAAGCGTTAATACGACGCATTGAACGCGGTACGTTAATTTTGAATTATCAAGGACACAGCGGTCCGGTTAGATTGGCAGATGAAGATATCTTAAACGTTTCGGACATTCAAAATCTTGAAAATATTGATCAACTTACCGTCTTTTTTACGGCTTCTTGTAATTTTTCGCAGTATGATGATCCTGATCGGATTTCGGGTGGCGAATGGTCGGTAATATCTCCGAAAGGTGGCGCTGTTGCACAAATTGGAGCATCACGAGTAGCATGGGCGAGCCCTAATGATACGCTCCACGGGCTATTTAATCATTTGGCATTGATGCGCGATAACAACGGCAATACCCGAAGTTTGGGCGAATGCTTGAGATTAACCAAAAATGCAAGCAATAACTTGCATTCGCTTCAACAATTTGTTTTGCTTGGAGACCCTGCTATTTCACTGGCTTTACCTAAATACAGAGTGATCACAACGCATATCAACGATACTCCCATAGAAAATGGTATTGACACCGTCAGAGCTTTGGATTACGCAAGTATCTCCGGAAAAATTGTGGATTTCAACAATAACTTTTTATCCGATTTCAACGGAGAAGTCAACATTACGGTGTTTGACAAGCCTACACAAATACAAACGTTGGGGCAAAAAAACAGCACATCGTCTCACAATAATCCGGTTATTGTTTACGAAGTTCAAGAAAACGTCTTGTTCAGAGGAAGCCGAATTCCCGTAATTAACGGCGAGTTTAACGTTCAATTTATGACACCGAAAGACATCAATTATAACTACGGATTTGGAAAAATCAGTTATTACGCCTATTCGGATTCTGTTGATGCAACAGGGGTTTTCGACAGTGTTGTAATTGGCGGATTTGGAGAATTTTTCGGAGATTCCGCAGATCCTCCACTTGTTCGATTATTTCTCAACGACACTAATTTTAGGAACGGAAACATCGCTACATCAAACCCAATTTTATTGGCGAAAGTCAGCGACAAATACGGCATTAATTTCAGTGGTGCAGGCATCGGACACAACATCAGCTTGGTCATTAACGATGATTTCAGAGGGCAAATCTACCTCAACGATTTTTTCGAAGAACTACCTCGCGGACCTAATGGTGAAATGCATGGAGAAATACATTACCCAATGTTTAACCTGTTGCCCGGAGCCTACAATCTGAAATTAAAAGTTTGGAATGTTTTTAACATTTCGACAGAAGCAAGTTTAGATTTCAATGTCGTGCAATCGGACAAACCAATCATTGGGAAAGCTTTCTGCTTCCCAAATCCGATGATTGATCATACTAAATTTTATTTCACTCACAATGCTCCAAAAAAAATCAAACGCGTGGAAGTTGATATTTTTGATATGAGCGGACGATTTATGGTGCGACTCTCGAAAAACGTTAGCCCTGATGGATTTGCCATTGAGCCGATCGAATGGGATACAAGAGATGCCAATGGACACAAACTCCGTCAAGGACTTTATCTATACAGACTTCGAATTGTTTTGGAAGATGGTCGAATGGCGGAAAAAACAGAAAAATTAGTCATTGGTGGTGGTTAATTCAATTTTTTTTCGTATCTTTGTAACCCAAATTTGAAATTATGTCATTTAGGTTGAAAAACATAACAGTTGTTTTTATTCTGCTTTTAGTCTCAGGAAAGCTTTTGGCACAGATTCCCGGTCATAATGCCGATGAGCGTTTAAGGTACACCGGAGGTTCTATTTCTACAGCAGTTCCGTTTTTGCTCATTTCGCCCGATGCACGAGCCGGAGCTTTGGGAGATGCCGGCGTGGCTTCTTCACCGGATATCAATTCACAACACTGGAATGCTGCGAAATATGCGTTTATTGATGACCAATTTGGGGTTTCGTTAACTTTTAGCCCCTGGTTGCGCACATTAGTTCCGGATATGAATTTGTTGTATTTGGCTGGTTATTACCGCATCGACGATGATTGGGTGCTTGGAAGTTCGATACGGTATTTTTCATTGGGAAAAGTTGTATTTCGAACTGACGGGGATGATCAAGGCACAACTTATAATCCTAACGAGTATGCAATTGACCTCAGCCTTTCGCGAAAATTATCGCCTAATTTTTCCCTTGCCGTTGCCGGACGTTATATTCGTTCCGATTTAACAATGGGCTACCAAGGGCTTGGAGCTTCAAGGGCTTCGGCAGCAAACTCAGGTGCTGTAGATATTTCGATGTTTTACACGCGAGAAATTTTAACACCCAATACCGAGGCCAGTTCGTTTGCTTTGGGAATGAACATTTCTAACGTTGGAGCAAAAATATCGTATTCGCAAGGAATGGATAAGGATTTTTTACCTGCAAATTTGCGATTGGGTGGCTCTTACACCGTACAGGTTGATCAATACAATGAATTCACAGGAATGATTGATTTCAATAAATTGCTCGTTCCTACACCACCTGTTCGACGCAATGATACAATAATTGCCGGAATGGATGATAATGTGGGTGTTATTCAAGGAATTTTTCAATCGTTTCACGATGCTCCGGGCGGCTGGCGTGAAGAATTTCATGAAGTCAATATCAGTGTGGGTGTGGAATATTTGTATAACAAAACATTTGCTTTTCGGGGCGGTTATTTTCACGAAAGCGGGCACAGAGAATTCGGCAAAGGCGGACGCCAATTTTTCACACTTGGTGCGGGTTTGCGGTTCAATGTGTTTGAAATAGATTTTTCCTATCTTATGCCGCGACAAAGTAATGCTACCAATCCGTTGAAAAATACGTTGCGATTTACGCTGAAATTCAATTTTGCGGAATATATACGTAGGCAAAACGCACAACAACTCAACACTAATTAAATTCGATGGAGATTCGCGTTGGACAAGGATATGACGTACATCGCTTGGTTGAAGGGCGGAAGTTGATCCTTGGCGGTGTCGAAATTCCTCATCATAAAGGCGTTTTTGGGCATTCAGACGCAGATGTATTGATTCACGCTATTTGCGACGCCTTACTGGGCGCAGCAAATCTAAGAGACATCGGATTTCATTTTCCGGACAAAGACACACAATACAAAGATATTGACAGTAAAATTTTACTCGAAAATGTTGTTGCAAAAATTCTCGAAAAGGGCTATAAAATTGGGAATATCGACAGTACGATTGTGTTGCAAACACCAAAAATTTCCGATTATATTTCACAGATGAAATCCACATTAGCTGCTGTCACGAATATCGACGAAGACCGCATTTCCATTAAAGCCTCAACC
>JAIRRI010000016.1 GCA_031256055.1 Bacteroidales bacterium
GTAATATTAATCATGCTAACAAATATTCTTTTTTAATGACGCACAATGGTATAATCTTTACATACCTTGAAAATTTAAGAAATGTAGTTTAAATTATAATACCATAAATTTTAAACACAGGTTTTTCGAGGACTATAAATGAGATTGCTAAAAGACAAAGAACAAATAATCGTCAAAGGTGAAGATAAAACAAATGATATACTCACTTGGAATGAAAGTGATGGTAAAATCAATATAACTTACAAAAACAGTAAGACATATTCGTATAGTGCAAACCATGTAAAAATAAAACAATCTGCTCTGTCAAACGACACTGCATTAAAGTGTTTTAAATATCTTAAGCATATAGCGCAAACAGTCGGACTATCAGATTCTCGTGTTGGTAATATATTAGCTAACCGGTATGAGAAGATTGGCTTTCTGGATGAAAAAAATATGCTTTCTGTGTTTTTGACCGGAAAGTTGTATCCATTTAAGCAATCAAAAACAGCTGCAACTGTTTATCCATTTGGATTTAATATTAGCCAAATGGTTGCGGTTGATAACGCACTTGAAAATACGCTTACAATTGTCGAAGGACCGCCAGGAACAGGAAAGACACAAACGATTTTGAACATAATTGCAAATGCGGTTATGTGTGGTGAAAGTGTTGCTATTGTGTCAAGCAATAATTCGGCGACAGCAAATGTGCAGGAAAAGCTCGAAAAATATCAAGTTGGTTTTATTGCAGCATATCTCGGGAACTCCGACAATAAAACGAAATTTATTGAATCACAAAAATCATTGCCAGACATGGCCGATTGGAAACTGTCAACGGAACGTAAAAACTTAATAAATCAATCACTCAAGAATCTTTATACTCAGCTATGTAAGATGCTTGTGGAAAAGAACGAGTTATCACAGATTCGACAAAATCTTGACAAATTAGAACTCGAATACAGACATTTTTGCGAATACTGTACTTTCAAAGATGATCTTATTTTACGATATTTGAGACCTGACATTACCGCCTCCGCAGCGCTTGAGTTGTGGCTCACCTGTGAAAAATACGTTAGACGCGGGAAAATGCCAGGTTTTTTTGAACGGCTTATTAACCGTTTTTTTCGTGGAATCATAAACAAAGCGTTCTATTCCGGCGGCCCGAACTTGATGATTGAGATTTGCCAAAGGCGTTACTATACTGCGCGAATATCCGAGTTAAACATGGATTTTTCTCTTCGCAAAATAGAACTTGATCGTTTTGATTTTGATAAAAAAATGAAAGACTATTCTGAGTTATCAATACAATTATTTCGCGATTATCTTACTGAAAAATACAAAAATGGTAAACGTCTACAATTTGAACTTGATGATTTATGGAAAAACTCGGAGGCATTTATTAATGAATATCCGGTAATTTTGAGTACCACATATTCGCTTCGCAGTAGTCTTTCATCAAAGGTTATGTATGACTATGTTATAATTGATGAGGCATCACAAGTTGATATAGCAACAGGAGCACTTGCGTTATCGTGTGCAAGAAAAGCGGTTATTGTTGGTGATTTGAAACAACTTCCGAATGTGGTTGATTCTGAAACTGAAAAGAAAACCGATGCGGTTTTCACGGAATTTGATTTACCGGAGATCTATCGTTATAAAAATCACAGCCTTTTGTCTTCGATTACAGAGCTATTCCCCAGAGCGCCACGAACGCTGTTGCGTGAACACTATCGTTGCCATCCGATGATAATTGAGTTCTGTAATCAGAAATTTTACAACAATCAACTCATCATTTTGACAGAAGCAAAATCAAATCGTCAGCCTCTTATTGTATACAAGACTGCTCCTGGAAACCATGCACGTGGAAGAGTCAATCAGCGGCAAATTGATGTAATTAAAAACGAAATAATCCCACAACAGAATCTCTTTAACGGTAAAACTTCCATAGGTATTGTAACACCATACCGCAATCAGACAAATATGCTTCAAGAGACTTTTGCAGAAACCGGCATACAGGCGGATACAGTCGATAAGTTTCAAGGTCGAGAAAATGATGTGATAATTCTTTCAACAGTAGACAATGAAATTTCTGATTTTACAGATAACGCAAACCGCCTGAACGTCGCTGTTTCACGCGCAGTTGAGCAGCTTATAGTGGTCATAAACAGCGGTGACACTATGTGTGATACAAATATTGGAGACCTGGTTCGCTATATCGAATACAATAATTTAGAAATCATTCAGAGCGAAGTTTATTCGGTTTTTGATTATCTGTATAAAGACTACTATGAAAAAAGAGAGGAGGTTTTACGCAAACAAAAAAGAATTTCAGAATATACAAGTGAAAATCTTATGTACGGTCTGATCCGCGATGTGCTCGCAGAAGAAAGATTTACTAAATTTGATGTTGCAGTGCATATTCCGCTAAAGATGATTATTAAAGATACAAAAAAACTTGATAAAAACGAGAATCAGTACGCACAGAACATCCTGACACACGTCGATTTTCTCATTTTCGACAAGATTGGAAAAACACCACGACTTGTAATCGAAGTTGACGGAACGGCGTTTCACGCTGAGGGAACCAGGCAGGCGGAGCGTGATATAATGAAAAACAGAATTTTAGAGAAATACGGATTGCCATATAAACGTTTCAAAACAGATGAAAGTGGTGAACATGAACGACTTGTTGCCGCTTTGAATGGCTTAGAATTGTTTAGTAAGGTAAGCATATAGAATAAAAATAACAAGCTCCTTTTACTCCACCGTAAACCCCAGTGCTTTGTACCCTTTCAATCGCTTTCGGTACATACCTGCCAATACCGGCACTTGCTCATCGACATAATCATATACACGTATTTCTTTTTTCCCATGTGAAATACGATTAAGGCGGCCTGTATATTGAATCAGGCTTCCCTTCCACGAAAAAGGGAAAACCAGAAACAGGGTGTCAAGACTTGGCAAGTCAAAACCTTCTCCCAGATATTTACCTGTGGCAAGAATTATTCTGTGTTCATCCGGAGGAGTATTGTGAACTGCTTCCATGATTGCTTTTATTTGCTTCTTACCCAGGCCGCCTTTCAATACAAATAGAGACGATACGTGTTCTTGCAAAGCATTATATAGCAAGTCTAAATGCTCAAGCCGTTCACTTAAAACAAG
>JAIRRI010000156.1 GCA_031256055.1 Bacteroidales bacterium
TAACGAGGCAGGGACGGGTCACAAGGATGATGAGGTTAATCTCCAACGGTACGAACAACAAATGAACAGTGCACGTGACGTCATATCGAGCGTAGTCGAGACAGCCCATAGCTATGGGATTCCTCGACTACACTTCGTTCCGCTCGGAATGACGGTTTTGTTATTTCATTTTTTTTTCGTACCTTTGCAATTGGAAAATTGTACCCAATGCAATTCAAAGAAATCATAGGACAACGCGAATTAATTCAAAAACTGACCAGCATGGCGCTTAGCGGACGTGTTCCGCATGCTCAACTTTTCTCAGGCTATCAAGGCAATCAGAAGTTGGCATTAGCCATTGCTTACGGACAGTTTTTGAATTGTAAAAACAAACAGATTTTTTCAGAACCCAATGAAGACGGGATTTTGGCGGACTCTTGCGGAATATGTCCGTCGTGTGTAAAGTTTCAAAAGTTAGCACATCCCGATTTGCATTTCTTTTTTCCGAATAATAAAACGGGTTCAATGAAAGAAAGCGATAGCAGCGATTATATGGACGAATGGCGAAAAATGGTGCTCGAACATCATGCGGAATTTTCGTTGAACCAATGGTATGATGCGATCGGATTGGGCAACAGTCAAGGGTATATCAACAAACGCGATGTGGACAATGTGATTAAAGCGTTGACGTATAAAAATTTTGAAGCGCCAACGAAAATCATCATTCTTTGGATGGTGGAAAAATTTTATCACGATATTTCAACACGATTGTTGAAAGTGCTTGAAGAACCTTCCGAAGGTACTGTATTTTTGCTGATTTCCGAAAATTCCAATCAAATTCCCGCAACGATTTTATCGCGAACGCAATTGGTTCGTGTGCCGAAACTTTCAGATGAAATTATTCAAAATTATTTGCAGGAAAAGCATGAAGTAAGTGCAGAGGAAGCCATGCACATAGCCATTCAGGCAAAAGGTAATTTGCTCGAAGCGGAAACCATCGTTGCTCGAACCGATGAAGACAATTTCAATCACACGAATTTTGTGGATTGGATGCGGATTTGCTTGAAAGTAGAAACGCCAAAAATGGACGAATTTTCAAGAAAAATGAGAGATTTGGGTCGCGAACGTTTGAAACTGTTTTTGAACCATGCGTTAGATAAAATCCGTTGGACAGTGATGATAAATTATCAAAACACCGATCAAGTGCTTGTTTCGCCCGAAGAACGCGCATTTTTAACCAAATTTTCACCTTACATTCATTCCAATAATTTAGTTAAATTTACCACTGAAATAGACAAAGCCATTTATCACATCGAACGCAATGCCAACGGGCATTTGGTGATGTTGGACTTATCAATTATATTGGCCGGATTATTACAAAAAAAATCATCATGAAAAACCACTTACTACATCTAATCGCACTTCTATCAGTCTTTTCGTTTATTTTTATGTCTTGTAAAAAAGACGAAAAACCAATTACTTGGCCTACCAGCCTTGGCAACGCTTCTTTTGCTTCCAACAAGACTTGGACAATTTCCAATGATACGATCACTCAAGTTTGGTCGGATGCTGTGCAAACAGATTATTGTAGTAAAAAAACGACTTTCGCAGGTTGGAAGTTGGAAGGAGATAGTGTAGGTTACAATATTGATTGTCGTTCTAACCCTGGTCAAAAAGGTGATTTATTTTCTTGGCAAGCCGTGTATGAGTTAAGAGATGAACTTTGTCCTGCACCTTGGCGTGTGCCTACTCGTCAGGATTTTATTGATTTGGATATCGCTATGGGCGGTACTGGGGGGGAGCAAGGTAATCCCACTCATAGAGACAAATATCTCAAAACTTGGGGTGGTACCCACAGTGGCTACTGCAATCCGGGTGGCGCAATACTTGTTGACATCGGGGAAGCGTTTTATTGATCTCAGTCGTATGTATATAACTTGTTTTTCAATGACAACGGAAATGTTTCCCCTCAGTTCCGTTTTCTCCCTGGGAGCTACGGGCTTGCGCTACGCTGTGTTCGTTAGTCTCGTCTTTTGATTTTGATTATCATCTCGTGCCTTGCCTGAGCAAGCACAAGGTGCGAAAAAAACGAAATGCTTTTGCGTTTCGTTTTTTTTTCGTATCTTTGCAGAAAAAATACTATGTGTACAGTAACTTTACAATATGATGCACGCAATCAACTTGCAAAAAGTATTATGCAATCTATTCGCGAGGCAGGTGTTTTCACGATTTTGGAAAAAGAACCGTCGGGTTACAACAAGGAATTTGTTGCAAAAGTAGAGGAAGGTCGCAACGACGCAAGAAAAGGCAAAGGTAAAGCTATAAAAACTGTTGATTTATGGAAATAATTTACCAAAAACAAGCATTGGAAGATTTGGACTTTTGGAAATTATCAGGTAATAAGCAAATTCAAAAGAAAATAACAGAATTATTGAACGACATCGTTCAGCATCCTTTTACAGGAATAGGTAAGCCAGAACCATTGAAACATGAATTGCAAGGCTGTTGGTCGCGCCGAATAACCAACGAACATCGGTTGATTTACGAAATTTTCGATGAAAATATTCATATTCTCTCAATGAGAGGACATTACTAAAACCTTTGCAAAAAAAATCATAGAATATGACAGAAAACACAAATATTACTCCAAATACTGAACAACCCGAATATGATATTCTCGCCGAACGTCCGATTATCAAAGAAGACAACAAATACAACACGCGCGGTTGCCATTGTATGCCCACGCTGGAAGACCAATCGCGCGATTTGCAAATGTGCTGTTGTGCTAAATTGGCGACATTCGATTGGACGAAAGGCTTGACTCCAACTGGCGATAATTCAAAATACAATGTTATTGAAGTGCGTTTTAAAAATTCGCACAAAGATTTTTATCGAAATGTTGAGGCAACGACTGTTTTAGAAGTTGGCGATATTGTTGTGGTGGAAGCGCCGACGGGGCACGATGTTGGGATTGTTACGCTGATTGGTCCTGCTGCACATTTGCAATATCGCAAACGTCAGAATATTCTACCTGTTGAGGAATTGCGCAAAGTGCTTCGAAAAGCCCGTCAGAATGATGTCGACAAGTGGAATAAAACTATCGACTTGGAAAAAGATGCTCAAATCAGAGCGCGAAAAATCGCAAACGACATGGGTTTGAAGATGAAAATTAACGATGTCGAATATCAAGGTGATGGCAGCAAAGCCACGTTTTTCTATACAGCCGATGATCGTGTGGATTTTCGTCAACTTATTAAAGTGTATGCCGAGGAATTTCGCGTTCGGATTGAGATGCGACAAATTGGTGCACGTCAAGAAGCCATGCACCTTGGCGGAATTGGTTCGTGCGGACGTGAATTGTGTTGCGTTACATTTTTGAGTAATTTTCATACCGTTTCAACGAATACGGCGCGTGTGCAACAATTGTCGTTAAATCCTCAAAAATTAGCGGGACAATGTGGCAAGTTGAAATGCTGTTTGAACTACGAATACGAGATGTATCAAGAGGCTGCAAAGGATTTTCCTGATCCTGAAATTCCGCTGTTTTTCAGAAAAGGAAAAGCCGTTTGGCAAAAAACCGATGTGTTTGCACGAACGATGTATTATGCTTATGCCAACGAACAGAACGACTTGATCGGACTGCCTGTTGAGGCTGTTCACGAGATTATCAAACTCAATCAGCAAAAAGATT
>JAIRRI010000177.1 GCA_031256055.1 Bacteroidales bacterium
TGGAAACTTCTTGTAGATTTCAATTATATTCATATCTTTTCAATTTGATACTGCAAAGATACGAATAATTTTTGAATTATGCAAATTTATTTACTACCTTAAACTATGACATTACCTAATTTTATTTCAACTTTTAAGTGCTGTTTTTGTATTATTTAATATATCGAAAGACGCTCCTGTAATTACCAAAAGTCTACTATGGTTTATCATGGTACCTATGATACTTGCTCCTTTAGTGGAAACACTTGTTTACCAATACCTGCCTTTAAGAGTTTGCCAAAAATGGTTTCGGAGATACAAATACAGTTTTTGTATCACAATTGTTTTAGTATCTATTGTCTTTGGTTCGAGGCATGCACACATGGGAGTAATAGGTATTTGTAACTCCCTGTTAGCAGGCATTGTATGGTGTTTCTTGTGTTTTGTTCTTATGCAAAAAAAACGACATCCGATTTTATATACAACCATTATGCATGCATGTTATAATGCTGTTACCATTTTTGGCGGAATAATATGGCAGCAATTATTTTAATGTTCCGCTGGCGCGGATTTGTAATCCGTACCTAACAACCCTATGTAATCTTTGCTTGTTCTTAAAAATAATGAAAATAGAAATTTTCATTTGCAAAGTTCAAATTTTACCCCGTTGAACGGCGATGGAATCGCCGTTCAATTACCAAGATAGATTCTATCTATCCGAGCAAAAGTTAAAATAGTATTTTTGCTATCCTTATTTTTAAGGAAAATAATTTGGTCAATTCGAAAAAATGTTGTAACTTTGCAATGTTTGAAACGGGAGTTAGGGAAATATCTTTTAGATGTTTCAAAATTGATATTTGGGGGTGCTGTTATTGCAGGGATTATGAAAGAAAACATAGGGCTTGCTTATGTGTTACCGGCAGGAATTTTCTCGGCTTTGGGTATTGCATATTTGGGATTTACATTTATTAAACCATCAAAAACAAAATAATTATGGAATTAGTTTATTTATTCATAATTCTTGGAATTATCGGCTTTGTGGGAGGAACTTATTATCCTATTGTCGCCAAAAAAAGAAGAGTATGTTTCGCTAACCGATATGGCGAGATATAGAAATGCGGAAGCCACGGGTTATGTTATATCTCGATGGTTAAGTGCTCGTTACACAATTGACTTTATTGGCATTTGGGAAAAGGTAAACAATCCTAATTTTAATGTTGTTGAATTCAACAACATTAAAAATGAAAGTGGGTCAAACGGTTACGTTTTGACAAGTAAACAATGGATTGAGAAAACCAACGCTATTGGAATTACTGCTAAAACGGGGCGGTACGGTGGTGGAACATTTGCTCACAAAGATATTGCTTTTGAATTCGCCTCTTGGTTGAGTGCCGAATTTAAGTTTTACATAATCAAAGAATTTCAGCGCTTAAAAGAACAAGAACAAAAAGCCTTAGGCTGGTCTGCCAAACGTGAACTTGCCAAAATCAATTATCACATTCATACCTCTGCAATCAAACAAAATCTTATTCCTGCCGAACTCACTTCGCAACAAACGTCTATCATATACGCAAGTGAAGCCGATGTGCTAAATGTTGCCTTGTTTGGAATTACTGCCAAACAATGGCGTGAAGCCAATCCCCACAAAGACGGCAATATGCGCGATTATGCTTCAATCAACGAATTGATTTGCCTTTCAAATATGGAAAATTTGAATGCAGTTTTCATTAACGAAAACTTATCTCAACACGAACGACTGATTAAACTCAATCAAATTGCCATTCGACAAATGCAGGTACTGATAGATGTTGAAAACCGAAAACTATATTTAAAAGAATGAAAAACTTGCAAAATTGCATTTTTTTTTGTATATTTGTAAACCGAAGCACGGAGTGCGAGCTCAACGAAGTTAAATATTGTTAATCTAAAATCATAATGTTATGAGACGAAAAATTGTTGCCGGAAATTGGAAAATGAACAAAAACTTTGCCGAGGCAGAAGAATTATTGAACGAACTTTATGACGCACTTGAAAGCAAGACGCCGTCAAATGTTGATGTGGTGGTTTGTCCGCCGTCGCCTTATTTGGAAATGTCGGTCGACTTTTCGGAAACAGGCTTGATTGCTGTTGGTGCACAAGATGTAAGCAAGCATGAAAACGGTGCATACACTGGCGAAATATCAGCGCAAATGCTGGCCAGTATGCAAGTAGAATATTGCATTGTCGGGCATTCCGAGCGTCGAAAATATCACAATGAAACCGATGCTGACATTGCTCAAAAAACGGATATTTTGCTGAAACATGAAATCACACCGATTGTGTGTTGCGGCGAAGTTTTGGACGAACGTGAAAGCAACAAACATTTCGATATTGTGAAAAAACAAATTGCAGACTCGTTGTTTCACTTAGATCCGTTGGATTTTGCGAAAGTCATCATTGCTTACGAACCTGTCTGGGCGATTGGTACAGGACATACGGCAACACCCGAACAAGCCCAAGAAATGCATGCTTTCATTCGTAAAACCGTCGAAGAAAAATACGGCAAAGAAATCGCTAAAAAACTTCCCATTCTTTATGGTGGAAGTTGCAATGCGAAAAATGTACATGATTTGTTCACGCAACCCGATGTTGATGGTGGATTAATTGGCGGTGCATCTTTAGTGGCACAAGATTTCGTGACGATTGCAAACGCATTCTAAACTATGCAATATTCGGAATTAAATATTACTCATCATCAAGAACCAACGCAAACTGAAATTCTGATTGCTCAACTCGGAGAATTGGAATTTGACAGTTTTGTGGAGAATCCCAATCAATTGTTGGCTTATGTTCTTACCGAAAATTTGAAAGAAGAAGACGTCCGTTTGTTGCTAAAATCCTTACCGAATATTGATAATTTTTCCATAAAAAAAATAGAGGAACAAAACTGGAATGCCGTTTGGGAAAGCAGTTACGAGCCTGTGTGTTTTGGCAATTTTTGTAATATTAGGGCGCCGTTTCACGACCCTGTTTCGGATGTGAAATTTGATTTGATTATCGAACCGAAAATGTCGTTCGGCACTGCTCATCACGAAACCACATCATTGATGATTGAATGGCTAAAAACAGAACCTGTCAAGGGAAAGCGGATTTTGGATATGGGTTGCGGAACAGGGATTTTAGCGATTTTAGTAAAAAAATTGGGAGCAGAAATTGTAGAAGCAATTGATAATGACGAGTGGGCTTTTGAAAATACAAAAGAAAATATTTTGCGAAACGAAACTTCGGAAATAATTGTAGAACTTGGTGATGCAGAAAATCTGAACGGAAAGAATTTTGATCTTGTAATTGCAAATATCAATCGTAATATTTTAATTCGAGATATGCCAATGTATGTTCAAACCATGTCAAAAGATGCTGTTATTTTGTTAAGCGGATTTTATAAATCCGATTTGGAAGCTGTTGAAAAAGCCTGTATTGAAAACGGATTAAACTATGTATCATATCTTGAAAAAAATCATTGGGTGGCAGCTAAATTTATAAAATCATGAAGCGAACCGAAGCACGAAGTGCGAGCTCAGTGAAGCTAATTGCTTTCATAATTTTTTGTTTGTTTCAACTCACATCTCTGAAAAGTCAAACATTTAGGGCATTTTCAGGAGATGGATCAACTTTTTCGGCCGAGACCAAACAGTTTTTTTTATCAGATCGTAATGCGGATAAAAGACGACAAGCCAATGCCGTAAAATTAGTTGATGAGTTTTCGACACGTTTCGATCTATTGACAGACGACGAACAAAAAGCATTTATGACCTTGTGCAATACTGCACTAAAAGCCAATATGCGTCCTTTTCCAACATTTGAAAATTTGCTTAAAGTCATCTTAAATTTTTTCAAAGACGAATACGCAGCAAGAGGCTACAGCGACTATATCCAATGTTTGAATTCGATAGCCGAAAATCGCAAAATGCGAGACTTTGATTTGTTGCTCGAAAGCACAAACCGGTTGTTTGAAACGGGTTTTTTGCACGAAAGTTTATCTGCAAAATGGAATGCCGATGGTGATTTTGTATTTGAATGTGTGAATGGGAAACCGCGTTTTGTATTTTTGGAAACAAATTTAGTGTGTTATGCTAATGGCGACAGCACGAGAATTCATGAAACACAAGGTACTTTTTATCCGCTGACATTTTTTTGGCAAGGCCAAACCGGATTGGTTGATTTCACAAGAGCTGGTTTTGATTTGAGCGAAATGTATATTCTACTCGACGAATATGAAATCAATCTCCGAACATCAAGGTATCAAGCGGATTCGGTCAATTTCTTCAACAAAATTTATTTCAGCCGTCCGTTGTTCGGGCGAATGGAAGAAAGAGTGTTGCCGAATGTAAAAGTCGGACAGGCTTCGTATCCCACGTTTACCTCTTACGACAACAGTTTGAAGATAGACAATATTTTTGAAAATGTCGATTTCGAAGGCCCATACATGCAGGTTGGAAGTCGCGTCAGATGTGGCGAAAAAAATGAAACTGCAACGTTGAAATTCAGACAAAGTGATAACGTCATTTTAACCGTAACTGCAAAAAGTTTTCTGTTCGGACAAAACCGTATATCTTCACCTTTGGCGCAAGTTCACATTCCGATCGGAGATGGAGAAATCGTTCATACAACATGTGAAATTCGATACGATGATACACGTCGCGAATTATCCATTTTACACCCGAGTACGAATGCCTTCAAAAACCCTATTTCCAACAGTTATCATAATTTGGACATGCATGTGGAAGCCATATATTGGCCCATAGATTCGTCGTTTATGGATTTTCGAATGCTCAAAATACCCAACAACAAAGGCGTTGGAATATTTGAATCCAAACAGTTTTATACCTCTCAAGATTTACAATCGGTGATGGAAAGACTTGACTATAATCCGTTGCTTATTCTTCGTAAAGTGTCTGAAAAATTTAATTCGAGAACATTACCCATATCATCGGTTGCGGAAAATTTAAAATTAGGCATCACACAGACCAAAGTCATGCTTTTGGAAATGGCTTCGAAGGGTTTTTTGCTCTATGACGCGGAAACGGAAACAGTGGAATTACAAGAAAAAGTATTTCATTTTTTGCATGCTTCCGCCAAACGCTCCGATTACGATGTTATTCGAATTGTTTCTCAACGAACCGATGCTTCCAATGCTATACTTAATCTTAAAACTAACGATTTGCAGATATTCGGTATTGAAAGAATTTTTTTAAGTCTGGCGCAAAATGTATATGTTACGCCCTATGATCAAACGATTGTGGTTAAGAGAAATCGAGATTTTGCATTCGAAGGGGAAGTTCGTATCGGAAGATTTGATTTTGTGGCTTCAGGTTGTTACTTCGATTATGAGCGGTTTAAAATTTCGATGGATAATGTTGAAGCATTGACGTTTGCCGTGAAACAAGGCCAACCGGATATTTATGGAAACTATCAATTGAGAGACATAGAAACCATCATCGAAGATCTGTCCGGAGAAATTTTTATTGATAAACCAACCAATAAATCCGGGAAAGAACATTACAGACAGTTTCCTATTTTCGTAAGTTCAAAAGATTCGTATGCTCGTTATGACAATCCGAATATTCAAAATAGTATTTATTCGTCCGATAAATTTTTCTACAC
Organism: Bacteroidales bacterium; assembly: GCA_031256055.1. Classification (GTDB taxonomy): domain Bacteria; phylum Bacteroidota; class Bacteroidia; order Bacteroidales; family P3; genus WRKV01. The sequence continues at coordinate 5,623 of JAIRRI010000177.1, forward strand.
GATTTATCCATTCAGACTCGAAAATTTGAATGGCATTGAAACTGACAGTTTGCGATTTGACGGGTATTTGACATCAGCCGGTATCTTTCCCGATATACATGAAAAATTGAGAGTTATGCCCGATTTTTCGTTGGGATTTACAACTTTGCCGGATTCAGCATGGCCTGTTTATCAAGGTGCAGGGACATTTTACGACACACTTCGTTTAAGTAATGATGGATTGATTGGAAGTGGAAGATTGGAATTCATGGCATCAACAAATCTTTCGAATCAGTTTCTTTTTATGCCCGACTCCATGAATGCAACGATCAAAATATTTAATGTGAAAGCGCAAAGCATAGGGCCTGAATTTGCGGAAACAAAGGCAAAAACATCCAAATTGCATTGGCAACCTTATAACAATTTTTTCTCTGTGACCAATAAAACCGATGGTTTTTCGGTATTCGACGATGAAATTTTGTTCTATGGAGAATTAGTTCTTTCAGATACTGGGATGATTGGCGAAGGGAAAGCCGTTTTTAAAAATAAATCCGAAATGAACGGTGAAAAATTTGTATTCAAAGACAGAAATTTATTCTCTGATAGTATAGCGTTTAGAATTAAAAGTAAAGACGGAAAACAAAACGCAATTCAGTCGGAAAATTATAATGTTCATATTGATTTTGATAAACAAAAAGGGTATTTTGCAAACAATGACTCTGGTGTTTTTCTAAATTTTCCGGTCACTCGGTATTTGTGTTATATGAACGAATTGGAGTGGGATATCAAGGAAAATCTCGTCTATTTGAAAAATTCGCAAAAATCATCGTATACCAACGAACAGTTGGATAAAATGAATTTACGCGAACTTATTGCTATTGGCAAGGATTTGCCGGGTTCGGATTTTATCTCGTTGCATCCCGGACAAGATTCATTAACGTTTAATTCACCTCTTGCGGAATATAATTTGGAAACCCATGAACTCAAAATTCAACAAGTGCGAATTATTTACACGGCAGATATTGCGGTGCAACCCACTCAGGGCGATATTGTAGTTGGTAAAGACGCAGTTATCAAACCTTTTGAAAATGCTAATATTTTAGCAGATGTTAAACATCAATACTATGATATTTACAATGCCACGGTTACAATTCAAGGTCGATCGCGATATACCGCAAACGGCACATACAATTACGAAGATATTTCGGGAAAAATCCATCCGATACGCTTTGAAAGAATAGCACCCGATCGCAATGGCATTACTACGGGAACGGCAAAAATTGAAGCCGAAGATAGTTTTTCGCTAAGCCCCGCATTTGATTTTTTGGGACAAATAACCTTGAAAGCGAATGACCAATTGTTGCAATTTTCCGGAAAGTCGAAAATTAACTACGTTTGCGAAGAAGAAGACCAACGCTCGTGGTTTAGTTTCAACGCTCCCATCAATCCGAAACATGTGGAAATCCCCATTGCAGAGCCAAATAGCAGAGATAGGTCAAGACGTGAAGGCATAGGATTTTATATGACCAATCAAGGCAATTTGTTTCCTGCATTTTTCATGCCGATAAAACCTTCCGATAAAGTGGTGATGAGTAAAAGCGGTGTTTTGTTTTACGATACTATTTTGAAATCTTACATTGTAGAACCTTCCGATAAATCGAGAGAAACTGATCGATTAGTTTATAACATCGTAGATTGTTCGCTCAAATCGTATGGAACGCCTGATTTTAACCTGAATTTAGGACGCGTAATTTGGGATAATTTTGGAACATTGTATCATAATTATCGCGAAAATACAATGCTTTTTGATGGTATTATCGGTATGAAATTCTTCTTTGACGAAAAAGCCCTGAAATTATTTTCTGAAAGTTTGGAAGATGCAGATGGAAGCGGTGCAGAGCAAAATACGGACAAATTTGTGGATTATCTTTATTCCAAACTTTCGCAACGAGAGGCAGAACGTTTGGAAAAAGAAATTGAAATGTATGGAGCATATCGAAGATTGCCGTCCAATATGGAACAAACCATTCTTTTTTCGGATGTGAAAATGCAATGGGATGAGGCGTCGCGATCATTTGTTTCGATAGGAAAATTGGGCATTGCAGCGATTGGTCAAAATCAGATCAACAAATATGTTAACGGAACGTTACAAGTCATAAAAAGCCGACGAGGCGATGTAATTAATCTGTATGTTGAAATTTCCCGCCGTGAATGGTATTTTTTCTCATATAGTGATGGTTTGATGCAGGTGATTTCATCGGATCCTGGTTTTAACGAAGTGATTACATCGCTCAAACCTTCGAAACGCAAGCAAAAGGGCGGGGAAGGACGCGGCAGTTATGAATTTGGTTTATCTACCACTCGCAAAGGAACAGACTTTTTGTTTAAAGCCAATGCCATTAGAAAAAGTTTTGACCGATCTGATTCGGATGACGGAAATACCGCGCCGAGAAGACCTTCAAGGCAGGATGAAGACGAGGACGATGACTAAACGGATTGATATACAATAAAAATCACGCATTTTAAACAAAATTTACCCGCTGGCGCCGACGTTCACGTCGGTGCCAGCGGGTAAATTTTCCATATATTCTTGCTATTTTCCTGCACTTTTTTTAGTTACTTTTTTTAGTTGTTTTCTTTACTTTGCTTTATAGGAACCGACGTGGACGTCGGCGCCAGAGGGTTCAATTTTTTGTAAGACATCTTCAAAATTTTACAAGTCGTCTTAAAAATTTCATAAGTCGTTGCTTAAAAATTAGCCGATAATTGCTTTTTTTCGGAAAAAAGAGAACTGAAAACAGAAAAAGGCTCTCATTTTTCCATTCTCAATTCTCAAATTACAATTGGCGGTGTATGTTCCATTTTTTTTAATTCTATTATTTTTAATATGCTGTAATTCCTATTTGGAAATTTGTGTTTTGAATAAGGGTTTCATGTAGTTTGTTAAAAAATTCTGATGATGCGTAAGGATTATGTATTGCCATTCTGTACATTTCTAATGGGTGTTGTTCCCATTTTTCGTCTATAAATACCCAACTATGAGATTTTTTTGCTTTGTCCGTGACACTTAATCCAAATTCTTTTCCTCTTGACCGCTCTTGAATAACATTTGTTTCGCCAACCCATTCAAAACCCACATAAATACCCTCTTTTGGAAAAGGTATGCGATATTTTGATACATCGTGTCGTATTCTTATTTTTGAAAAGTCTGTAATAAGAATATCGTCATCGGCAACTTTAATATTTTGGAAACCGCTTTCTGTTTTTTGATAAAAAAATACTCTTAATTTTCTATCTTTATTGGCATGTTTGCTTTTTTTGGTATCTCTGCACGACATTCTGATATTTACCGTTTGAATAATTTTATCTGTGCCATCAGTATTTTCAACAAAAACCATAACTCTTGATGACGGAAACAAATAGTCATAGCGTGCAGGAGCAGACCTTAAATGAAATAACCCATAATCTTTCGGTTTGTGGTTTTTTGCTCTAATTACGACTTCCGCTAATAATATGGAATTTGTTTTTAGCACAATGTTTGTTTGCCCTGCTGATGTTCTTTGTTTGAATATTGGGACAGATATTTTTTGAGTTTCAAAACCGATTGACGAAAAAATAAGCGTGTCGGTTGTTTCCGTTAAAATAGTGTTTGGCAGTATGTAATGTCCATCTATGTTTGAAACGATACCGATATTTTTTTCTTTTAGATAAATAGATACAAACGGCACTCCCTCGCCACGTTCAGACTTAACGTAACCGCTGATATTTTGTGCAAAAATACCAAACGATAATGTTAATGCTAAAAATAATGTTGTTATTTTCACTTTGGTTTATCTTTTTTCTATTATTTTAATATGCAGTAATTCCTATTTGGAAATTTGTTCTACGAATTAAATTTCTAACATATCCTCGATATAGCAGGGGAACATCTTTTTTTATTGATTCTCCCTCTTTTAGTACTTTTTTTTCGAAATTTTCTAATGTAAGCAGGAACCATTCGTCCTCCTTTTCATCAAACATCCAACTATAAGATTTACCTGCTTTGGTAGTGCCTTTAAGTCCTATTTTTTTTCCAATAGATCGATCCCGAATAACATTTGCTATTTCAATCCGTTCAACACCGACATAAATGCCCTCTTTCGGAAAAGGAATGCGATATTTTGAAACATCGTGCCGTATCTCTTGTTGCGAGATGTCGGTAATAAAAATATCGTGATCTGCAACTTTAATGTTTTGGAAGCCGACTTCGGTTTTTTGATAAAAAAACACTCTGTATTTTACTATCTCGTTTGTATCGCCAAGCCCAAATCTAATATTTACCGTTCGAATAATTTTATCTGTGTCGTCTGTATTCTCAACAAAAACCATAACTTTACAATCTCCATGAAATTTAACATGTGCAGTCTGTAAATGAAATAACCCATAATCTTTCGGTTGGTGGGCGTTTGCTGTAATGACAACTTCGGGTAGCGATATAGAATTTGTTTTTAATACAATATTTGTTTTTCCTGCCGATGTTCTTTGTTTGAATAGCGGAACAGATATTTTTTGAGTTTCAAAACCGATTGACGAAAAAATAAGCGTGTCGTTTGTTTCCGCTAAAATACTATTCGGCAATATGTAGTGTCCGTCTATGTTTGAAGTTATACCGATATTTTTTTCTTTTAGATAAATAGATACAAAAGGTACTCCCTCGCCATTTTCAGACTTAACGTAACCGCTTACGTTTTGGGCGAAAACGCCAAACGACAAAGTTAGTGCGAAAAATGATGTTAGGAGTTTTTTCATATTATTGTTAATTTTAAAACATTGCTGTTTGCCAAATGGCATATAACAAATAGAAGCGTGATTATCAGTGTGTTTTTATTCATTAGTATTTAGTATAATGTAAGTGGAAATGTCCAAATTTAGGGTTAGCAGCAATGTTTAGCAAACAGCCAACCCCACAAAAACAAAATAAACAAGAAGCGGCTACCGCCGTTTCTTGTTTAGGATAGTTATCTTAAAAAAGGTTTTTCTTTTCATGTATCCAAAGAGAAAGTAGTCATCAAGAGATAGAGATAGAAACATTATTACTCCAGCAAGGAGTACATTGTTCAGAACAAATCCTGCAAAAATAAGCAGCAAAAGCCCTACTAAAGATGTAATAACAAGCGGCCAATTAGAGAGTCTACACCTGACGACAATCTGGCTACCCTCGATTATGTCAGCAGAATTTTTTGTTATTGTGGGAGAACTAAAACGATAGATTTCACTCGGAGTAAAAACATCTATCTCATAGGTAGAACTTGGCTCTACGTCTATGGCTCTCGTTCCTGTTTTTTTCAGCAAAAACTCTTGCTCATTTATTTTAACCTTATATGTCCAAAATACCGTTAGGGGATCAAATGGACGAACAATATAACAACGCATGAATCTACTATAGAAAAACTACATAAGCCCCATTATCCTACAAGTGAGACTCACAACAGCAGATGCTACCATACCTTTAGGCCCCAAGTATCTTAATCCTATAGAAGCAACCCTACAGCCTACCATCAGCCAAACATGATCGGATGCTTTGCTATTGGTAAGTTTTTCTTCAACCAATATTACTCGTTCCTCAAACAATACAAAATCATTTTGCACTCTTGGCGAAATAAATTTTGTTTTCGTTGCTATTATTTGATTTTCTAATGCATCAAACAAACTGCTTGCTTGGGCTACTGATGTAAATAGTGTGTAAGCTATATTATGCTCTATCCATGTCATCAATTCGGCTTTTGTGGTAACATTTAGCAAATCAGCAAGTTCTTGTGTTTCCAAATAATTTTCAACCGAAAGCATATCAATAAATGATTCTTGTTTTTCTAACATTTTCTCAAATTCATCTGATGTAATCATAGCTTCGGCAAGCACGTCCATTTCCTTGTAAAGGCACTGCGTGTAATTCCCAACAGCAATAGCCGAAGCCACAGCTCCCGATGATTCTGCAACCGAAACACTGAATGTCTGCTTAATTGCAGTTTTAGACGGTGCAGAAATAGGGGCATTTGCTCCAATCACAACGGCAGCACAGGGAAAAAACGGGTTTTCGTTTTGTGAAAATTCTGTTTCCTGCAAAAAAATCACAAGCGGAATCAAATCATATTCGGTTGCCTCTTCTGTGGCAATCATGGTTTGCAGTTCTTGCTCTGAAAACCCTTTTGAGTATAGATATTTTTTAGCTTCTACAATCATAGGGTCTAAGCTCTTTTCAGCCTCTCGAACAGGAATGTCAAATTGAACTTTGGTGTTTTTTCCAAAGTTAGTAAATTCCAAAATAGCTCCTTCGCTAACTATCAAATCGGAAATAGAACGAATTGAATTTACTTGATCAATTTTGGCTTGAATTTCAGGTGTCATTTCCGGAAAGTCCAAATAAATGGTTTGAAATTCGCCTGACGGATTTTTAGAATTATTACCGGTAGGCACAGAGCCAACATTATTCATATTTGCTCTTAAAACGGAATGAAAATTATCTTTAGACTTGGCAATTCCTTGAAAATTTTCACTTTTATTGCAACTTTGAAACATCAGTAAAGTTGCGGTAATGATAGCTATGGCTACTAAATATATTTTTCTCATGATGGTTGTTGTTTTTAAGTTATAGATTGATAAGTTGGCACGAATTGGTCACTGAGCGAAGTCGAAGTGTCGTGTCAACAAAAAAATTGTTTTGCTTTAGTTTTTCAGTTCCTGCCAAAACAAGCAAGAACTAACATTCGTCGCCATTAGTAAGCAGATAGGCTTTGCTACCCGAATAAACATCAAAAAACGATTGGGGCAGAAAATTAATCCCTTGAAAATTTGTCGTTATCTGATTTTTATACCTAATTCTGTTTTTGATAGTATAAAACTTTTTCAGTTGTTGCGATTTTTTTTTGCCTGTTTTTATTGTAACGGCTCTCGAAGCAATGCAACACAAATCGTCATCGTTGTCGCAGCAAACAACAGACTCGTCAATTATAGCAACATCGCCCACTAAAGCAACACCACATTCGGGCATTGCAACTGTCCGTTGCGAAGCAAACAACAGAACTATAGTCAACGAGAAAACAAGACATTTTTTCACAGCAGATACTTTATTGGTTTTGCAAAGATAAGAAAAATTTTGAACATAGACGAAATTAAAAAAAAATCGTATCTTTGCACAATGTTTTGTTATTCCGCTGACGCGGACGTCTCGTCCGCGCCGATGATAAACTAATTGTTCTACTTCTATTATTTTTTGTAAATTTGCAAATCTAAAAAATAGATTTGGCAACACGTGGACGATATGCAAAGATTAGTGTCGGCACGGACGAGATTGATGATAATTAAACCGATTGATATACAATAAAAAACATATTTTTTAACGAAATTTTGTTAAAAAATTTGGTCATGTCAAAAAAAAGTCGTACCTTTGCACTCCAATTTTAACAAGTAAGAAGTAAAAGCCATGGCAAGAATTTGTGATTTAACCGGAAAAAAGGTCATCAGCGGAAATCATGTTTCGCATTCGAATATCAAGACCAAACGTAAATTTTATCCGAATTTGCAAACAAAAAAGTTTTATGTACCCGAAGAAGACGCATGGATTACGTTGCGTGTATCGGCTAAAGCCATTCGTTCAATCAACAAAAAAGGCATTTACGCTTGTTTGTTGGAAGCAGACAAAAACGGACTTATTCGTTTGTAATGCACCTCGAGAAACTGAACGGCTACTTTTTGAGTAGCCGTTTTTTTTTTGTAAAAACAGTTCATAAAGTTTGTAAAGTTCATAAAGTAGTTGCAAGTTTAACTGTTTTTGGAATCATTCTCAATTCTCAATTTTCAATTCTCAATTTTTTTTCGTATCTTTGCAGAATGGTTCCATCTGTTTTTAAACGATTGATAGGTTTTGTGCTTTTAGCGATGTTCGGCTATATGGCTGTGTCGCAAGTTTCGAGAAGTCCTCGAAAAGTGGTGCAAATCGCAGGCGTGGTTATGGATAACGAAAATCTGCAACCGATTCCGTATGTTAACATATCTGTAAAAGGCACGTATCGAGGTGCTGCTGCAGATGTTAACGGTTTTTTTTCGTTTGTAACGTATGCCGGAGATTCGTTGGTATTTTCAAGCATTGGTTTTCGAACGGTAACCGTGAAAGTTCCCGATACTATTGAAACCGACCGTTATACCATTTATCAATCGTTGATGAGAGATACTTTTGAATTGCCGGTTACGGTAATTTATCCTTGGCCCAGTAAAGAAAAGTTTCGCGAAGCATTTTTGAATTTGGATGTGCCTGATGATGATTTTGAGATTGCACGTAAAAACGTGCTTTTGTCTGAACTCAAAGAGCGTGCCAAACATTCGAAAATGGATGCTGGAATGAACTACAAACACCTCACTCAGCAAAGAGCAGATCGATTGTATTACGCTGGACAGCAAATGCCTAACAATTTGCTGAACCCGTTTGCTTGGCAGCAGTTTCTACGCATTTGGAATCAACAAAAAGACGAGAAAAAACGACAAAAAGCACGAGAGTGGGATTCGTATGAACCTTAGAAAACTCCTATTCACAGCACTTTTAAGCCTCTTGAGTTTTTCGTCAATGATGTCGCAAACTCAAGATACAATTATTGTTCGCGAACTTGAAGGAACAGAAATTCGTGGCGGAAGATTATCCAACAATAGAGCCATAAATACCATTTCCGCAAGAGATTTACCTTCTGTAAACAATAGTATTGAAGCCCTAATCAAAACTTTACCCGGTGTGAATTCCAACAATGAACTGAGTTCACAATATTCGGTGCGAGGCGGAAACTTCGATGAAAATTTGGTGTATGTGAACGATGTCGAAATTTTTCGTCCGTTTTTAATCCGTTCGGGCGAGCAGGAAGGATTGAGTTTTATCAATCCCGATTTGGTGTCTACGGTGCAATTTTCGGCAGGCGGATTTGATGCGAAATATGGCGATAAAATGGCGTCGGTTTTGGATATTCGATACAAACGTCCGAGCGAATTTGCAGGCTCTATTTCGTTGGATTTGTTAGGTGTTTCCGGACATTTGGAAGGTGCATCAAAAAATCAGAAATGGAAAGGGTTAATAGGTGTTCGCCAAAAATCGAATCAATATTTATTGGGAACGTTAGAAACTCAAGGCGATTATCGACCTTCGTTTACAGATGTGCAAGCCTATGTTTTTCATACACTGAATCCGCGGTGGGAACTGGATTTTTTGGGAAATATTTCGTTGAATAAATATCAGTTAATTCCAACATCGAGGCACACAAGATTTGGCACAGTTGACAATCCCATGGGTCTTTACATTTATTTCGAGGGGCAAGAAATCGACCGATTTAACAGCGTATTTGGCGCTTTTTCGGCAACCTATCACCCTCATGTGAATTTGCAGCATCGCTTCACCATTTCGGGGTTTCAATCCGTCGAGCGTGAGTTTTTTGATATTCTCGGAGCTTATATATTGAGCGAAACCAGTGCCGATCCGGGTAGCGATGAATTTGGCGATCCTCAAACATTGATGGGCGTTGGCACTTACCTCAACCATGCGCGGAATGAACTGAATGCGATTATTTACAATTTGAATTATCAAGGGCGATATTTTACACCGAAAATGTACTGGTTGTGGGGTGCAAAATATCAACGTGAAGATATTTTGGATCATTTGAACGAATGGAAAATGGTGGATTCTATGGGTTATACTTTGCCAAATCCTCAAACTTCGCTTGAAAACCTTGGGTTTCCAAATCCGTCGCGTCCGCCGTTGTTGCAAAATGTGTACAGATCCGAACATCATTTAATTTCGAATCGCTATCAAGCATTTTTGCAAAACAACATGGAAGTTTCTTCGGAATTGGCTTTAGTTATGGGAGTTCGAGTGGCGTATTGGGATTTCAATAACGAATTTTTGCTTAGTCCACGCGCTTCGTTGACTTATGCGCCAACAAATCTCACGGATTGGACATTCCGATTTGCAACCGGTGTTTATTATCAACCGCCATTTTACAGGGAGTTGCGCGATTTGGATGGAAATTTAAATCCCGAAATAAAATCGCAACGCTCCGTTCATTTTGTAGGTGGTGCGGATTATTATTTGAAACTTTGGGGACGTCCGTTCAAACTCACGTCTGAAGCGTATTACAAGGCATTGAGCAATTTAATTCCTTATGAAATTGACAATGTTCGCGTGCGCTATTTGGCAGAAAATATCGGCAAAGGTTATGCAACAGGAATTGATTTTCGATTGGCAGGCGAAGTGGTGAAAGGTGCTGAATCTTGGGCGAGTTTGTCGATTATGAGTACGAAAGAAAGCATTGATGGCGGACCTTATGTGCCGCGTCCGACCGACCAAAGACTAAATTTCAATTTGTTTTTTCAAGACTATTTGAGGATGAACAGTAATTTTAAGGCACATCTGAATCTCGTGTTTGGCACGGGATTGCCGTATGGATCGCCCGATGCGTTGAGACCGGAGAATATCGAAGCTTTGCAACGGCGCGGGGAGTTTCGATTGCCCGCTTATCGTCGCGTGGATTTAGGCTTATCATATCACGTGAAAGCCTTTAAACTTGGGACACTTTGGCTGAGTGCGGAGATTTTCAATTTGTTTGATATGAACAATACGATTTCGTACATGTGGATTTCGGATTTTAACAATCAACAATACGCTGTGGCGAATTATCTTACATCGCGACGGTTGAACTTTAAGATTAGTGCGAATTTTTAACGTTCTGATTTGTTGATAATATTTCAAAAATTTATACTAAAAAAGAAAAAACATATGATTACCCAACAACTTCTAAACCCCAAAAGCATTGCCGTAATTGGAGCTTCAAACGATGTGTCTAAACCCGGCGGAAAAATTTTGAAAAACATTATTGATGGTAAATTTGCCGGAAACCTCTATGTAGTTAATCCCAAAGAAACCGAAATACAGGGCATTTCCTGCATTTCTAAAGTGGAGGATTTACCTCAAACCGATTTAGCGATTTTAGCAATCGCTGCAAAATATTGCCCGCAAACGGTTGAAGTTTTAACTAAACAAAAAGACACAAAAGGTATCATCATTCTTTCTGCCGGATTCAGCGAAGAATCCGAAGAAGGCAAGATTTTAGAAGACCAAATCGTGGCGATGTGCAATGAAGCCAAATGTTCGTTGATTGGTCCGAATTGCGTGGGAATTTTAACACCTAATCATCACAGTATTTTTACATTACCAATCCCGAAATTGGATCCGAAAGGTTGTGATTTCATTTCAGGATCAGGTGCAACAGCCGTATTCATCATGGAAGCCGGAATTCCGAACGGATTGAAATTTGCAAATGTGTTTTCGGTAGGAAATTCTGCACAATTAGGTGTTGAGGAAATCCTTGAAAACCTTGATGAATCTTATGATCCGAAAACTTCCGCTCCGGTAAAATTATTGTATATTGAAACCATCAACAATCCTGAAAAACTTCTGAAAGCAGCGCGTTCGTTGATCAAAAAAGGTTGCAGAATTGCTGCCGTAAAATCAGGTTCGTCTGATGCCGGAAGTCGCGCGGCTTCATCACACACAGGCGCGTTGGCTAATTCGGATGTCGCTGTTGATGCATTATTCAAAAAAGCGGGAATTGTGCGTTGTTATGGTCGTCAGGATTTGATTTCGGTGGCTTCAATTTTCCAAAACAAAGAATTGAAAGGAAAAAATATTGCGGTGATTACACACGCAGGAGGCCCTGCGGTGATGCTTACAGATGCTTTATCCAAAGCAGGTTTGCAAGTTCCACATCTTGAAGGCGAAAAAGCAGACGAATTGCTTGGGCAGCTTTTTGCAGGCTCATCTGTTGCAAATCCAATCGACTTTTTAGCAACTGGAACCGCCGAACAATTAGGTATCATCATTGATTATTGCGAAAAATACTTCGATGTAGATGCAATGGCTGTAATCTTCGGAACACCTGGACTTTTTAAACTTTTTGACGTGTACAAACTACTCGACGAAAAAATGAAAACCTGCAAAAAACCCATCTATCCGATTTTGCCATCAACCCTCACTGCAAAAGAAGAAGTGGAAGAATTTTTGAGCAAAGGAAATGTAAATTTCCCCGATGAAGTTGTGTTTGGAACGGCTTTAGGACGCACATTCTACACACCAAAACCCTCCGAATCGAAAGATGATTTAAGCAAAGTTGATACAAAAACTATTCGCAAAATCATTGACGAAAGTTCAGACGGTTACATCGAACCCGCGAAAATACAGGCTTTGCTCGATGCTTGCAACATCCCAAGGGCAGGGGAGGCGGTGGTTACAACCAAAGAAGATGCCATCAAAGAAGCAAAAAAATTGGGTTATCCAATCGTAATGAAAGTCGTTGGACCTGTTCATAAATCTGATGTTGGTGGTGTTGTTCTTAATGTGAAAGACGAAGAAACTGTAGCCAAAGAATTCGAACGTATGATTAAAATCAAAGATACTACAGCGATTTTGATGCAACCGATGCTGTCGGGAATCGAACTATTTGCCGGTGTGAATTTCGAACCGAAATTCGGACATCTCATTCTTTGCGGACTTGGCGGTATTTTCATTGAGGTATTAAAAGACGTGCAAAGCGGCTTAGCGCCACTGACTGCAGAAGATGGCAAAGCGATGATTGAAAAATTGAACGGCTATCAAATTCTGCAAGGTGTTCGCGGACAAGCGGGAATTCCGATTGATCAATTTGCCGAAGTTGTTGCAGGCTTATCAAGATTGGTTGCAGTCGCGCCTGAAATCAAAGAAATGGATTTGAATCCGTTGTTAGCCTCACCGCAAAAGGTTGTTGCTGTGGATGCGCGGATTCGGATTGAAAAATAAAACGGTAGGGGCGGGTTTGAAACCTGCCCCTATAATACGAATTACACAAAAAAATAGGGTTTGAAAATTTTCAAACCCTATTTTTTTATTTGCAAAATTATTCTGCAATAACTTCAACTGTAAACTCTACTTTCACATCACGATGCAAATTCGCTTTCGCCTTGTGCGTGCCAATTTCCTTGATGTCTTCAACTGTAATTTTTCTGCGATCAACATCAATGTTGTGTTGCTCTTTCAATGCTTCTGCAACTTGAATTGCATTCACTGATCCGAAAATTTTACCCGAAGCACCTGCTTTTGCACCCACTGTGACCGTCAACGCGGAAAGTGTAGCGCCTAATTTTTCGGCTTCGATTTTCAATTTTTCTTCTTTGAATGAACGCTGTTTCATGTTTTCGGCATGAATTTTGCGCATGGCAGTTGTTGCCATAACAGCCATTCCTTTTGGGAACAAAAAATTGTTCGCATAGCCGTTTTTTACCTTAACGATATCGTCCTTGTAGCCTAATTTCGCTACGTCTTGTGTTAAAATTACTTCCATGTTTCTGTCCTCCTATTTTAATAAGTCCGCAACATAAGGTAACAATCCGAGGTGACGCGCGCGTTTCACGGCTTGCGACACTTTCTTTTGGAATTTTTGCGAAGTACCCGTAAGGCGTCTTGGCAAAAGTTTACCTTGCTCGTTAATAAATTTCAACAAAAAATCTGCATCTTTGTAGTCGATGTATTTGATACCGCTTTTTTTGAAACGGCAATATTTCTTTTTCTTGGTATCCACCGCAATCGGTGTCAGATACTTTAAATCTTTATCGTGTGCCATAATTTTACTTTCTTTGGATTAATTACTTGTTTTTGTTTCTACGTTTTTCTGCGTATTCAACAGCGAATTTGTCCAATTTAACGGTCAAAAAGCGAAGCATACGTTCATCGCGACGGTAGGCGGTTTCGAGAATATCGACCACTTTGCCATCGGCTTTGAATTCCATAAGATAATAAAATCCGCTGACTTTTTTCTGAATAGGGTATTGCAGCTTTTTCAAACCCCAATTTTCTTCATGAATGATCTCTGCACCATTGGATTTCAGCAAATCCTGGTACTTTTTTACCGCTTCCTTCATCTGATCATCAGACAAAACGGGAGTCATAATGAAAACGGTTTCGTAGTGATTCATAATTGTTTTGTTTTTAATGAATTAATTATTTTTGTTCCCAATTTGGGAGTGCAAAGATACGGAAAATATTTGATTTATACAAGTTTTATTGAAATTTCTGTCTTCATTTTTTTTGCTTCGTTTTTTTGGTCACAAAAAAATGAACAATAGCAAGGGGATTCCTCGACTACGCTCGGAATGACAACGGCTATTGCAATACCTCTTCCCGAGCTTTCCGCGTTAATCCTTTCAATACAATATCATAAGAATGATCAATCCAAGTCTTCACATTTGTATCGGAAACATCATTCAAATAAACATCATTCCAATGTTTTTTGTTGAAATGCCATGCAGGACGAACGGCGTCGTAGGTCTCGCGAAGTTCCAAAGCATAGTCGGGATCGCATTTTAAGGCAATGCGTTTCTCTTCTGCATCGAGCGGAATGAGGGCGAACATTTTTCCGCCGACTTTTATCACTAAGGATACATCATCAAATGGAAAATCCTCTGTTGCACCTTTTTTGGATAGGCAATAATTGCGAGCGTCCTCAATGTTCATGATCGTATATTATAAGGAGCGGGTTGCCCCCGCCCCTACGATGTTTTATCGATTTAAAATATCCAAAATTTGGATTGCTGCATCAGCAATCACAGTGCCTGGACCAAACACAGCCGCTGCACCTGATTTGTAAAGATAATCGTAATCTTGCGGAGGAATTACACCACCAACAATCACAATGATATCCTCGCGACCGAGTTTTTTCAACTCCTCAATCACTTGCGGAACAAGCGTTTTGTGACCCGCTGCCAACGACGAAACACCTAAAATGTTCACATCATTTTCAACCGCTTGTTTCGCTGCTTCGGTAGGAGTTTGGAACAACGGACCCATATCCACATCGAAGCCGATATCGGCATAACCGGTGGCCACAACTTTTGCACCACGATCGTGACCGTCTTGTCCCATTTTCGCAATCATAATGCGCGGACGACGACCTTCTTTTTCAGCAAAGGCATCCGCCATTGCAACTGCTTTTTTGAAACTTTCGTTAGTTTCGGTTTCGGATTTATACACGCCTGAAATGGTTCTGATTACGGCTTTATATCGGCCAAAATGTTTTTCTAATGCATCGGAAATTTCGCCTAAAGACGCATGCTTGCGAGCCGCGTCGATAGAGAGTTCCAAGAGATTTCCTTTTCCTGTTTGTGCGGCTTCGGAAAGTGCTTCGAGTGCTTTTTTAACGTCTTCTTGGTTGCGATTGGCACGAAGTTTTGCCAAACGTTCGATTTGTGCTTTGCGAACGGCCGTATTATCCACTTCCAAGGTTTCGATCGGATCTTCTTTATCCAATCGATATTTGTTTACACCAACAATCGTACTAGATTTAGAGTCGATACGCGCTTGTGTGCGAGCAGCAGCTTCTTCGATACGCATTTTCGGAATGCCCGTTTCAATTGCTTTCGCCATGCCACCCAACTCCTCAACTTCTTGAATGAGCGCCCATGCTTTATGCGCGATTTCGTTTGTCAGTGACTCCACGTAATACGAGCCCGCCCAAGGATCAACTACTTTGCAGATACTGGTTTCCTCTTGTAAGTACAACTGTGTATTTCTCGCAATACGTGCAGAAAAATCGGTTGGCAACGCGATCGCTTCGTCGAGTGCGTTAGTATGCAACGATTGCGTGTGCCCAAGCGCTGCAGCCATGGCTTCAATGCAAGTACGCGTTACGTTGTTGAACGGATCTTGTTCGGTAAGCGACCAGCCTGACGTCTGCGAGTGCGTACGCAACGCCAATGATTTTGGATTTTTTGGATTAAATTGATTCACAATTTTCGCCCAAAGCATACGAGCAGCACGCATTTTCGCGATTTCCATAAAATGGTTCATACCAATTGCCCAGAAAAACGACAATCGTGGTGCAAAATCATCAATGCTCATGCCTGCATTCACGCCTGCACGTAGATATTCTAAACCATCTGCCAATGTGTATGCCAGTTCAATATCTGCCGTTGCACCTGCTTCTTGCATGTGGTATCCCGAAATTGAAATGGAGTTGAATTTCGGCATGTTTTTGGATGTAAATTCGAAGATGTCAGCAATAATTTTCATCGACGGAAGTGGTGGATAAATATAGGTGTTTCGCACCATGAACTCTTTCAAAATATCGTTTTGAATGGTTCCGGTTAGTTCTTCCATTTTTACACCTTGTTGTTCAGCGGCTACGACGTAGAACGCTAAAATCGGCAATACTGCACCGTTCATGGTCATCGAAACCGACATTTTATCCAACGGAATTTGGTCGAACAAAATGTTCATGTCTAAGATGGAATCCACGGCTACACCTGCTTTTCCAACGTCTCCAACCACACGTTCGTGATCGGAATCATAACCGCGATGTGTTGCTAAATCGAAGGCAATCGACAACCCTTTTTGTCCGGCTGCCAAGTTACGACGATAAAACGCATTTGATTCTTCAGCAGTTGAAAAACCTGCGTATTGGCGCACTGTCCAGGGTTTCATCACATACATCGTGGAATACGGACCACGCAAAAACGGTGGAAGTCCTGCTGCATACTGCAAGTGTTCCATGCCTTCGAGGTCTTTTGCGGTATAAACCGAATTTACTGAAATTTGTTCGGGAGTCAGCCATGGCGTTCCTGCTGATTTCGGCGCAGCAGAAGGCTGTGAGGCTGGGTTGTAAGGGGTGTTTTGGAAATTTGGACGCATATTGTTGTTGAGTTGTTAATCGTTTAGTTGTTTAATTATAGGGGTATATTGCATACACCCTTTTTGGTTGCAAAGATAGTATTTTTTTTTGAATTAAGCAAATGCCTGAACTGCAAGTTCATTGCGTTTTATTTTCCCGCAACAATAATCACAATTTCACCTTTTACTTCTTTTTGAGAAAAATGTGTGATTAATTCTTGCAATGTACCGCGTTTGTTTTCTTCGTACAATTTTGTTAATTCCCTGCAAACACAGGCTTTTCTGTCGTTTCCGAAAACTTCCGAAAACTGTTCCAAGGTTTTGATTAAACGATACGGTGATTCGTAAAAAATCATCGTACAATCTTGGTCTTTGAGTTGCTGAAGTTTGGTTTGACGGCCTTTTTTTACAGGTAAAAAACCTTCGAAAATAAAGCGTTCGCAAGGCAAAGCGGAATTAACCAAAGCCGGAACAAACGCTGTTGCACCCGGCAAGCATTCGACTTCAATACCCGCATTCACACATTCGCGAACCAACAAAAAACCCGGATCAGAAATCGCCGGAGTGCCTGCATCACTGATCAAAGCAATGGTTTCGCCGGATTTGATTTTGTCCACAAACGCTTGTACTTTTTGATGTTCGTTGAACAAATGGTATGATTGCATGCGCGTTTGAATGTCGTAGTGTTTGAGGAGTTTTGCGGAATCGCGAGTGTCTTCGGCTAAAATCAAATCGACTTCTTTTAACACGCGGAGGGCGCGGAACGTCAGGTCTTCCAGATTGCCAATGGGGGTGGGTACTATGTAAAGGCGACTCATTTTTGTTTTTTTATTAGGTTAAAGATCAAGGGTCAAAGGTTAAAGGTTTTTACCTTTTGCCTTATTTAGTTACTTTCCTCCCTAAAAGTTCAGATATTTTCGCACGACCGCGTTGGAATTTTGCCAAATCTGCGACTAAAATTTGCAAATTTTCTTCGTTTAGTTCGTTTTTTAATTTTTCTCGAACATCATCAATCATTTTTTCCAATTTGTACAATCGAAATTGTAATAAATCTCCCCTAATAATTCGAAAAAGTTGTTCGTCCTCGCATTCTTTTTTTACTTGAATGCCTTTTTCTTCCCAATTTTCACTGATGGTGTGCGGAAAGGTCATTAAATCAATGGTCAATTGTTTGATTTGTTCGTTTTCGTGATGTAGAAAATAACTGTCGGCAATTAGTTGCCCTTCGACTTCGCTCAGGGCACTGGTGCCAGCGGAAAATGCTTGAAAAATCAGGTTGTACAGCGGATTTTCAAAGGTTAATTCGTCGTTGGTAATTTCATTGAAAATATAATTGCCTACGTTTCTTTTTTCGATTTCGTCTGTTTCTTCATTGGTTACAGAAATTTCCGATTGGTGATAATTGACCAAAATGCGAATGATTCCACGTTCGGCGGTGGCGATTTGTTCGTTGATGTCAATGGGTTGTTCAATCGTTTGTTGTAGAGACGCACGGCCGTGCGTCTCTATGGGAACATCATTTTCGGCATTTTCCGAAAACTGTTTTTTGAAATTCGCACGCAAAATTTTATTGATTTCTGAAATCAAAACCGTTTCCGGAAAATCCAAAATTCGGCTGCATTCCGTTGTATACACCGATCGCGAAATTTCATCGGGAATTAGAGCAATACTACTTACCACATCTTTCAACAATGCCGTTTTTTTGATTGGATCGCCGTTGGCTTCTTTCAACAAAAGGTCGGATTTGAAACGAATAAAATCAACTGCATTTTCCGTAATAAATTTTTGCACGTCTTCCGAACGGTGCGAACATGCAAACGAATCAGGGTCTTGACCATCGGGAAACAGTACAATTCGAACATTCAAACCTTCTTTCAAAATCATCTCCAATCCTCGAAACGAGGCTTTGACGCCCGCTGCATCGCCATCGTAAAGCATCACGATGTTTTTGGTGTAACGACTGATCAATTTGATTTGTTCAGTCGTTAGCGATGTTCCCGACGATGCCACCACATTTTCCACACCGGCTTGATGCAGAGAAATCACGTCTGTATAGCCTTCCACCAACAAGCACGAGTCTTGTTGAACAATCGCCGATTTCGAGAAATACAGTCCATAAAGAACTTTGCTTTTACTGTAAATATCGCTTTCAGGCGAATTGACGTATTTTGCAGTCTTTTTGTCGGAACTCAACGTGCGACCGCCGAATCCAATCGTTCGTCCCGAAAGATTGTGAATCGGAAACATCACACGACCTTTGAAACGATCGTACAGCGTGCCGTCGTCTTTGCGGATACTCAACCCTGTTTTGACCAAATAGTCTGCGTTGTAACCTTTGGTAATCGCTGTTTTTGTGAAATTTTCCCATTCGTCCAAACAATAACCGAGTTGAAATTTTTCGATAATTGCAGGTGAAAAACCACGTTCGCGAAAATATGATAATCCTATGGCTCTCCCGTTATCATTGTTATTTAGAATATCAACAAAATAATTTTTTGCAAATTCTGTCACATTGAACAAACCTTCGCGCTCGTTCATTTGTTGAATCATTTCGGGCGTTTGCTCCTCCTCTTGAATAGGAATGCCGTACTTTTTCGCCAAATATCGCAACGCTTCCGGATAGGTAAAGTGTTCGTGTTTCATCAAAAACGACACCGCATCACCGCCTTCTCCACAACCGAAACATTTAAAAATATTTTTTGCCGTATTCACATTAAACGACGGTGTTTTTTCATTGTGAAATGGACACAAACCAATCAAGTTCACACCGCGCCGTTTGAGCGATACAAATTCACCAACCACCTCGTTAATACGAGCGGTTTCTACGATGGTTTGGGCGGTTTCTCTTGGTATCATAAATTGCAAAGATACGAAAAATTCTTGATATTTATCAGGCAAATAAAAAAAACGAGGTAACCACGTCAAAAACAGGCTACCTCGTCATTCGTAATTTTTAATTTAGAAATAAAACGCCCGATTATCCACAATCTTAGCACGTTCTTCCTTCGCTGCGCGTATAGCTTCAATTATGCCTCGTTGGAACATCATTTGCATTTGCATTCTGATTACACTAACATCGTTCAATGGTTCGGCAGGTGTGAAATTTGTAGGTTCTACAACAAATACGCCCGAACGACCTTGTATCGGATTGGACACGCGATTCTCTTTTGTACCAAAAATCGTTCCAACCACTTCCGGTTCAAAACCTCTTGATCCAAAACCATAAGCATGGAAGTTCAAATGATCAATGGTTTCTACCTCTGCATTAATGCTTTCAAGGGCTGCGATGGTTCGATTGGTTTTGAAAGCGCCATTCATTTTTTCAATTAATATTTCGGCTTTTCTTTCGTTGCGAACTGCATGTTGAACTTCAGGAATATCCATGATTTCAGCCAATGCCGGATAGCCTTTGTCGCGAATTTGACGAAGTGCAGCAACCACATATTTATTTTCATACTCGTGGATTTCCGGGGAAACTTGACCTGTTCTGGTTCTTCTATCGTAAGCCCAACGAACGATATCGCGAGCATTTTGTAAACCAGGCAACGTCATATCCATTTCTGTCACATCTTCCGCACTGCGAACACGCAGATTGGCTTCTTTCGCAGCAGCCAAAAACGATTCCAAATTTTGGCTTTGTGCAAAAAAGTGATTAACCTCGGTATAAACGGCTTTGTTAGTCTGTGCACTTGGCTCGATCGGAACGTAAACAAAAGCCACCATGACTTTTTGAATAGGTTTGGTTTTTCCGGTGATTTCAACCACATGAAAACCAAAAGCCGTTTCCACTACAACAATATCACCAACATTGCCTTTAACAACAGCTTCATTGAACGGTCTAACCATTTGCCCATCTAAGAACCAGCCCAAATCTCCACCGGTTTCTCTCGTCATATCTTCATTGTAGGTTTGTGCAAGTTCTGCAAATCGAGATCGATCTCTCAAAACAACAGTTCTTAAACTATCGGCAACGCTTTGTGCTTGTTCTTTTGTACGTGTTTGACCAGTCATCTGACTTCTAAGCGGAATCAGAATATGGCTTGCCTTTAACGAATCGGGACGAGCCGCAACATCAATCAATTTTGCCATTTCGAAACGACCACGGCGAAGTTCAGGTTTGAAAAACGTGCCTTTCGGAGATTTGAAAAGTAGCGAATCCCATGGATATGAAAACGCTTCTCTTGTCAAATAAATACTGTCGAAACGCTCGGTAGACACAGCGTTTATAAAATTCGGCAAATCCTGTTCAACCATAAATTCTTCGAATAATTCATGAGCATGTTGTTCAAGTGCTAACACATCTTCTTCGGTCGGCATAACATCAAACACTACAAAATCAATAGCACGTGTGGCTTCCGTGCGTCTGAAAAACGGTTTGTGCTTGTTGAAATACGCTCTGAAATCGGCTTCAGAAAGTGTTATATCTTCATCAGGAATGTCCATATAACTCAACGATGCAACCGTTGCAGCAGCAAAAGAATTGGCTTGTTCGTACATATAGTTGGCATAGAACGAAGGCACATGATAAGCGCCTGCAATGACATTGTAAAATTTGCTTCTCTGGCGGTCTTCTCTAATCATAAGCTCCAATTCGCGAAATTGTATTTGTGTTTCAATCGGATATTGATCAAAGTTGTTGATAAACATCATCACTTGTTGGCGGTTTACCATTCCCGTTGAAGGATCGGCAAATGCGCGATGAACTTGATGGTGAATAAACTGCCCGTAGAACATATCATTCATTTCTCTAGCGGTTACGGTCAAACCCAACCTTTTTATGGAACTGTTCAGCAAAATATCGCCAACCATGGTCATCCAAACGTGTTCGCGAACTTGAAACACATCTTCGGGAGAGAGTTGCATAATGCCTTGTTGAAGACGAAAATTTTCGCTTACCTGATCAACTCTTTCTTCAAATTGTTGAATTTTGATTTCTTCGCCGTTAATTACTGCAAATTTCGGAATTCGTCCACCTCCACCGCCTCCGGAGAAAGCGTCTTGTAAAATAAAGCCTGCGATTGATAAGCCGATCAAAGCGACCAACCATCCCGAATGTTTTCTGATTCTACTAATTACTGCCATTTTTCTATTGTTTTTGTAATTTTTAATATAGGGGGTGCAAAGATACGAAAAAAAAACGAGTTGGTCAAATTTTTTTTGTATCTTTGCACCAAAAAACAGTAAATGTCCGTAGAATATCTCATTTTTAACCGATTTATTCGGCAAAAAAACACCGGCTACACGCGTCCTGTAGTGCGAATTGCTACGTTTGGTGTGGTTTTGAGTTGCATTGTGATGATTTTTTCCATTTGTATTTCATTTGGGTTCAAAAATGAGGTGAGTCGGCAAGTGTTTGGTTTTTCGGGGCATTTGCGTATTGGGCATTATCAAACCTCTTCCGTGCAAGCACCTGAGCTGATTGAGCGGGATGCGGTGGATTGGGGGACGATTACCGGAAAGGGCGCACATGTGGGTGCGCCCCAACAGCAATTTCACAAACAGGCATTTGCCACGCAAATCGGATTGATTAAAACCGACATTTACAATCACGGCATTTTGCTGAAAGGCGTGGATCAAGACTACGATTTTTCGTTTTTCGAATCGTGTTTGGTTGAAGGAACTATTCCGAATTTCACGGATAGCATTACATCGAACGATGTTTTGATTTCTCGAACATTGGCACAAAACCTGCATTTAGAATTGGGTGACAAACTTCGTACTTATTTTGTAAACAACGATGATGTTCGAGCGCGTGCTTTCAATATTATTGGCATTTACGAAAGTGGATTTACGACGTTTGATGAAAAAATGATTATCGGCGATCTTCGGCATATTCAACGATTGAATGACTGGAATGCCAATGAAGTCGGTGGTTTTGAGATTATCTTGCCTAATTCTGCCATTCGCAATTTGGATGAACAAGCCCGAATGTTCAACAGTTTTCTGCCTATCGAATTGGTTGCAATTCCCATCACATCCGATTTTCCCGAGATTTTCAATTGGTTGGATTTGATGGATATGAATGTGGTTGTAATTTTAGTGATTATGGCTTTGGTAGTTGCCATTAGTTTAATTTCCGTATTTGTTGTAATGATCATCGAAAAAACTAATGAAATCGGTATTTTCAAGACTATGGGCATGTCGCTTGCTACACTTCGCCGAATTTTTGTTTGGAAAGTCATGTATATTGCAGGAAAGGGCTTACTGATCGGTAATTTCATTGGATTAGCCCTGTGTTGGATACAGAAAACTTATCCCATAATCAAGTTAGATCCTGCGGTTTATTACATCAAACATATTCCGATACACTTCGAATGGTCTTGGTTGATTTTTTGCAACACTGGAACGCTTGTAATCGTTCTGTTAGCCGTGCTTTTACCAAGTATTGCGATTGGAAAAATCAAGGAGGCAGAAGCCGTTAAATTTGCATAAAATGTAGGGGCGTATTGCATACGCCCTTGATTGCGTTTATGACAAATATTAATCGGGGCGTATGCAACACGCCCCTACAATTTAATTTACATCCGAAATACCCGTCCGTCTATCCGAAAGCCACATATAAACCACAGGAATCACATACAGCGTCAACCATGTAGCCAATGCCATTCCACCAACAACGGCAATCCCCATCGACACACGACTTTCAGAACCTGCGCCAAGTGCCAAAGCAATCGGAAAAATCCCGAAAATAGTGGATAAACTCGTCATCAAAATCGGACGAAAACGTTGTTGTGCAGATTCCTGAACAGCCTGTAAAACTGACATTCCCTTGGCTTTTTTCTGATTGGCAAATTCCACGATGAGAATACCGTTTTTGGTTACCAAACCCAGCAGCATGATGATCCCGATTTGACTAAAAATGTTCAACGTTTCT
>JAIRRI010000046.1 GCA_031256055.1 Bacteroidales bacterium
GGTGGGAGATTCGGCTGCTAATGTAATTGCCGGACATCCGACTACGTTGCCGATTACGTTGGATCAAATGATTTATCACGGTCAATCTGTAGTTAGAGCCGTTAGACGTGCATTAGTTGTTGTAGATTTGCCGTTTGGCTCGTATCAAGGCAATTCGAAAGAGGCACTTTATTCGGCTGTTCGTGTGATGAAAGAAACAGGTGCAGATGCTGTGAAGTTGGAAGGTGGAAAAGAAATTGCCGAATCTGTTCAACGCATACTTTCTGCAGGTATTCCCGTGATGGGACATTTAGGGCTTACTCCTCAATCCATCAATAAATTCGGTACGTATGTCGTTCGTGCGACAGAAAAAACAGAAGCCGACAAATTACTCAAAGATGCGCTATTGCTACAAGAAATCGGCTGTTTTGGTCTCGTTTTGGAAAAAATACCTGCAAAACTCACTGCAAAAGTGGTTAAATCGTTGGATATTCCGGTTATTGGTATAGGCGCAGGTGCTGCAGCCGATGGTCAAGTGCTCGTTTTCCACGATATGATGGGTGTTACACAAGATTTTTCACCTCGCTTTTTGCGTCGCTACGCCAATCTGAATGATGTTATTGACAATGCTGTAAGACGATACATCGACGATGTGAAAACACAGGATTTTCCGAATAATAAAGAACAATATTAATAAAAAAGTAGAAGATATCTTTATGAAAACAAACATCATCAAACACACAGTGCTTTTGCTAGCTTTGGCAGGAGGTTTTTCGTCTTGTTTACCCACTCCAAAAATTGAAGAATCCAAAGCCTTTATAGTTAGCCGCCACTTCGACACTGCATTGCAAGATTCTGCAATGATACATGGCGAAGTGTTATCTCTAGCTGAAGAACGTCCATTTGCTTCATGTATAAAAATAGATGATAATACCGTATGCTCTTTTATAGACTGGGTAATTTCAATTGAAGAAACCGATCTCAGTACAAGGTGCGATAGTACCGGTAATTTTTCAATAAAATTATTGCCTGGAACTTATACCATTAACTGCATTTATCCTAGTGAAGTAGATCCTTCCGTGCAACTGAAAAATTTGACGCTTCTTCCTAATGAAAGAGTGCGAGTTAAGTTCCTTATAAAAGGAACCTTGCTGTTTTAAACATTTTTTGTATATTTAACTTCGTTGGGGGCTTGCGCCGTTCGTTTTTTTTTCGTATCTTTGTGGTTTAAAACCTGCGAAAATGAATATATCTGTTGTAGTGCCTTTGCTTAACGAGGCCGAATCGTTGCCCGAACTTTGCGCATGGATTGAAAAGGTGATGAAAGACAATCACTTTTCGTATGAAATCTGCTTGATTGATGATGGTAGTACGGACGAATCGTGGTCGGTAATCGAACAGTTGGCATCTCAAAATCCGAACATTCATGGTCTAAAATTCCGTCGAAATTATGGAAAATCTGCAGCTTTGAATGTGGGATTTGAAATGGCAAAAGGCGATGTGATTATCACGATGGACGCCGATTTGCAAGATAGTCCAGATGAAATTCCCGAACTGTATCGAATGATTACCAAAGATGGCTATGATCTTGTGTCGGGATGGAAAAAGAAACGCCATGACCCAATTACCAAAACCGTACCAACAAAGTTGTTCAATTGGGCTGCACGAAAAATGTCGGGCATTTATTTACACGATTTCAACTGTGGCTTGAAAGCCTACAAATCGCAAGTGGTGAAGACGATTGAGGTTTATGGCGAGATGCATCGCTACATTCCTGTTATTGCGAAATCTGCGGGGTTTACAAAAATCACTGAAAAAGAAGTGGAACACCGTGCTCGAAAATATGGCGTTACAAAATTCGGATTGAATAGGTTTATCAACGGCTTCTTAGATTTGATGTCCATTTCGTTTATCGGAAAATTCGGCAAACGACCGATGCACTTTTTTGGTGGATTAGGTACGTTGATTTTTGTTTTAGGTTTTTTTGCTGTAGTTTGGCTTGGTGTTCAAAAATGGATTTTTCTGACGAAGGGAATTGGAGCTCCGCTAATCACAAACAGCCCTTTTTTCTATATCGCCATTATGTGTATGATTATCGGAACACAGTTATTTTTAGCAGGTTATGTTGCCGAATTGGTATCAAGAAATTCGCCAACGAGAAACCATTATTTAATCGAAAAAACATTATAAACCATGATAAATAAAGCTATTCAAGATTCTATTGATGTAAAAACAAAACTTTTATCCGACGAGAAATTATTGCAAAACATTCAAAAAGTCGTAGACGAAATTGTAAAAACGTATCAATCGCCTCACGGTAAAGTGTTGCTCTGCGGAAACGGTGGTAGTGCTGCCGATGCACAACATTTGGCTGCCGAATTATCGGGCAGATTTTACTACGACAGACCACCGCTTCACGCCGATGCGTTGCATTGCGATACGTCGTATCTCACCGCTGTAGCCAACGATTATTCGTATTACGAAGTGTATGCCCGCTTGATCCGTGCGAAAGGTCGCGAAAATGACGTGTTGATAGGATTGTCCACTTCAGGAAACTCGGCGAATGTGATCAATGCCTTGAAAACCGCCAAAGAGCGAGGCATGTTCACCGTCGCGATGACGGGCGAAACCGGCGGAGAAATGAAGAATCATTGCGATGTTTTGCTAAATGTACCTTCCAAAGATACCCCGCGAATTCAGGAATGTCATGCATTGATTGGGCATATCATTTGTCAGTTGGTGGAGATGGAGTTGTTTCCGAAAAAATAAAAATGAATGCAGCGAAGTAAAATTATAGTTTTGATTACTTGTGTGTTCCTGTCAGGACATACGGGGTTTTCGCAAATAAATATAGATAGTATACTTCGTGAACAACCTCCAAGTAATATAGAACTTATAGGCAGAGCAAGGGGTATGTCAATAGACGCCTTTGTGCGTGGCGACAAACAAGAAGTGCGAAAAATACATCACTATTTATTTGAAAATTTCGAAAATAGTGAGTTTGTTGCATTGTTTCCGGAGGAACAAATTTTGTTGTTTGCATGGTCTGGCGATTTTGAAAGTTTGTTGCACTATATTCCTAAACTTACTACGGATTATCACATGCAAATTCGGAATAAAATACAACCAATATCTACCAATAATTTTATTCAAATAGCGAGAAAGCAAGTAGGACAAGAGTTAGAAGCCATTCTGGACAATTTACAGATGTCATCACTTTCACAAGAGCAAAAAGATTTTGTGAGTATATATTTACGCTATCCTTTGGTTGGTAATTTGTACTATGGCTATTATTATTTTGTTAGAGAAATAAATTATGATGCAATAATACGTCAAATAAATGCAGATACTCGAACATTTCTTGCCACTTATCCAAATTCCGAATATATAAATTTTTTAAAAAGTTACGAATTAGAATTAAATGATTGGGGTTTCTGGCTTGGTATGAGTGCAGGTTATTCTTTAAAAACCAACAATCTTTCAGATTACATTAAAAGTTTTGTGTCTGTTGAGATTTTTTTAGAGGTTATGTATAAAAAATATATGGTGGGATTGGGATTTTTTATGATAGATAGCAGAGCTCGAGAGAATATTATTAAGCAAGAAGGGTGGGTTTTACCCAAAGACACCTCTGTAAATATGAATAATTTTTATCTTTCTTTTGGATATAAATTTTTTGAAAATAAACGAGTAGAGATAACTCCAACAGCAGGTATCGGTACAACATGGATGCAAGTTGGAACTTCGGAGAGCAGAAAACGAAATCCTGAATTAAAGCATTTTAATTACTCATACGGATTGACAACAAGTCTTGGAGTGTCAGCAGATATAAGACTTACTGAAATGCTAAAAATACCCGGACAGGATTTAGTTTACCCTCCTTGGGCTCGTCTACGAGTGAGTTATAAATTTTCGTACAACACATTAAAGCAAAATATTCCTGTTTTTTATAACGGTAATTTACACACCATAGCAGTTGGTATTTGTATAGGAGGAAAAGGTGTAAGACGGATAAATTACAACTAACATGGCGAAAAAAATGAAAATAAACGTTTCAACAACTTACAGAAACATTGAAAAACTGAAACAACTGAATATATTGGAACGAGAAGGCTCTGATAAATTTGGTCTTTGGAAAATCAATACTCAAAATTAAAAACTACCGATATAATTACCGAAAAACAAAAAAATAATCAACCAAAAAGCAATGACTTTATTCCTTGACCGTGACGGCGTTATCAACCGCAGACTAATTGACGATTATGTCAAAACTCCTGACGAATTTATGTTCGAAGATGGAGCGTTGGAGGCTATTGCCAAACTGTCAAACTGTTTTGAACGCGTTGTGGTTGTGACAAATCAACAGGGTATCGGTAAAAAACTAATGAGTGAACATACATTGCACGAAATTCATAGTCACATGAAAAGCGAAGTGGAAAAAGCAGGTGGACGTATTGATGCAATTTATTTTTGTCCCGATTTAAGGCATTCAAAAAGTTTGTATCGAAAACCGAATATCGGTATGGGATTGCAAGCCAAACGGCAGTTTTCGGATATTCGCTTCAAACAGTCCGTCATGGTTGGAGATTCCATTTCCGACATGAAATTCGGAAAAAAATTAGGCATGAAAACGATATTTATTTCTAACGATAAATCGCTTGTAGCAAGCCATTCCAAACTAATTGATCAAAATTTTAATTCTCTATCCGAATACGCAAAAACATGGTGTTAAATAAATT
>JAIRRI010000047.1 GCA_031256055.1 Bacteroidales bacterium
ATACGAAGTATGCGAAGTCGAGGAATCTCCTTGCTATGATACCCGAACCTTCGTCACAACCTCCACATTATTCCGAATAGAGTATGAATACGGACAAATAGTGTGCCCTTCTTTCACCAATTCTTCCGCTGTTTGTTGATCAACATCGGGAATTTTCACGTCTATCTCAACACCTAATTTAAACCCAACTTCAACGTCATCTCTTTTGTAAAGACTGACTTTGATGTTTATTTCCGTGTTAATTCGCAGTTTTCTCAACAAACCTGCGTAATTGATAGCACCACCCAAACAAGCGGCATAGCCTGCAGCAAAAAGTTGTTCGGGATTGGCATGAGAATCATCAGCGCCACCTTGTACTTTCGGTGAGCGCACTTCAAGGTTCAACGAGCCTGTAGAAGATTTGACTTGTCCGTTTCTGCCTCCAATAGAGGTTACTTCGGCTGTGTAAATTGGTTCCATAATTTGATTATTAAAATTTGTGCAAATATACGAAAAAAATCGTATCTTTGCAACATGAATCGAACTTTTTTTATAGAAACTTACGGTTGTCAGATGAATTTTTCGGACAGCGAAATTGTGCATTCTGTTTTAATTTCAGCAGGTTATGCGCCGATTGAACATTACAAAGAGGCTGATATTATTTTAATGAATACCTGTTCGATTCGCGATCACGCCGAACAGCGCGTACTCAACCGTTTGCAAGAATTCGGTTTTTTGAAAAAGAAAAAACCACATTTGAAAATTGGTATTTTGGGCTGCATGGCAGAGCGTTTGAAGGAAGAGTTAATGCAACTTCAACAATCGGTGGATTTGGTGGTTGGACCTGACGCTTATCGCGATTTGCCGAGTTTGTTAAATACGGTAGAAAGCGGTGAAAAAGCCGTAAACGTGCTGCTTTCGGAAGAAGAAACATACGCGGAAATCGAACCTGTTCGTGTCGGCGATAATCAAGTTTCGGCGTTTATTGCAATCATGCGTGGATGTGAAAATTTTTGTGCATATTGCGTAGTGCCCTACACACGCGGAAAAGAGCGAAGTCGAGATTACGAAACTATCGTTAGTGAAGCCCAAAAATTATTCGAACAAGGTTATCGCGAAATCACGTTATTAGGACAAAACGTGAATTCATATCATTATAATGATGTGAATTTTGCACAACTTTTGGCTCGTGTCGCTGACGTCAATCCCCTACTCCGCGTGCGTTTTGCAACATCACACCCCAAAGATTTGAGCGACGAATTACTGCAAACCATGAGCCAATATCCGAATATCTGCAAAGCCATCCATTTACCCATTCAATCAGGAAGCGACGCAGTTCTCAAAAAAATGAAACGCAAATATGATACGGCTTGGTATTTGGATCGAATTTCCGCAATCCGCCGTTATTTACCCGATTGTAGTATTTCAACAGATATCATCGCGGGCTTTTGCAGCGAAACCGAAGACGATCATCAAAATACGCTAAACCTTATGGAAACTGTAGGTTATGCGTCTGCGTTCATGTTCAAATACTCGGAACGCCCTGACACATTTGCTGCCAAAAACTATCCCGACGATGTTCCCGATGATGTGAAATCACGCCGATTAACAGAGATTATCAACAAACAGCAAGAACTTTCGCTCAAAAGCAATCAAGCCGATATTGGCAAAACGTTTGAGGTTTTGGTTGAAGGCGTTTCCAAAAAATCCGACAAACGCTATTTTGGTCGAAATTCACAGAATAAAGTCGTAGTTTTTAATCGTACCAATGAAAAAATCGGTGATTATGTGCAAATACAAATCACCGATTGTAGTGCAATTACTCTAATGGGGAAAAGTTTATCAAATTGGAGAAACTATTAGGTAAATTTTTTGAAATAATCCCGCTACTCTTATGCATTTTGCTTGCAAATATCATAAGAATAGCAGGATAAATAATGCAGTTGAAAAACCTCGCATAGTTTACTCAGTCATTTTTTTAGCTAAGTATTTAATGAAGTATAGTACCATACTAACTATAATTATTATGTACAAAATTCTGTAGAATATTGGAGGAATGCTTACTTTATCCCCAAATTTTATCCCTAAAAGTAATGCAAAGACAAAAACTACAACATATACACATAAAAGGAAATTATTCCTGATGAAACATGAGATGTTATTTTTTTTCATATTATATTGAATTTATAAAACCTTAATGACCTGCCACTATACAATAGATAGCTGATCCTAACATGCAGCTGCAACAGGTCCCGACGCTTTTGAAACCGAAGCGCTGAACGTTTGCTTGATTGCTGTTTTAGATGGCGATGGTACTCCAATAACATCTGCGCCAATCACAACTGCAGCACACTGAAAAAATGGATTTTCATTTTGCGGAAATTCTGTTTCTTGCAAAAAAATCACAAGGGGAATTAAATCATACTCGGTTGCACCTTCTATAGCAATCATTTCTTGAATCTCTTGCACTGTAAAGCCCTTAGAATACAGATATTTTTTTGCTTCTATGATTACAGGGTCTAAACTTTTTTCAGCTTCTCGAACAGGAATATCAAATTGAACTTCAAAATTTGTTCCGATATTATTCATATTCATTCTTAAAACGGAATGAAATTGATCTTTAGTTGCGGTAATTCCTTGCTGAATTTCGTTTTTGTTGCACGAAGTAAATAAT
>JAIRRI010000015.1 GCA_031256055.1 Bacteroidales bacterium
AAACGAAGGCTGCAGAGGTTTCGAAGCCAAACAGTTTCGCTTTTTCCAATTCGAGAGTTGCAATTCTTGAAACGATTTGATTGTTGTCGTTTTCGTTACCATTATTACCTACATTCACATACGCGCTCCATACTTTTTCGCGCAAATCGCGATTATCTAAAAACGTTAAAAGTGGTGTAAACACTGATCGTTGAAGCGATTTCCACATCCATTTTCCTTCGTGTCCTTCACGCTTTGCCAAATCGGCTGCTGCTGCAATAACGGCTGCCGGAAGTCCTGCCAAATCTTCTTCGTTATCGATAATCAAAACAAATGCATTCTGATCGTTCAGCACATTACTGCCGAATTGCGTTCCCAAAATCGAAAGTTCTTCATTGATTTTCATTAATTGTGCTTTGGAATTTTCATCCAAATTTGCACCACCGCGAACAAAGTTTTTGTACGTGATATCGAGCAACATCAAATCTTCTGCGTCAAGATGGGTAAGGTTTTCTTTGTTGTTGTAAACCGCTTTCACACGGTCGAACAATTTCGGATTCATGGCTATTTCGTCGCCATGTTTCGACAAAATTGGTGCCATTTCTTCATCGAGAGCGGTCAATTTCTCAGTACGTTCCGAAGAAATGATGTTGAAAAAGCAGAGCATGACTCTTTCGAGGAATAAGCCTGAGGCTTCGAGAGCAACAATAGTATTTTCAAACGTTGGTTCTTCCGGATTGTTCACAATAGCGTTGATTTCAGCGTTGTGACGTTTCATACCTTCCATGAAAGCAGGTTTGTAATGTTCGCATTTAATTTTGTCGAACGGATTTACACCCCAAGGGGTGTCCCAGTTTTCTTGAAAAAACGGGTTTTTGGAGTTAGAATTGCAACTGCACATAAGCGTAAGGGCTGCGAGTGTAATGATGGTTAAGTGTTTCATGTTTTTTTATTTGATTTAAGTTGATTTTGTTTGTTTTGTTTTACAAAGTTAGTTATTATTTTTGATTTTTCCAAATTTAGTTTTCAAAAAGCATTTCTTTAATATCAAAAAAATTCGTATCTTTGCAAAACTATAATGGGACGATTTTTCAAATATTGGTATCGTAAATTTTTTTCAAACGTTCATCATAAGTATCGGTTAGTGGTTATGAATGAGACGTTTGAAGAAAGGTTTTCGTTTCGAATGTCGCGATTGAATGTATTTGTAACGGTCGGAATGACGTTTATTATATTGATTGCAGGAACGTTGATGCTTGTTGCATTCACTTCCTTGCGTGAATTCATTCCGGGGTATACCAAAGATGAGATTGTGCAGATGGCTTATCTTAATCAAAGTAAAGTGGATTCGTTAGAGGCGTTGGTCAATGCTCAGGGAAAACTTTTATACGCCATGAATTTGGCTATTTCCGGAGAGATACCGATTGAAGACGTCAAAGACATTAAAGATTCGGCCATCATTCAAAACTACAGTGATATTGTTTACGAACGCTCCAGAGAAGACGATCTGCTGCGTGAACAGGTCGAAAAAGGCGAAAAATTTAATTTGGTCCAACAACTTCGGGCACCATCAACCGAAAGTACAGGAGAAGCTGTACGTTTAGGAACTGTTTTCAACACACAATCTTCATCAAGAAAGTTGTTTTATGTTCCTCTCGAAGGAACGATTATAGCTGATTTCAATGCTTACAACAAGCATTTTGGGATAGATATTACCGGTAAAAAGAATGATGTGATTAAAGCCATTCAAAGCGGCACGGTGGTTTCGTCGGAGTGGACAGTAGATGGCGAGTATGTAATCGCCATTCAGCACGAAAATAATATGCTTTCGATTTACAAACACAATTCTGCCGTTTTGAAACGCGTCGGAGATTATGTAAAAGCGGGCGAACCGATTGCATTTATCGGTAATTCGGGCGAAGGCTACAAAGGACCGATTTTGCATTTTGAACTTTGGTACAGCGGTTCTCCTGTAAATCCGAGAGATTATATCGCATTTTAATGAAAAAACGCATAGCCATATTAGGTTCTACGGGTTCTATCGGAACACAGGCTTTGGAAGTGATTTCCGAGCAATCGGAGTGTTTTGAAGTAGAAGTTCTAACGGCTCAAAATCATTGGGAATTGCTGGTGCAACAGGCTATTCTATGCAATCCGAATGCAGTAGTTATCGGTAACGAAGCCTACTATAAAAATGTAAGTGAGGCGTTGAAACCTCATGACATCAAGGTTTTTGCGGGACGTAAAGCGTTGAATGAAGTGGTAGAAATGCACACGGTGGATATGGTGCTAACGGCTATTGTCGGCTCTGCGGGCTTATTACCGACGATACATGCTATCAAAGCAAAGAAGCCAATCGCATTAGCAAACAAAGAAACATTAGTAGTTGCAGGTGAATTAATTTCGGCATTAACACTCGAACACAAAGTTTCTGTATTACCTGTGGATTCTGAACATTCGGCTATTTTTCAATGTTTGTGCGGAGAATATACAAATCCGATTGAAAAACTCATTCTGACAAGTTCGGGCGGTCCGTTTCGAGGAAAAAAAGCAGCGGAATTACTACATATCACCAAGCATGAAGCCTTGAAACACCCCACGTGGACGATGGGACAAAAAATCACCATAGACTCGGCAACTCTGATGAACAAAGGGCTCGAAGTCATTGAAGCCAAATGGTTGTTTGGTGTGGATTTTGATCAAATTGAAGTGGTGGTTCATCCGCAATCAATCATACATTCGGCTGTTCAATTTATCGATGGTTCAATTAAAGCGCAGTTGGGGTTACCCGATATGAAATTGCCGATACAATACGCAATGGCTTACCCCGAGCGACTTTCAACAAATTATCCGCGATTTGATTTTGCACAAATCGGACAATTAACATTTGAAAAACCAGATGTTTCAACATTCCGAAACCTGCAATTGGCATATGATGCAGGGCACAAAGGTGGAAATGCGCCTTGTATTTTGAACGCAGCGAATGAAGTTGCCGTGCAAGCGTTTTTACAAGACAAAATCGGTTTTTTGCAGATGTCTGATTTGATTGAGGAGTGTTTGAAAAACATTCCTTTCGAAAAAAATATCACATTGGAAATTTTGACAGAAACTGATATAGAAACACGAAAATTCGCAGAAAGTATCGTAAAAAACAAATAACATTCAAGGGCGTATGTAATACGCCCCTACATTCTCCATTTTTATGTTCAAATTTCTAAAATATCTCCTGCTCTTTTTCGCAATGTCATTGTGTTTTACGTCTACTTCGTGCACCTCAAAGAAAAACACGAAAACACACTACCCGAACAAACGCAAAGCACCAAGTGGAAAAACAGATAACTGCGATTGCGCAAAGTATAATAAAAAAGGAGAACCTGTATCGCGAGTCAAAAATCGTAGAAAATGACACTCGAAAATCATGAAAAAATGTTACGATTTACGAACGAGTTTAACCCCGTTTATTCCCGAAAAAGCGCTTGATGAGGTGGTGATTTTTCTTCAAAAATACCCGATTCACTTGGGTTTGATGGCGCCACGCAGTCGAGTGTTTGGCGATTATCGCGCTCCGCAAAAAATCGGCGAATTTCACAAAATCACAGTCAATGGCGATTTGAATACATATGCTTTTTTGATTACATTTTTACATGAATATGCGCATTTATTAGTGTTTGTAAATGATGGCCCTCGTGCACAAGCGCATGGAAACGAGTGGAAAACTTACTTCAGACGCCTGCTTCAGCAATTCATACACTTGGAAATTTTTCCCGACGATATTTGTCTGGCATTGCAAAATTATATGAAAAAAGTTCCTGCTTCAACGGCTTCAGATCCACAATTGATGCGAGTTTTGGAACGTTATAACGTGAGAAAACGCTCAGAAAATGAAATGACAGTCGAACAACTTCCACCCAAAGCACGTTTCAAATACAATGACGATTTATTTGAAAAAGGCGAACGTTTGCGAAAAAATTTCACATGCGTCCGCCTTTCGGATGGTGCCAAATTTCGGTTTAACCCAGTGGCGAAAGTTACATATCACACAGCCGAACTTCCGTTCCTTTAATATCCTTGAGCCTGTCCATTAGCACATTTATATCGGTATCGCCGCAATGAATGGGATAAAACACTTTCGGTCGCATCATTTGTACGGCGTTTACGCATTGATCAATGGTCATGGTATAAGGCTGGTTCACAGGCAGAAAAACGACCTCATAGTCTTGATGTTCGACTAATTCAGGCATGTCTTCGCAATCACCCGGAATATAAAATTTGATGTCGTCAATCATCAGCACATAGCCGTTATCACGACCTTTCGGATGAAACTGGGTTTGTGTGGTGTTGTAAGCCGGAACAGCCAAAATCGAAAATTCTACGTCAGGTATTGAAATCTCTGCTATTTCGCCGTTTTTCAAAACTTTAATACTGTTTTTGATATTCAAGTTTTTCAACGCAGTTTCAACTTCAAGTGTACAAATAATTTCCGTTTTTTCGGTTAAAATATGTTCTACAGCATTAGCACAAAAATGGTCGTAATGATCGTGAGTATACAAAATTAAATCCGCTTTCGGAAACGCTGAAAAATCAGCAAATTCAGACACAGGGTCAACGTGAATAATGTAGTTGTTTATTTCAAAAAACAACGATGCGTGTTTGATAAAATTTACTTTGACGATGTTTCCTTTCGAGATCTTAAATTCGTCGGTTCGGAGGTTGGTTGGTTTCATAAGTAGAAAATATTAGGGTTTATCCTGCAAAGATACGAAAAAAAGCGAAATGCACAACATTTCATTGTTAAAAAGTGTAAAATGTCAATAAATTGTTAAGTTATTAGCAATTTTTTTCGTATCTTTGCAAAAAAACCTATTCCTATGAAACACAAAATCAAATTACTATTAGTGACAGCATTTGTTACAAGTACAGCAGCGCTACATGCACAAAACATCTTCTTTCCTACTAAAACAGGAACCGTATTGATGTTTGCACAAAAAGATGACCATGGTGCAATAACGGGTTATTTGCGACAAACGCTCAATGCGGTGGAAGGTTCGAACGACAACATGACCATCCATTATCTGTATGAAAGTATGGATAAAAACCACACAACTCTTGTAGAAGTACCTTGTGAAATGCTCATCAAGGATGGTATGATGATTTTTGATTTGAAATATCCTTTTGTCGGCAAGTTGAAAAGTTCGAACGAAAAAATAATAGGTGTTACAGGCACACCCTTGCAATTTCCGAATAACCTAATGCCCGGAGAAACGCTTAAAGATGCACACATGAATGCAAACATAGCAAGAGGCATCATAAATGTGCATGTGGACGTAAGTATGACCGATGGAAAATGTGTGGACATAGAGGAAGTAACTGTTCCGGCTGGGACATTCAAAAGCCACAAAATTACACAAACCGTTGCGATTACCAAGTTAGGATCTACTGACCACACTTATGTCGTTTCGTGGGGTGCGCCCAATGTTGGTATTGTGAAAAGTGAAACTTACGACGGCAATCATCAACTGTTGAACAGTATGGAATTGGTTGAAATGAAATAAATAGTTATCATATTTTTGTTATAAAAAACGATTGAAAAAACGTTTGCACATATCAATTATAAATCTTGTGTGTATCGCTGCATTGCTGGTTTTGTGCGCTTGTCCTGGAAAACCACCAAAGCCTCTTCCACGACCTTACACCATTGAAATTCCTCTGCATTTTCCAACGATTTTGAACATCCCTTCGGATAATCCGATGACGGTTGAAGGCGTAGAATTAGGTCGTCATTTGTTCTACGAAGGGCGGTTGTCGGGACGGTTTGAGTTGGATTCGATGATGAGTTGTTATTCGTGCCATCGTCAGGAAAATGCGTTTGAGAGTGGAATGGACAATCAATTTTACGATGTCGAAAGCGGACGAATGTTCGGTTTAACCGGAATTAAAACGCCACATGCGATGATGCCCTTGATAAATCTGGTGTTTCAGCACGATGGATATATGTGGAACGGCATGGTTCATTCGTCAAATCAAAACTTAGGAAACGCTAATTATGGCGTCCCTGCACAAGAGCCGTTCAATCAAAAAAATCTCGAATCTTTTGTGTGGATGATGATTGCTGCGCCTCACGAAATTCATGGGACGGTTGAAAGAAGTGTGAGTGCGATAGCCTCAATATCAAAATATCCACCTATGTTTGAAGCAGCATTCGGAACACCCGAAGTAACGATTGACCGCATTTGCAAAGCCATTGCACAATTTGTTCGCACACTGATTTCGGCGGATAGCAAATTCGACAGATTTATGCAAGGCAGAGCGCAATTGACCGATGATGAAATGGCAGGTTGGATGCTGTTTGAAACAGAAAAAGCCGATTGTTTTCATTGTCATGGCGGTTCAGGAAGTCGTTTGTTTTCAACTTACGGCTACTCAAACAACGGATTAGACGCCGAACACAACGACCTTCGCGACCGGTTTTCCATTACCAAAGATCCTCAAGACATCGGAAAATACAAAATCCCAACTCTCCGTAACATCGCTCTAACCGCGCCTTATATGCACGACGGACGATTTAAAACCCTCGAAGAAGTGGTTGAATTTTACAGCACAGGCTTGAAGTGGTCGCCCACCATTGACCCGAATATGAAGCAAGTCCATCAAGGCGGCGTGCAACTTACCGATAGAGAAAAACGTCAACTGATAGCCTTTTTGCATACCTTGACAGATTCTACGTTTATCACAAATCCGAAGTTTGCAAAACCCTAACCGTTTTATTTCA
This sequence comes from Bacteroidales bacterium, assembly GCA_031256055.1. Taxonomy (GTDB): domain Bacteria; phylum Bacteroidota; class Bacteroidia; order Bacteroidales; family P3; genus WRKV01. Next base: position 6,749 of record JAIRRI010000015.1, read on the forward strand.
TTTTTTTTCGTATCTTTGTGAAAAAAAACGTTATGCCAAACATCCATTTCATATCAATAGGAGGCGCTGCTATGCACAATTTGGCGATTGCACTTCATCTCAAAGGTTACAACGTGTCGGGTACTGACGACGAAATTTTTGATCCTGCGAAATCCCGTTTGCAGAAGTATGGATTAATGCCGGAAAAAATCGGCTGGGATACCGAAAAAATCACTAAAGACTTAGATGCTATAATTCTTGGAATGCATGCCAGAAAAGATAACCCTGAGCTTTTAAAAGCCCAGGAGTTAGGTCTGAAAATTTATTCGTTTCCGGAATTTTTATATAAACAATCGAAACATAAAACACGCATTGTTATCGGCGGAAGTCACGGAAAAACGTCTATAACAGCAATGATTTTGCACGTTTTGAAAGAACAGAATATCGCTTGCGATTATATGGTTGGCGCACAGTTGGCGGGTTTTGAAGTGATGGTAAAACTTACAGATGATGCACCGTTTATGGTTTTGGAGGGCGACGAGTATCTGACTTCGCCGATTGATCGCCGTCCGAAATTTCATATTTATAAACCCGATATTGCGCTTATCAATGGTATTGCGTGGGATCATATCAATGTGTTTCCGACGTTTCAAATTTATGTGGAACAATTCAAAATCTTTGCAGATGAAATCACGCAAAATGGCTGTTTAATCTACTATTCAGGAGATGATGAAGTAAATAAAATTGCAACAAATGTTCGTGCAGATATTCTGAAAATTCCGTATAGTCTTCCCGAATACACAATTGAAAACGGAATTACGTCAATTGTTTTCGACGAAAAATCCTATCCCTTGCAAGTTTTTGGGAAACACAATTTGCAGAATATCTGCGGTGCGTGGGAAGTTTGCAAACGTGTGGGCGTTTCGGATGAACAATTTCTAACGGCGATACAATCGTTTGCAGGTGCTTCCAAACGTTTGGAATTAGTAGCAAAATCAGACTATACAGCGATTTATAAAGACTTTGCACATTCACCGTCGAAATTAAGTGCAACCGTGGCTGCCGTGAAAGAACAATTCCCCAATCGCACATTGGTTGCCTGTATGGAATTGCACACATTTAGCAGTCTGACTCAAGAATTTTTGAACGAATACAAAGGCGCATTTGATGCCGCCGATGAAGCGATTGTTTATTTCAATCCACACACGATTGCACATAAGAAACTGCCTGAAATTACCATCGAAATGGTGAAAAAAGCCTTCGCCAGAGAGGATATTTTAGTGTTCAACGACAGTCAAAAATTACAACAGCATTTACTCGAAAAATCTTGGAAAAATGCCAATTTGCTGTTGATGAGTTCGGGAAATTTCGATGGTTTAAATGAGGTTGAGTTTGTGAAAAAGATCCTGTAACCGTCATGTCGAGCGGAGTGTAACGTAGTCGAGACATCCCATAGCAAGGGGATTCCTCGACTGCGCTCGGAATGACGGTTATTATTTGCACAGTTCAAATTTTTTTCGTACCTTTGCAAGTTATTTTTAATTATTTCATTTTTTTATGAACATTTTTGTTGCTAATCTGAATTACAAAATTCGGAAAGAAAACTTGGAAAGTATTTTTGCCGAATATGGCGAAGTCACTTCTGCAAAAATTATTTTCGACCGTAACACCAAACGTTCCAAAGGCTATGGCTTTGTTGAAATGTCGAACGATGAACAAGCCCGAAAAGCCATCGCCGAACTCAACGGCGCCGAGTGGGAAGGCAAAGTGATTATGGTGAAAGAATCTGAAATGCGCCCCGGTTCAGGAGTTGCGCCGGCAGAGGAAAATGTGTAGATAATTTTCTACCGTAAAAATGTAGGGGCGTATTGAATACGCCCCTTTTCCATTTATTACTCTGTGAATTCGTAAGCACCGATAGTCGAAAACCACGGTCGAAGGCGATTTTTCAAGTCGCGAGAAATAAGCGAACCAGGCTTGCCTTTACCAATAACACCTGAAGTTTGAGATGATGGCGGTCCTGCAATATCAAAATCAAAATTCGGAGGTGTAATATTTTTGAAAAATGGATCAATATTGATTTGGCACTCCTGAAACCTGCTACTATTTGTGTTGATTCGAGTGCGTATATTGCAGTAAGAAAAATTGTAATTATCGGTGGTTTCCGATTTTAAATCCAATTCCAATTCACCTTCTGTTCGAGAACCATAAATTATGCAGCTCGTGAAATCCGCACGCATCAACGGATGCAACGAGATTTCCGCGCTATTGGAATAAGTATAATTTTTCAGTAAAACCGATGCAGTTCTTCGAAACGAAGTCAAATGCCTAAAATAATTCGCAAATGTGCAGTGCTCGAAGGCATAACGACCTCCGACCAATTCTAACAAGCGTTCGCCACAATTGCTTACTTGCAGGTTATTTCCAAGAATATCGGCGTTTCGTGCCCAAATGCCATGGCTTTGCATATTGTCGATAATCGTGTTTTCAATAGTTAGCGTGCGGTCATCATTAGCCATACTGTCAACTAAAAGCCCAATTTTTCCGTTTCGGATGATCGCCCAATTTATTTCGTTGTTGATGCTTCCCGCAAAAAGCCAAATTCGTCCCCACTGACCGGTTGTATTTCTGTAAGCTTCGTCCATGCGCATACCATCAAAAACTACTTCTCTACCAAACTCTCCACGAATTTTCAAACTTCCTCCATTATCAACAATAAGTCCTGCATCGGGCGCAAAATGCAGGCGAGTTCCGGCTTCCAAAATCAATTCATCACCCGATTGAACAAGTAAATATCTAAACATAACGTGAGGTTTTCCAGCCGTCCAGGGTGTGCTACAATCCGCAATAGTGTAAGGAATGTAGAGCGTGTCCGTACCATCGAAATAGGGAAAATAGCCATCTATTTCATGATGAAAAATCGCATCTTGTCCAAACGCGGAAAGTACCACATCTTGCGAACGATTGTTATAAGAAAATCGAATGTAATCCCATATTGCAAGCGGATTGGCATCATTGTTGGGATCTATTGTTACTCTGATGAAAATGAACAAACTGTCTTTCGCGCGAAGTCTGACATTGCGCTGAAAAAGCGATGTGTCACCATCCACAGTAATTCGGAAATAAGAAGCCTCTTTGCCCATCAATTGGATGGTGCGAATATCAATATCTTTATTGCTTCGATTATACACTTTGAGCGAAAGCGTGGTTGATCCCAACGATGTGAAAATGGTGTCAAACCTTATCGTATCATTAGAAAACTCCAAACGAAAACTCGGATCAGTATTGAATACAGGGTCTTTCCGACAACTTTCAGTTAAAATTATAATGCCGAGAAAGGCGATTAAAGCGAATATTTTGATTATTTTAGACATATTTTATTTTGATGATTACCGTGTTACAATAATTTGTTCTCGAATTAATTCTCCAGCGCCTTCCACGTGCAGGTAATACGTGCCGGGTGGCAATGATGAGGTGTTGAATTTCACCGGTCTAGGTCTGCCATCGCGACGATGATGTCGAAACCGCGTTTGTCTCGGAGCATTGCCGAGATTATCAAGGAGCTTCACGGTGTATTCTACAGTTTGATCTTCCGCCGTGGGGAGTTCTTCAAATTCTATGGTGAGTTCACTATTCACAGGATTTGGGGAGTAAATAATTTTAAAACCATGCACAACCGTAACTACATATTGTTCAGCCAAAGTCCAGCCACAGCCGTCCAATACCCGCAGTTTGATGATGTATTGTCCGGGTTCAGGAAAAAACAACGGCTGATTTTCGGTTGATCGACCTGTAAATACCATTACTTCAGGCCCTGCTTCTTGCGGATTAGTGATGACTACATTTTTTGAAACCTCCCACCGATATTGCGACGGAATATAGCTTGAAGGTGGTGGCAGGTTAGCCATCAAATAGTAGCGCACACCTGTTTGCAGTTGGGCAGGAATACCATGATACGCATGAGCATAGATACCTCCATGGAACAGTGAAACGCTCGGGCGGATTTGAACCCGTTTGGAAACTTCAAACTCCCGGCCGTGGTACCAAAAACGAAAATAAATATTGTTGGTTGTAGGAACAGTCGCTTCTACTATCGGTCCTACTGTCGGTCCTCCGGGACTGATAGGGGCAAGAATAGAACTTGCCGGACCTTTGAATGTAACTTCAAAAAATTCGTTCTCGTCGCTTATTTTTTTGATCTTATCATCACAGCGCCATTCAAGGGGGATTACAACGTCCAGTAGCATGGGAGGCCTTTTGGGACCACCGGGCTCTGCAGGGTCTGACATAACAGGAGGAAAACTATAGGTATAGGTTGCTTGGCAGGATTCTTTTCCGATAACATCGGGGCCATTGATGCTAACACTGCAGGCTTTGATAGTTTTATTTATAGTTACCCCATTCACCAAGGCCGAAAGCGTCGCAGATTTTCCATGAGGAGCGATAGCTCTTACGGTTACCTTGTTGTTATCGGGGTAAACATCAAAAAGATTATCCGGTTCTACTTTCCATGAAGAAACTTGAAGATTGTTATTATCTAATGTATAATCGCCTGAAAAACAAATAAAATCAGGACCGAAGATAGTTGGCATAAGCGTACCTAAAACCGTATAAGCAAATGTTGTATTAACAGGTGTGGTTGGATGCCAACCTAAAGAATACATGTGTATATCTCTCACTAAATAAACATACGTTCGGAGTGTAACGCTGTTTGACGTGTAAGACACGACTTCGCAAAAACCGATTCCAAAATTAGGATTTGCACGACTCCAGCCTGTGGTGCCGACACCTCTGCCCCAAATTCCTTCGATATGAAGAAACGGCTCAGGGAAAGTGACCGTTTTGTGCACTTCATGACGTTCTAAAAAATATACTTGAGATGCTAAACCAGAAACGCCCATTAAACTGCCCTGGTAAGGATTTGAAGCACCTTGGCTAATACCACCTGTTGCCGTCCATTGACGGACATGATTGTCACGTACTATTTCCAAAGCTCTGCCTGCATTGATGCGTCCGTAACCATATGTTGATGTAAAATTTGCACCATTCATCGCAGGTACTTTGTCTGCACTTAATCGAATAATTTGTGTGATATCATCATTTGAAAACTGAGGGCGATAGCCTTTCAGCAAAGAGGCTAATCCTGCCACATGTGGAGCTGCCATAGAGGTTCCTGAAAGATAGGTATAATCTCCATTTGTGTAAGTGGAAAGAATACTCACTCCAGGAGCAGAAACATCAATATGGTTACCTTGAGCGGAAGAACTACTTATCACATCATTAGAATTGGTAGAGCCTACTGATATTACACCGCCAAATCCAGCAGGATAGGTGATTACATTTGGTTGTGTGAGCTGATGATTTCCCATAGAAACAACACTTGTTCGATTGGCTTTGTGTGCGTACGCAAATGCCTGCGCTACGGTACTGGAATTTCTTCCTGAACTCCCGTTGGAGTTTGTTAATTCCCAACTATGGTTGAACACATAAGCATTTGGATTGGAATTTACAGAATTTATGATTGCATTATAGATACCCACATCATCCAAGATATCAACCCGTCGAGGATGTATACGGGCATTCCAATCCACTCCGGCAATTCCGTGAGTGTTATTTGTACTTGCCGCTGCAATACCTGCAACATGTATGCCATGACCACCCCACCCCCAAGTGGCATCTCCTCCTGATATTTTATTGCGCAGATCTTCATGATTTATATCAACACCCCCATCAAAAATAGCAATAACTGAATTCGGATTACCTGTATAAATGTCCCAGGCTGTTTCTGCTTGAATACGTTGCAATGCCCATTGTTCACCGTATCTTTCATCATTTGGAGTGACAAGGGAAGGGGCTGTTGTTCCGTTAGCTTCGGCATATAACACTTCAGGTAAACGGTTTAACTCACCAATCAATTCCGTTCTCGACCTTCCTTCCGGAACATGGATGCGAAACAGTTTTGTCATATTTGCTTGTATTAACCTTGTTCCATCCGACAATATTGTCAAAGTATCGACCTCTCTAAATGTTGGGTTTGCCACTTCCAAAAGTTGTTCATTAATACCTATTCTATCCAATTCTGCTCTTAAGGTCTCCGATTTTATAGACGAGTACATGATTGTAATACCTTTTTCGTATTGAGTTTCGCGTTGCACTCCATCAGTGAAAAACACTAAAATTTCCTTGTGTGGATCTCGTCCTTGCTGAGCATACACTACATGGAAATGTACTTGTACAATTGCCAGAACTATCAATAAAATCAATTTTCTTTTCATTTTGTTTACTTTTTTGATTTTAAATATATCTAAGTTCTATTTCTTTACTGGATATAGGCATTTTCACTATATGATAAGGTCGACTTATAACTGTTGGTGATGTAGATCCGCTTAAAGAATACGCTCTTGCTTTTACAACAATTTTGTTGGAGTGTTCTGTTATAGATATAACATCAATGCTCCAAATACCGCTATACCGAACTTTATCAAAAACAGCTATTATTTGATATTTATCGAAATCTATTTCCGTTTCGCTAAAATTCACCATACCGTCCATTATTGTTTCTAAATCTTCCCATTCTTTTTGAGTTTTAATAACGATACCTTGTTGTAGCGATACTTCCTCTACGTCCACATTTAAACTACCCTGTGCAATGGTAACAAAAGACATGCATTTTTCTTCTTTTTTGCAGGAAACCAATATGACTACCAAAATCAACAAAATTGCTGTGAGCTTTAATACTTGTATTTTCATGATTGTAAGATTTTAAATTTCACAAAGGTACATTTTTTTTTTGACATGACCAATTTTTTTTGTTCAATTACAATACATCAGCCACTACAAACGTACTGCCGCCGACCCAAATTAAATCATTTGGATGTGCTGATTTTTTTGCTGTTTCAAGGGCTTCGCGAACGGTCGAAAAAGCGTCGCCTTGTAAACCGAATTTTTGTGCTTGTTCTTGCAAATCCGTTTCACTCAAGGCTCGTGGAAGATTGGCTTTGCAGAAATAATAGGTTGCATGTTTGGGGAGCAACAATAAAATTGTTGTAACATCTTTGTCGTTTACTACTCCAAAAACCGCATGTAATCTGTGATGTGGTGTTTGTTCGATTTGTTGTAAAATTTGTTTAATACCGTCTTCGTTGTGTCCAGTATCGCAAACAATTAACGGTTTTTCGCCGATGATTTGCCAGCGTCCCATTAATCCCGTGTTTTTTACGACGTTTGCTAAACCCTCTTGAATTGCGTTTTCCGAAAGATTTTTGAATTGATTTTTTATAGAAAAAATGGCAGATAAGGCTGTTTTGATATTTTTTTTCTGGTAAATTCCTTGTAAATCGCAGTCTGCATGTAGAGACGCACAGCCGTGCGTCTCTACGAAATGTTGATCTGCAAACACAATTTCCGAATGATTTTGTTTGGCTATTTCTAAAAAAACAGGCGCTGTTTTTTCGTTTGTCTCGCCAATAATAACTGGTATTTTTGGTTTGATAATGCCCGCCTTTTCTGCTGCAATTTTTTCTAAGGTATCGCCTAAAAATTGCGTATGATCTAAACCGATATTTGTAATCACCGAAAGTAAAGGAGTAATCGCATTGGTCGAATCCAATCGTCCGCCCATACCCACTTCGATAATGGCAATATCGACCTGCTCTTTTGCAAAATGGTCGAATGCTAAAGCCACTGTCATTTCAAAGAAAGAGGGTTTTATGTCATCAAATAAACCACGATTTTTTTCAACAAAATCCACCACATTTTGTTCAGGAATACAAACACCGTCAATTTTAATTCGCTCTCTAAAATCTTTCAAATGTGGAGATGTGTAAAGCCCTGTTTTGTAGCCTGCCGTTTGAAAAATCGAAGCCAACATATGCGAAGTTGAACCTTTTCCATTCGTTCCCGCAACGTGAATACTTTTGAATTTCGTTTCTGGATTATTTAATTCGGCTAATAATTTTATCGTATTATCCAAATTGGCTTTGTATGCACTTGCACCAATGCGTTGGTACATGGGGAGTGCAGAAAAAAGATAATCGGTGGTTTCGGCGTATGTCATCAAGGGTAAAATGTTTCAAATAGGCTGTTGTAGGGGCGAGGCATGCCTCGCCCCTACAATTTTCTGTTTAATTTTCGTCGGAATCGGCAACGTCGAAACCACGCTTTCTCCAATCAATTCCCGAATTACAACAGACGCACAATACGCCCCAAAAATCGGCGGCATATACGAAATCGTTCCAACAGTTGATTTTTTGTTGACATCCTCTTCACAATGCAACACCGAATTTTCACGCACTTTCTCAGCAGAGAAAACTGCATGAAACCCGCTGTAATAGCCCAATTTGTGAAGCCGTTTGCGCAAAGCATCCGCCAACGGACATTGATAGGTTTGTGCAATATCGGCAATTTGAATTTGTGTTGGATCGGTTTTTCCGCCCGATCCCATCGAACTGACCAATCGCAAGCCTAGATTGAGACAATGCACGATTAAATACGTTTTTGGTGAAAATGTATCAATCGCATCAACAACAAAATCGTATTTTGCAAGTTCGAGAATATCCAACATTCGTTGGTCTTTCACGTATTCCGAAAAAACATGTAACTTCAAATTCGGATTAATATCCAATAAGCGTTTCGCCATCACTTCGGCTTTCAAAAGACCTTGATTACTAACCAATGCAGGCAGTTGCCGATTGCGATTAGTCTCGTTTATCACATCGCCATCAACAATGGTCAATTCTCCAACTCCCGCTCTACATAAGTGTTCGCAAGCCGAAGAGCCTACGCCTCCCAAGCCCATAATCAACACGTGAGAAGCGTGCAGTTTGGCGACATTCTCCTCTCCTAAAAGCAGTTCTGTTCTTGCTTCCCAAGTCATTTCGACTAAAACGAAATATTCATTTTTTTGAATAACTTTTCGTCTTCAACAACTTTCAAAGCACGTTGGTAACCCTCGTCAATCGAACGAATGGTTTGGAAATAATATTTTGTCCCGTAAAGATTTCGTGCTAAAAGCGCTTTCAGTTGCAATAAAATGTAACTGTCGGACGTTTCTTGAATTCGCTGTTGTACAGCATCTTCTGCATCGGCCAAATTCATTAGAAATTCTCTCATTCGTTCTTCCGACCAAAGGACTTGTCCGACATATTCGTGGTAAGTTTCGCTTTCTGCAAGCATGGTGTCTTTTTTCATTTCCGCAACCATTCGGTTCAAAAAACTTTCAGCACTCGCCATTCGAATACGATTACGTCTAACCCCTGCTTCTTCAGCAAAAACCTCAAATTCTTCAGCAAATGCTCCATCGGTTTGAAAATTTTCGTAAAACAACTCAAAAGTTGGATAGTTTTCCAATAAATTTCTACGCTCTCTATCCATGTATTCCATCACGAAACGATTGATAGTTCCGGTTCTTCGCAGATCAACATAATAATCCGAAATGCGATTGGTATCCATCGGCGTGAAGATGTCGGGCATAATTCCACCACCGCCGTAAACAATGCGGTTTCCAGCTGTCCGGAATTTTAGCGAATCGGGCAATCTGATGGAGTCGGGATTGACCATTTTGCCGTGTCTGTAGCGCTCCATCATATCGGCGAAATATTTTTCAAATCCATCCTCGTAGGGCTTTTGGACGCTTCTGCCCGAAGGCGTGTAATATCTTGCAATAGTCAATCGAATTTCGGAACTATCGACAGGTACACGGAATGGACGTTGCACCAAGCCTTTACCAAACGAACGACGTCCGACGATAATACCGCGATCATGGTCTTGAATGGCTCCCGCAACAATTTCGCTGGCTGATGCAGAACCTTCGTCGATAAGTACAACAAGTTTGCCCTTTTTGAATGCGCCACCTGAAGTAGACATGTTGTTTTGCCTGGGTTGATGTGCGCCTTCCATGTAAACGATCAACAAATCTTTTTCCAAAAATTGGTTAACCATCTCAATACCTTGATCCATGTATCCGCCCGAGTTTCCGCGTAAATCGAGAATAATATTTTTAGCACCTTGTTTGATTAATGTTTGCAGAGCTTCTTTAAACTCTGCTGCGGTTTGTCGTGAAAATCGATCTACCTGAATGTAGCCGGTGTTGGCGTTTTCCATGAAAAACGTTTCAACGCTGAAGATAGGAATTTTATCCCGAACAATTCTATAATCCTGTACTACGCCATTTCGCAGAATACCAACTGTTACAACCGTACCTTTTCTACCTCTCAGATGTCGAAAAACCACGTCATTTCTGGCACTGTCGCCTGTTGCATTCATACCATCAATAGTTACGATTTTATCTCCGCCTTGAATGCCAAGCCTTTCGGAAGGACCGCCACTGATGGCTTCGATAATTACAATAGTATCTTTTACAATATGAAACGATACGCCAATACCTTCGAAATTGCCTTGCAGTTGCTCATTTGCGCGTGCCACATCTTGTGGCGAAATGTATTGTGAATGAGGGTCTAATTGTTTCAATATCTCAATGGTGCCTTTTTCGACAAGAGGCATTAGCGGCACAATATCCACATATCCGTGGTGGATGAGTTGCAAAAGGAAATTGGATTTCTCCATTGCAGGACGCAAATCACGGGTGTTTTGCGAAAATACAGACAATGAAAACAGAAGGGTTGCGATAATTAGGCAGGTACGTTTCATAATGATGATGAGTTTAATCTACAAAGGTACGAAAAAAAAATGAACTGTGCAAGTGTCGTCATATCGAGC